>JBBWWC010000070.1:0-8623 GCA_050256555.1 Planctomycetota bacterium | reverse complement strand
ATTGTTCAGAGTGTCATGCCCGGAATCGTTCGGGAAATCATGGTCAAATCAGGCGATGAGATCGAACAGGGAAGCCCACTCATTATTCTGGAAGCGATGAAAATGGAGAACGAGATTTCTGCACCTGTGGCGGGAAAAGTTCTCAGTATCCAGGTGACTGAGGGAGATGCAGTGGCTGCCGGCGCAGCCTTACTGGTCATCGATCTGGAATCCTAGCCTCGGAAACCAAGCTACTTGCCAAAGGGATCCGCTTCAATCACGGGCTTCTTGCGAGGTTTAGGCTTTACTTCCTTGACCTCCGGAGTCGGCTTCTTTCCAGATGCATCCATCGTGATCCCCGAACCCTCGCACGGCTGACAAGCCATCTTCTTTTTCCCTGCGCATTTTTCGCATGGGACAGGACTACCGCCCTTGCCCTTGCAATCCTTGCAGGGGGCTTTTCGCTTTCCTTTGCAAGTGGGACATTCGACCTTCCCCTTGCCACTACAATCACCACAACGAGTCTTTACTTTACGACCCTTGCTGGGATCAAATCTTTCGTAGACCCCTGCTCCTCCACACCGGCGACAATCAAGTAGTCCGTCTTCCTTGAGAACACAGGTTCGGCATTCAAGCCCTCCACCACCGGCGCAACGTTGACAGGGTTCTTGCAGAACACCTTTGCCAGCACAACCGGTGCACTCAACTTTCCCCATGGTGTCGCAGGGCCGGCACCATGTCGCAGGATGGGCCTTCTTTTTCGCTGCAATTCCCACAGACGCGAGTCGAGCCCGAACCACTTTGATCTGATCCAAAAGTTTCTTCTCTTCACACCAGGCAATGAGAGCAAGATGAGCAGCCATATCGGCAGGATCTAGCGCTTCTAGTTTCTTTCGAAACTCTACGTCAGGAAGCGCAGAGATGACGATTCTTTCTATATCTTTACGAGCGATCGTCATTTTTGCACGAGATCGACCGATCAGAACCTCGATCTTCACCTCAGAGGCCGTCTCGGAGAGGATCTTCCCCTCTAATCGCCTTCCATCTTTCAATTCCAAAACATCCGCCCAAATGGGTCCGACAACGAACATGGCGAACAGCAAAAAGATCGAGCCGCGATGGATCATGCTGACTCCTCTGGTAAATCAAGATAGAGCGCATCCAACCCTGGCCTGGCCACCAGGAATATCGGATTTTTCTTGGCCCTGGCAACCAGAATCCCAGCCACAAGACAAACCAAGAAGATTCCGATACTCGACAAGCTCGCATAATAGATCTGCGTTTGAGATATTGCTTCTCCAGATCCGAGCGCAACCACGACCATTGGTGGTGACAGTAAAGATAATGTTAGCATACCGGATTCTGGCAGTCCTGCAGCAATGGTTACTGTGATGACAAACATTGCCAGTGCGACATGAATTCCAAAAGTAAGGACAGCACTGACCACACCACCGAATCCCAGTTGTGCAAAGAACCAGCACATCCCTAGCAGTGACATACCCCACAGAACGCTCAAATACATTTGAGATTCAAATCGCGACATATCAGCAGCGTAACGCTCCGTATCGAAATTGAGCGAAACTCCACTGACCAAACTTTGCTCGTAATTATAAAAATAAAGCGCCATCGCCAGCATTATTGAATAGCAAAATACAGCGTAGGCGAGATTCCGGATCCCCCCGGGAAAAATGAAATATCCAAGTTTCGTCCGCAGGTTTTTTCTTTGATAAATTTGAGCTACACGTAAAGGCACCCTGGTTTCCGACCCTGCAAGCCTCAACAAACTGACCGGCGTAATCAGCGCAAACGCGACTATGATCCAGCCAAAATCTCCGCTTAATGAAAATGAACGACTCGTGGGAGAAGTATACATAATAAACGAATACGTAAAAATAGCCCCAAGAGTCAAGAACAACAGCATGTAAAGAATTCGAATCGGGATTTCTCGTGCCGACTCTTTTCCAGAAAGAAAATAGGTAGCCCCCTGCAATGATCCAAAAAACACAAACGCAATTATGGCCAACGTTACCAGCCAAACTTCCGGAACGACCCCGGTCACCAGCAGATAATCGAGCAACAGGTACCCATCACTATAAACTTCATTGGCAAGAAACCCCATGAAGCCAAGCATCGAAAACCCTATCACTGGATAGACTTGTAGCAATGCGCGCACTGTCCCCTTGGAAGCCGCAGACGAGAAGATGGAGACACTCCCCAAAAGGGCGGCCAGTAGCATATGCACCAGATACTCAAAAAGAATCGAACCAATCGATACACCACCGAACAAGGTCGTCAATGCCAGAAGCGGAGCAGGAAGCAACAAGAAGTAAAACGTGATACTCAGTATTCCCAGTAATTTCCCTCGTACGATCTCTCCTGGCGATAGATCAGTCCCCACTAGTAGATCCCAGGTACGACCGAGCTTTTCAGTGGTGATACTCACCGCTCCTAATGCCGGAATGACTAAGAAAATAACGGTAGCCTGTAACCCAAAGTAGAGGACGACCAGCTCCTGGGCGTGATCTTCTGGCGAATAGCCGAAGCTATATGCCGCAGTGAGCGAAAACAGCCACATCGCTCCTCCGAGTATCGCTGCAAAAATCAGCTGCACGATCAATGAGCGAAATCGTCGCATTCTGACGATCAATTCTTTCTGAAGGATTGCCAGTCCCATGCCGGCCGATCGATTCAACTGACTCATTGGACCTCCCCGGAGGTCAAACTCATGAAAAGATTCTCGAGATCATCTTCTTCACGGCGAACTCCTGTGAAAGCTACTTTCCTGGCCGCCAATGCTCCCCATACCAGATGGATCTCGTCGTCATCGCCGTCCCAGTCAAAACGGAGCATTCGTCCCTCCAGTAGAACTGCTCCTACCTGTGGGATCTCGCGAAGGATTGATTCCACATCCGGAGATTCCTTGAGGAGATTGACCTTGTAAGCGACAGAGGAACCTCGCAACTTCATCTGAATCTCTTCCAGGGACCCGTCTGCGACCAGTACCCCCTTCTCGATAATGCTGACCGAATCACAAATCGGAGAGAGCTCCGACAAAATATGACTGGAAAGAAAAATTGTTTTCCCCAATCGGCGTAACTCGGTCAACAAACCACGAAATTCGATTCTTGCCCGTGGGTCAAGTCCACTGGCAGGTTCATCGAGGATCAGGAGATCTGGCTCATGGAGTAACGTTTGAGCGAGACAAAGACGTTGTCGCATACCCTTCGACAGAACATGGACCTCTGTCTCCAGCAATTGACCCAAATCTGTCAACTCAACAACATCTGAAATGGAAGCGCGTCGTCGGGCTTGCGGTAACCGATGAGCCATGGCAAAAAATTCGAGATACTCAGAAACCGATAAACCCTCATAGACGCCAACGTAATCAGGCATGTATCCCAGTCGACGACGAACCTCTTCTGGTTCTGTGACAACATTGGCCCCATCGATCCAGGCCCCACCTGAAGTAGGGATCTGCAACGAAGCAAGGATACGAATGGTTGTTGTCTTTCCAGCACCATTGGGACCAATAAATCCGTGAATTACCCCACGAGGAACATCGAAGGAGATACCGGCAACAGCTTTCTTCTTGGAAAACTCCATCGTCAGATCACGAACCTGGATAATCGGGGTAGTGGTCAAACTCATCGTGGATCCTCAGTATGCTTCGTCGTTGCAGCATCCATCACGGTAAGACTGGTTTCTGGCTTCACATCCAATCTTTCCATTGAGAAGTCATCGAAAAACAATCCAGCAGTAGTTCTCTCTAACCCTCGACAAACGATTTCTGTGCCATCCATGCGATTGGAGTAATGACGATGCTGTGGGTCTCCCACAATTGAAACCAAAGACGCTTTGGTACCAGATTCACTGGCCAACAGTTTCTCAAAGATCTCTCGCCCCCCATCACCAGAGATGCCTTCGTTCATGAAGACCTTCCGAACCGTGGGTGCGACTTCAATTACATCGCATCTGACCACATGGCTGATCGTTCGAATCTTTCGATCACAAGAAACCTGGGTCGATCCATCCAGGCTCCACTGAAAAGTGAAGTTCTGGGTACTGGCCCCGATCTGGAGCGGTGCTGGTGGAAGAGTCTCGGTAGAAGAGAGTTCCGTCTTTCCGCCCAGTGGGGAATAAGAACTTTCGATGACATATGCAACCGCATGATCTTCTCCGGGAAAGCGAACCACTACGACTTCTGTATCGATTCGTGGCAAAACGCCCAGCCGAATCGTCGAAATTACAAAAATCAAAAGGATACAGCTGATTCCCACCATCGGCTGCAACCACACCATATGCGGTAACTTTTTTCGTTTTTTCAGATAGACACCGATGCTCGGCCATAAAACACACACATACAAAAGCCCAAGGAAAAGAATCAATCGCATTGGATCCGCAGGCCTTGCACGGCTATCGAGCTCCTCGAGAAAATCACGAAATGGAAAACCACTCTCTAATCTTGCTCGCGCACTTCCCAGATGCCATGGGTGTCGGAGACCATTCACGGTCGGCAACTCCCAGGGGCCATTGGCTTTTTCGAGGACCAACCATTGCCCCATCCCCTGTGCCACCGAAACGCAATCAGCGGTCAATCTTTTTGGTGCTTTCCCGCCGATCTGAAAGCGCACGACTTCTTTACCGTCCGCATCGAGCTCTACCACGGGCTCAAGCGGCTCACCGGGTAACCAGCGGAGCCCACGCCCTTTCCCATCGGGTTTCAGGACAACAATTAATCCCGCTTTTACAGCCCCCCTCAAGGCCTGTCGTTGTCCCAGTGAGAAGTCTTCTGGATCGAGTCCTGACAGGAAAACAATATCGACTCCCAAAAGTCCCTCACGACTGGTCGGCAATGACTGGGGCAAACACCGGAACTCTGTGGGTATACGTCGAAGAGTTTTTCGAGATTGTGCGTTTCCCTGTGAAACATGTGTCCCGGCCAGATACGACTTGGTAGAATTATCCAGCCCACTGGCATTCGCATTTCCAACGTCAAGAATCACGAGATCCGTAGGATTTTGATTGTTGTCAAAACTGTGCCGAGAAAACCATTCCTCATCATAGATCGGCCCAGTAGCTGCTCCATTTCCGACAAGTTCTCCCCCAGGCCCCCGAAGACCGCGCCCTTGAACTCGTAATGGAACACCGTTACGGGAAACATGAAATCGGATTGAAAGATCGTCCCGCCAGCGAGAAACCCAATCCCAGTTAACCGGGATTCCAATCAACTGCTTGACCTGTTCACCCGCCCCAACTGACACAGTTCCGCGCCAGAGCAAATCGTCAACATTCTCTGAAGACATGAACTTTATAACGATATCAAAGACACCGTCCGTATCTGAATTCTGATTATTGATCTCCAGAAAAGCAGAAAACCAATCGATATCAACCGGCACTGCATCGCGAAGAGGAAGAAGAGTCACATGCGAACCATTCCCACTCAGGGTTGACTGAGCGAGTAGCGGTGCATTCAGAAAAAGAATCCACGTGAATAGCAACAGAATCTTCACCGATCCTGAGAAGCTGTATTCCGCTATCTTCATCATTCTTCTTCCTTGACCGTCTCAAAGGAACTCCGGCCCTCGACAGCATCACGAAGAATGCTACGGTTCATATATTCGATCTGACCACCGGAAGGCAAACCTCGTGCGAGTCTTGTAACCTGGACCTCAGCTTCCAAAAGAGCTTCGGTCACAAGCAATGCGGTTCCATCTCCTTCAAAATCCGGATTTGTGGCGAGTATCACCTCTTCCACTTCATCCGAACGACTCCGCTCGACCAACTTGTGAAGGGCAATTTGCTCTGCCCCACGTTGTTCCAGCGGAGAAAATGAAGCGCCAAGAACATGGTAAAGTCCTCGGTAGGAGCCACTCTGTTCTATGGCTCGAAGATCTTTCGGTTGTTCAATCACGCAGATTCGGCTGCGGTCGCGACTCTCATCGCCACAAATGACGCAAATCTCTTCTTCGCTGATGTCCTGGCAAACACAACAGCGGCGCAGATCGTCCTTGACTCGACGGATCGCCTCGGCAATCAACATCGCCTCTTCGCGAGGCGTCTTGAGGATGTGATAGGCAAGCCGTTCGGCACTCTTCTGGCCGATCCCTGGCAAACCAGAAAATGCATCGATCAGTTCCCCGAGAAGTCCCTCACCGGCCAACGCGTCCTCCTAAGACATTCCAGGAAAAGACATTCCGCCAGTAATGCGGGAAGTTTCCTGATCAGAAAGCTCCTTTGCCTTTTCAAGCGCCTGCTGAACTGCCACCAGAATCAAATCCTCCAGCAAATCTGCATCTTCAGGATCCACCGCCTGGGGATCGATCTCGACCTTCACCACCTCTTGCTGACCATTGGCATAAACCTTGACCAGTCCACTGCCCGATTCTCCAACAAGGATTCGCTGAGCCAGATCTTCCTGGACCGCTTTTAATTCCTTTTGCATCTTCTGGGCTTGTTGAAAAAGCCCCCCCAGATCACCCGTCGACATGCTCAAACTCCTTTGAATTCATCCGTAAATCCGGAACTACTCGGAAATCGGACCTCGATTTCTTGCCTTGCTAGAATAAATTTCTTCCGCCTGCTGAACGATCTCAGGCTTGCTCTCGAGATTCGATTCGACCGATTTCGAACCAGTAGCTTCCGTCGCTTTGATTTCGCCGACCGATATGGTAAGCGAGCCATGATCGCGCTGCCATTTCTCGGTCAAACGCACGACCGTGCTCTGTTCCATTTCTCCCTTGAGACGCTCGGAAGCCAGCAGCTGCCAGCCACCTTCCTGTCGATCGAGTCGACCCTCAGCACGAAGCCGCCGCCCCAGAATCGGCGACTCTTTGCGTAACGCATCGACCAAATCTTCGAACGGATCACCGTTGGTCTCCGCCGACGCTGTTTTGGCCGACTCTGGCTCCGTTAAAGGAGCCGCAGCCGACGAAGACGAGTGCGCCTTCTCGATCGCTTCTCGTGCCGCCTGGGCTCGACCGACACTCGCAACAGGAGTCTTCGATTCGGAAACAACGGATGCCGAACTCTCCCCAGCGGTCTCCACTGGCGGTTCCGTCGCCTGCGGTTCCGTCGCCTGTGGTTCCGTCGCCTGTGGTAAGGTTTTCCGTGAGACCAAAGACCCTAGCGGAACCAGTGCCCGTAGCGTTCCCAGCCGCATCAAAGCCAGTTCTAGCAGCAAATCTCCACGATCCTGTCGCCGCAGCTTCTGCCGTGTTTCCTGAATAATTTCCTGGGCCAACAAGTTGGCTTCCAGATCTTTCTCACTCCAACCCTGCGAAACCCCCCGATGCAATCGCTGTCGTAATTCCTCGGCGATCTGCTCCGTCAAAACAGAAGGCTCAGTGCCTTGACCAAAAATCGGATTCAAGACCTCTATCACGCGTGACAGATCGTCGGAATCCACCGCATCGAGTAATCCTTCCAGGCACTCCTGAGAAACCCTTCCAGTGATCCGATCGAGATCTTCAGTTCCTGGATGATCACCGGCGAAAGAAAGCACCTGGTCCAGTAAGGATTGAGCATCTCGCATCCCGCCACGAGCCAGAGAAGCGATATTTTCGAGTAATCCTTCTCCCGCAGTGGCTCCTTCTTCTTCGCAGATCTGGCCGAGTCTTCGAACGATGTCTGTCGGTGAAATCGATGAGAAATCGCACCTCTGGCACCGCGACAACACTGTCGGTATGACTCGTTCTGGTTCGGTAGTCGCGAAAATGAACTTCACATGAGCGGGCGGCTCTTCCAGAGTTTTCAATAGCGAATTAAAGGCTTCCCGTGTCAGCATGTGAACTTCATCGATGATGAATATTCTGTAGCGTCCGTGGGTCGGCGCATACTGAACATGCTCAATCAAGCTACGGATATCATCGATGCCTCGATGAGAAGCCCCATCGAGCTCTGTGACATCCGAATCTTCTCCGACAAAAATTCTCTGGCAACTGGAACACTCTCCGCATGAATTTGCATCGACGGCATCAGGGCACTGCAGAGCGCTAGCAAAGATTCGTGCCATCGAAGTCTTGCCCACTCCGCGGGGACCACAAAACAGATATGCATGGGCCAAGCGGCCCTGAAGGATGGCCTGACGGATCGCTTCCGAAACCGCTTCTTGCCCCACGACCTCAGCAAATCTTCGTGGACGATAACGGCGTGCAATGACCTGGTAGCGACCTGCCTGGCTCCGATCATTTTCGGAGCTGGGGCCGTGGTCTGAATCGATGGTTGGAGTCGTGTCACTCATGGATTCATCTGAACCCCGGCGAGGCTCTACTGCAAGCCGTCAAATAGAAAGAGAAACGTGCCCAACGACGATATAAGACCGAATCAGTCGATCTTGGGACCTACCGCCTGGAGGAAAAAGTGAAGACCGGAGCCCGAAGCACACCAACGGTGACCGACATGGCTGCTCCCGTCAGGGCCTGACCAGGTTCACGGGCCGCCAGTCGCCCGGACCCCGGATTCTTCTGACCTGATCCCCTCGGGAAGCAGGTCTATAGATAAGATTGGCGGAGAGGGAGGGATTCGAACCCACGGTACGCGTAAACGCACACACGCTTTCCAAGCGTGCTCCTTAAGCCACTCGGACATCTCTCCAACTATTTTTCGTTAAAGATTTAATGTAAAACAATAAATAAATTAAGATTTG
>JBBWWC010000069.1:0-13192 GCA_050256555.1 Planctomycetota bacterium | reverse complement strand
GCTGGCCAAGTTCTATCAGGGTGTGATTTCTCCACCACGTCTGGCCGGTATCAAGCTACATGTTCATGAGACACTGGATCAGGGAAAGGACCCACGGCAGGCATGGGTCTACAACGCTGGTCTTCGTCGGGTGCGTCGTGCACCGCAGGTGGCTTTTGATAACCCCGGAACTGCCAGTGACGGACAGCGTACCAATGACCAGTTCGACATGTATAACGGCAGCCCTGAGCGCTACGACTGGAAGCTCATCGGACGTAAGGAAATGATAGTTCCTTACAACTGCTACAAGGCACATAACGCCGAGGTCGATCCTGACAATTTGATTCGCGCCGGACACCTGAATCCTGATCTACTGCGTTATGAACACCATCGAGTCTGGATCGTCGAGGCGACGGTGAAATCAGGAACCAGCCACCTGTATGGTCGCCGCACCTTGCACTTTGATGAGGACTCGTGGCAAGCATTGGTCATCGATCAGTATGATAACTCTGACAAGATCTGGCGTGTCTCCGAGGCATACCCGATCATCTACTACGATATTCCAGCGATCTACGACACGATGATCTCGCACTATGATTTACAGAATGGCCGCTACCTCACTATTGGTATTAGCGCCAAGAATCAGGTCGAGAATTTCGCCGTGTCCTTCAAGGATAAGGATTTCTCTCCAGCAGCCCTGGCGAGACGCGGTCGTCGCTAGAACGAATGTGGTAAAGGGGAAAGAAGCCGGACGAACGATGGCCAGAGCCCGTTCGTCCGGCTGCTTCGCATCCTGGGGTGACGGTTCCAATTCCTGGAAGGGTATCTGATGCGATCTGGACTCCTGATTTCCATCACCATGTCGATTTTATTACTCCTCTATTCAGGGATTCCAGCACCAGAACTTGCTGAAGGACGAGAGCTGACTCCATCGATTCAGGATTCTCAACCGGATGATTCTCGCTCACTGCCGGACCGATCCTTCCCGGCGCCAAAGGGGGATCAGGCCATCTTTGTCGCAGCGGCTACCAGTGAGAACGTCGTTTTACTGGTCGGAGAACGAGGCTTGATCTTTCGGTCAACCGATGCAGGTCAGAACTTCCAGCAGGTCGAAGCTCCGACTCGTCGAATGCTCTGCGCAGTGACATTTGGTGACGATGGAATGGCTTACGCAGTCGGACATGATCTGACGGTCCTTCGATCAAGTGATTCCGGCGCCAGCTGGGAAGCGATTCATCGCGATCCTGAAGCGGATCTGGCGCTGTTCAGTGTCGTTGCCCTCGAAGGTGGAAGAGTTGTGGCTGTCGGGGCGTTCGGTACCGTTCTTGTCAGTACCGACAGTGGTGAGAATTGGCGCCAGGAGTTGATCTCCGAGGACGGGCCTCATGTTTACTCGGTTCAACGGACGGCGACCACTCTGGTGGCGGTCGGTGAGTTCGGGTCGATTTTCACCAGTGACGATGGTGGCGATGTCTGGCAAGTGGTGGAGAGTCCCTACGAAGGGACTTTTTTCCATGTCATTACGTTCGACGATTCCGCAGATTTGGTCCTTCTGGGATTGCGTGGCAATCTCTGGGAAGGGGCTGCCGGCAACTGGAAACGTATCGAAACAGGATTCGAAGCTTCGCTCTTTGGAGGTTCAAATCTTTCCGCTGGTCGAGTCGTGGTGGTTGGTGATGAGGGAGTCCTGATGATTCGGGCTGCCGATGGTCAGTGGGAGGATCGCTCTCCGGGGGAACGACGGTTGCTTTCGTCGGCCATTGAGCTCCCTGACGGAGCCATGCTGATTCTCGGTGAAAAGGGATACAGGATTCGTTTTCGTCAGCCAGCGGAGATCGACTCCGGAGAGGAAGGGCGCTGATGGCGACATTCCTCGAGCGTCTGTTTTTTGAGCACCGACGCAAGTTTCTCTGGTTGATCGCGTTAGTCTCATTGGTGCTGACGGTTCAGGCCGGGCGTCTCGCCATCGATGCTGGTTTTGAGAAACAGCTTCCGCTTCGACATCCATACATGGAAACGTTCCTGGAACATCGTGAACTGTTTGGAGGAGCGAACCGACTGCTGATCGCAGTTCGCGCAAAAGATGGCGATCTGTTCGATCCGGCGAGTCTTGAACGGGTTCGCCAGGTGACTCGTGCGCTGGGTGAAGTGCCTGGCGTCGATCGGACATCGATCACTTCCATCTTCACGCCCAACGTCAGTTTTGTGAGGATCGTCGAGGGTGGTTTTCAGGGTGGGAACGTGGTTCCTGCAGAGTGGAAACAAACCCCAGAAATGGCCCAGCAGGTTCGAGAGAACGTACTTTATTCAGGTCAGGTAGGGCGTCTGGTAGCCAACGATTTTTCTGCGGCAATGGTGACCGCTACGCTGGTCAAGTTTGACCCCGAAACCAAACAAGCGCCGGATCCCATCATCGTCGGGAATCTACTAGAGGAGCAGATCCGCGCCCCATTTGTCGATGAACAGATTGATGTTCACATCATCGGATTTTCGAAAGCGATCTCTGATATTGCCGGAGGTGCCAAGGCGGTAGTTGCTTTCTTTGCCATCTCATTACTGGTCACGGCAGGTCTGGTTCGTGCTTTTTCCGGCTCATGGAGATTAACGCTTCTGCCGATGGCCTGTTCTCTGCTGGCCGTGGTTTGGACGATGGGAGCGCTGACGACCCTCGGCTTTGGGCTCGACCCGATGTCGATTCTTGTGCCGTTTTTGATCTTCGCCATCGGTATGTCCCATGGCGTACAGATGACGGGGGCCTTTGCCGGAGCCGTCGGAGCTGGAGAGAGTCCGCTGGCGGCGGCTCGTTCCGCTTTCCGTCAACTCTTGTTGCCGGGATTCGTGGCGCTTTGTAGCGACTCGGTGGGTTTCTTGACACTCTTGTTCATCGAGATCGGCGTCATTCAGGATCTCGCAGTGATGTCAGCGGTCGGTGTCAGTTTGATTTTCGCTACAGGCTTTATATTGCTGCCGTTACTGCTGGTCGGAATCAAGCCGAGTGAAGAATTCTGTCGCCGACTATCGAATCCCACTCCTTTGCGAGACAGATTGTGGGCCATCCTGGCTCGTTCGACTCGTTTGCCGGTGGCCTCGGCGCTGGTCATTGTCTCAGTTGTGATAGTGCTCTGGGGAATGCAGCGAGCTGATGATGTGATCATTGGTGATGCCAACGAAGGGCTTCCGGAACTACGTCAAGAATCGCGTTACAACATCGATACCAGAACCATCGCAGGCTCTTTTTCGATTGGTGTTGATTTGATCACGGTGATCGTCGAGACGGTTCCCGATGCGAGTATCCAGCATTCCGTGATGGATCTCATTGATGAGTTCCAGTGGCAAATTTCTCAGGTCGAAGGTGTTCGTTCGACCATCTCTCTTCCGCAGGTTTCACGGATCCTTGCCGCCGCCTGGAGTGAGGGTTCTCCAAAGTGGCGCGAGCTACCGAGAAACCGCGACATGTTGATGCAATCAACTAGTCGTATCGACACGCGCACGGGGTTACTCAATGCCGAGGCTAGCGTTCTTCCAGTCATGATCTTCACCGAAGATCATCGCGCCGAAACCATCGAGCGGGTGACGGCTGCGGTGGAAGATTTTCAGAATCAATATGGTCGTGAAGATGCTCGTTTTCGGTTAGCGACCGGCAACGTTGGCGTGATGGCGGCGACCAATCAGGTCGTGGCGGCGGCCCAGATGGAGATGCTCGTTACGATTTACCTGGTGGTGATTGCGCTGGGGCTGCTGGCATTCCGATCGTTGCGGGCAACTCTTTGCGTGATTTTACCGCTGGTGCTGGTCAGTGTGCTTTGCTACGCACTGATGGTGATTTTCGGGATAGGTCTGAAGGTTTCTACGCTGCCAGTGGCGGCCCTGGGTGTTGGCATCGGTGTCGATTATGGCATCTACATCACTAACCAGATGCTACGGGCGCGACGGGATGGAGCGGGACTGGAGAAATCCTATCTGATCGCACTCCGGAGAACCGGAAACGCAGTGCTGGTGACAGGACTGACTCTGGCCCTGGGTGTTGCGACCTGGATCTTCTCCGACCTGAAATTGCAGATGGATATGGGATTGCTGCTTTCCTTCATGTTTGCAGGAAACATGCTCGGAGCCCTGGTTTTGCTACCGGCATTGCAGCGGATTCTTCCGGGAGCTGGAGCCGATGCGAGGACAGCGACGGATTCTGGGTCTGATACAGCAACGCCCGCCGAGTAGTAACTGCTAGCTGTTGCTGTCTTCGGAGAGTGGACTTGCCGGAGTATCTGCCGGGAAGGGCTGTGCCGCAGGCGAAGTTCCTGGTGCAAAGGAATCGACGGCTATCGCTTCACTGCGGGCCTTGTCCGCTTCGACAAGCCTTCTGGCACCAGCTTCATCGATGACTCCAGCCTCGACTCCACGTTCGGTAAGAGTTGCGGCAGGTGTTTTGCTCAACTTCCCTGAACGGATGGCCTTCTTCAACAAATCGCGATCACCGCGTGATGCGACCACTTTCTCAAGTGCTTGCTCGAGAGTCCAGAGACCGGGCGATCCTTGTGGTCGTGTGAGTACGTCTTGGGTGAGGCTTTCCCACAGGGGAGAGCCATCGAGCAAGTCGCGGGCAATTCGATCACAAAGTTGATCGGAAGGAGCGGCACTGCGAACGCGGATCGGAACACCGAGCAGTCTCATCGCCCAGGCTGCCGGGCGGTTGGGTAGATTCATCACAAAGCCACCAAGTGCTTCTTCAATCTGAACGATGCAGGTTTGCATTTGATGCTGAACCAGATCTCGATCTCTCTCGGGACGGCCATCGTCATGGAACTTCTTGAGAACTGTAGATCCGACCAGCATCCAGGAGAGAACGTCGGCGAGTCTTCCGGTGAGGTGTTCTTTGAACTTGAGTGATCCTCCGAGTGTCCCCATGGCGATATCGGATGCGAGAGCAAAGGCTGCTGAAAGTCCAGTCAGTTGCTGCTGACAGCGTCCTATCACGCCGCCGAACTGCCTGGGGGCGAGGCGTGATCCGGTAAAGCGATGGACTGCAGTTCTGACCACATTCGAAGCGACGAATCCGACATGCCCCCAGAAGGCGTGGTCAAAAGCAGCGAGGTCCTTGTTTTCGACAGCTGCAAGTTCATCAGTGACATGTGGATGGCAACGTACGGCTCCCTGACCAAAGATGATCATCGATCGAGTCAAGATGTTGGCACCTTCGACGGTGATGCCGACCGGGATCGATGCGTAGGCATTGGCCAGTTCATTTCGTGGGCCCCGGCAGATGGCATTTCCGGCGACCACATCCATGCAATCATTGACGACTTCACGAGCTCTTTCGGTGGCAAAAGCTTTGGCCACAGCGCTGGCGACGGCTGGTTTTTCCCCACTATCGACGGCCAGTGTGGAACAACAGCGCAATGCATCGAGGGCGTAGGTGGAAGAGGCAGAACGTACCAGCGGCTCCTGGACTCCTTCGAAACGTCCGATCGGCAGTCCGAATTGTTCGCGAACCGAAGCGTGTGCACCAGCGACTCTCAGGCATAATTGTGATCCTCCTACGGAACTCGAAGGGAGGGAGATCCCGCGGCCTGCAGAGAGACACTGCATCAACATGCGCCAGCCCTTACCACAGCCGCTTTTCCCACCGATAACCGCATCGAGAGAGACGAAGACATCTCGGCCACGAGTCGGGCCATTGAGAAAGGGTACGCCGAGCGGATCATGTCTTTCGCCAGTCTCGACACCAGGAGCCTCAGAGGGGATCAGTGCGCAGGTGATACCGATGTCTTTCTGCCCACCGAGCAGGTGATCGGGATCATAGAGGCGGAAAGCCACGCCTATGATGGTGGCGCGCGGAGCGAGCGTGATGTAACGCTTCTCCCAGTGAAGCCGGATGCCGATGATCTCCTTGCCATCGACTTCTTCTTTTACCACGACACCGTGGCTCGTCATCGATCCGGCAGCATCGGAGCCAGCTCCCGGTTCGGTCAATGCGAAGCAAGGGATTTCCTGCCCCTTGGCGAGCCTCGGTAACAGAAGATCTTTTTGTTGCTCTGTGCCGTAATGGAGAAGCAGCTCACCGGGGCCGAGGGAATTGGGAACCATGATGGTGACCGCCAGTGCGTTACTGACGGTAGCAGCGCGAGAAATTACCGCCGACATCGCTGCTGCAGAGAAACCCAATCCACCATATCTCTGCGGAATGATCATTCCGAAGAAACCATTTTCAGCGAGGAAATCGAAAGTTTCATCGGGAATCGATCCGCGCTGTCGATCTCGCCAGTTATCAACCAGATGAACCATTTCTTTGACCGGGCCGTCAATGAACTCTTTTTCTCGGGCAGACAGTTCGGATGTCCCTCGCGAGAACCACTGTGGCCAGTCGGGTGCGCCGGAGAAGAGCTCTCCGTCCCAGCCAACGGTTCCACCTTCGAGTGCTTCTCGTTCAGTGTCGCTGATCGCCGGGAGAATCTGACGGATAATTTTCATCACAGGGGCGGTCAAGATCCGTTGGCGAAGTGGTGCGATGAAACCGAAGACAAGTGCCGTCAGATAGACTCCCGAGAATATTTTTCCGGTCAGTGAGATCGTTTCAATACTGGTGAGAGCGAATGAATCGTCGATCCAGATGAAGCCGCAACCGATTGCGCCAGCGCAGACCCATGCCCAGCGGCACTGACCGAAGAACATCAGAATCAATGCTGGAAGGAGGGCCAGAATCCAGGGAGAGATTTCTATTAGAAGTTCCTCGAAGGTCGTAGTCATTGGATTTCCCCTTCTTTGCGATCATTTCCCTCGAGCGAACTGTCGTCGACATTTGTGTCTTCGGGCGTCTCGACGGAAATCAGATTCTTCATCGTATCGAAGATCTCCAGTGGATTGATGCCGATATCGAAGGTCACAAGACCTATTGTACCGGAAATTGCGATCCAGGAGTCCCGACTCCTTTGCTGCTTGGCCGTCAATTGATCAAGGCTGATCGCACGACTGAGCAACGGATTTGGAATCTGGCGGTGTAGCTGAAAGAGCGAGCATGATTCTCCTTCGACGTAGTGATTTCCCATCAGGATCCAGGGGGCAAGAAAGGCGTTTTTCGGCGAATAAGACTCGCCGAAGCCCACTTCTTCCCAGAACGGACTGTAAAAGGGGAATCCGAGGATGAGACTCGGGAAAGCGGCAGTTCTGAGAGTTCCAGCCGGTTGCTGGGGGCGAGGATCCCAGCCGATGGTGTAGCGGGGTGCGAGGTTCGCATCGGCGAATCCGATGGCCGGATGAATCCACGAAGTGGCTTGAACTTCACCATAGAGTCCGATTCCTGCCCCGATCTGGAATCGTAGGCCTTGTCCGAGTTGCTCGGTTCGATCCTTGATTTGCTGACCACTGCAGCCGATCAAGGTCAGGCCGATGCTGGCGATGATCAGAAGTAAGCTTTTCTTTTGTGCTGGGCGGTGTCGCATCGGTTTCTCCAGTCCTGTGCCGGTCGATCCGATGGTGGCGTCCAGATTCGGTGGGAGCAAGGGTAGAGATTTTCTGTCTTTTTTTTTACGATCAGGGACGGTGAGGATTCCCGATGGAGAGGTTTGACGATGTTTGACCCGTTTTACGTTGGACAGAGAGAAGTGGTCCGGCCCTATCGGCCGATTGAGCCGCGTCCCGATACAGGAAAACCAACCCCCCAGCGCCCTGGCGACAGGGCTGCCTTTGCGGGTCCTGGAAATCAACGCTCTTTTGTACCGGAAGTCTTGATCTTGTTACTGGTCCTGGGTGTGAATCCACCGATCACGGCTCAGGTCCCGGTCCCGGCATCGGAGCGAGTCGATGAAGATCGATCGGTCGAGAAGCAGTGGGATGCCGCTCGGGCGGCTCGTAGCAGGATCCGTCAAGGTGTCGATCCTTTGGCGGAAGTACTGGAGTTACTGGAAGATCGCTCTGGAACAGTCCGCGATGAAGTGTTCGAGGAGATCGTCGAGAAATGGAGTGCTGAGCAGCGTCGCAAGCTTCGCAATGGATTTTCGACAAAATCAACGGCAGGATCTGGCTTCATCGATGAGATTTTGGCTGAGATCTTTTTTCGCTGTCCTGATCCGACCATGGCTCCTGAGTTGATTTCTGTAGCATTGGGATCGGACGTTGCTGAAGCTCGAGAGATGGCACTTGGAGCCCTTGGGCAACTGGCTCCGGAGGTGCTGGAAGAAAAGGCGCTGATCGCCATCGAGAAAATGGCCAAGCGTGAACGCAACTGGTGGATTCGTGGGGAAGCGCTTCGTTGCCTGGCCCATCACGATGCAGAGCGTGCAACGCCGCTACTGAAGTTGGCGATGCGAGAAAAGAAACTACCGGCACTGCGGATCGCAGCGTTGCAAGGCTATGCACTGGTCGATCCAGAGCTCGGTTGCGAAATAGCTTTCGAGGCGATCTGCAAACCGTGGAAGGATCGTCAAGGAATCTGGGGAGAGCGGATTGTTCGCGCCGCTCTTGCGATCCTGGCCGATCACCTGGCTGTTTTTCCACGTCTGAAGCAAGCACAGTTCATCAGTGCCTTGATTGAAGCTTCAGAATCTTTGGAAGGAGCCACCCGGGAACGGATGTGGAGTACGTTAGCCATCATCACTGGCGAAACGGGAGTGGCTCCGCGTTTCGACGCCTGGGATTCCTGGTGGCAGTCTCGTAGAGAATCCTGGTTGGACAAGAAGCCTCTCGATGAAGGGGCTGGATCCTCTGGGGATCCTTCGTCAGGGGATGATTCTCAGTCAAAGGGGAAGACCCGTGTGGTCCAGTATCACGGGGTTCCACTCGACTCGAAACGATTGGTCTTCTTGGCCGATGTTTCAGGCGGTATGTCACGAACGGTGGATGGGCAGTTCGATGGCGAAGGCGCACGGCGTATCGATGTTTCTCGGGCCGAACTGCTGCGGGTGCTGGGAGAACTACCTCCCGATGCTCTGGTTCAGGTGGTCCACTTTGGTAGTCGAAGTCATCCGGCCTTGCCGCGAGTTCAACCACTGGCCAGGAGCTTACGAGGGCTAACCGAGAAGATTCGTCAGCAGAAGGTTCCCTCAGGTCGTGGGGCGGCCCGCGGGAACTTATATGGTCCATTACGGCGGGCAGTTCTCGAGCCTGGGACCGACACCGTGATGTTGTTGACCGAAGGAGCTCCGACCGAGGGCAAGGTGCAAAACGGAGATCGTCTCCGTTGGCATATTCGACGCTGGAATCGCTGGGGACAGGCGCGCATACATGTCCTTTCGGTGGGTCGAATCCGTGGCGATAACCGTGCTTTTCTGGAAGGTTTGGCCGCTGACGGTGGAGGGCTCTTCCACGATGTGGATGGGACTTTTGGTAAATAGAGGACTGGATCCTGATCGACATGATCTGAGCCCGCTGAAGCAGGCCTTATGACAGCAGCAGCGTGGGCTACTGGAGAAAGAGTCGCTCCACTTGCCAGGTCAGAACGCCCTCCTGATAGGCTAGCTCCAGTAGATCACCACTCTCAAGGCTGACCGTAAATCCGTGGACCGGTGGCTGTGTTGTGCGATCGGTCCAGCTGGCATGCATCTGCTGGACGGTGTATCGACGACCACGCCAGCGGAGTCTTTGAATCTCGATCTTGCCGCCGCGAAAGGATGCGACGACCTCTTCGAGCGGCTCATGGATCTCTTGTTCGTGAATTTCTGGCATGTGTAAATCCGGCTCAGCGGCGTTGGAACTGTCGAACCACGCCGATCAGCTTGCCAAAAACCTCGATGGCAACCTTGGTTGGATCGAGTTCGATGTCATCGAACTCTGGATTGGCCGCTTCCAGTCGAACTTTTGCTGGAGCGATTTGTTTTTTTGATCTTGCTCGGCTCGAATCCGGGTTGGGTTGGGTCGTTTCGAGTCGCCAGGTTTTTAGCGTTCCTTCTCCGGCGACCGTGACCGCTGCAATCTCACCATTTTCGACCGTGGGTTGGCGACGAACGATGGCCAGATCTCCGGACAAGATTCCGGCATCCTGCATGCTCATCCCTTCGACTTTCAAGGCGACCACGGAGCTGGTACCACCGAAAGCTTGCGGAGTGATTTCGAGCCACTCTTGCGGTTGGTGGCCTCCATCGGTACAGCTTTCAATCGGTTGACCCGCAGCAATCCTGCCGACGATGGGGATGGCATTGTTCTGTGCGGGATCAGCTCCTGGTACTGGTCGCCAGCCCCGCGAACCTGACAACGGATCGCGCGTGATCCAGCCGGTTTGTTCGAGACGACGCAGGTGACGGTGGACTGAGGCCGGCGATGAAAGGCCTAGCTTTGCGGCGATTTCACGAATGGTGGCAGGGCGTCCCTGCTGAGCACCGAGACGAATCAGTTCGAGAACTGCACCGCGAGTACCGGTCAGTTCGATCGGTAAGGACTCTTGTGATTCGGTCGGGTGGGGGGGCGATTTTTTTGACAGGAAATCCTCCGAACGAACAGGTGGTGAAGAATTCCAGGATGGCGAACAGATGTTCGGAGTCAAGCTCTGTCGATGGAAGTGCGTGCCTCGTGCTCGACGGTGATGGTGGGTGTCAGGCCGCCTCGAACAAAGAAGTGCCCGGTGACCTTGATCCAGCGCGGCGAGCAGGCCGCCACCAGATCATCGAGGATCTGGTTGGTTACGGCCTCGTGAAAGGCGCCTTCGTCACGGTAGGACCAGAGATAGAGTTTTAACGATTTACTCTCGATGCAGTGCTGTTCGGGAATGTATTCGAACTCAAATCGCGCAAAATCAGGCTGCCCGGTCAATGGGCACAGGCAGGTGAACTCTGGACAATCGAACCGGATGACGTAATCCCGTTCCGGATGAGGATTCTCGAAGGTTTCCAGCTCGCGGCTGGGACGAGTCGACATGACAATTTTCTCCTTTCTCTCGAGTACTGGTTTTCCTGAAAGGGATTCCTGGAACCTCTCTCCAGAGCATCCTAGCCCCCTTTAGCGCAAAAGGGCAAGAAAGTGCAAGGCACGTGAGAATCTTCAGAATCCCCTTCAAGAGCAGATGCCGACCAGAACTGTCACTTGTATCATTGATCCCGGAGATGAAATTTTACAGATCTGGGCTCCTGTGGACTTATTCGGGGCCTGGAGATGGTCATGGACCTGAGAGGACCAGATCGGATGTCGTGTCGTTCAGTGATCATCCTGGGATATGGCGTTGAACTTCGACGTGTACAGAGCCTCCTGGAGCAACAACAGGAGCTGGATCTGGCGGGAGTCGTATCCTGGTTTGGGTACGACCAGCCCGCTCCCGATTCGGTCGAGATTCCCCAGGGGGCGCTTGTTCTGGGCCATGTCGATGATTTGAAGTCACTCGTGGCAAAGCATCAAAGCGGCGTGCTACTGGCGTTATCTCGTCCCGAGGATCGCTGGGAAGCGCTGGGAGTCTGTCGTCAGGCCGGGGCCCAGGTCCAGAGCCTCCGTGCCGCCAGTGCAGAAGTGGCTTCCGATGCGGAACTGAAAGAAGGGTCGTTGGTCGCCCAGGGGTGTCTCATCGAGTCCCAGGCGACGGTCGGGGTTGGCTCACTACTGTTACCGCGGACGCGTCTGGGAATCGCAGCGCGCTGTGGAGATGCGGCGGTTCTCGAGTCTGGCGCTGTGCTCGATGACGGAGCCCGGATCGGAGATGAAGTTCATCTGGGATCCGGAGCAAGGATTCTTGCCGGACGAATTGTCGGACGATCTTCACTGGTTCTTCCAGGTTCCATCGTCACCTCGGACGTGGAAGCGGGTACGATCGTGGCTGGTTCCCCTGCTGAAGTGGTACAACCGAAGATCTTCAGTGAAGGTGATCAGGCGCAGGGATAAACAGGGATCGATGGGTAGGGTGATATCAATGGTTGAAGGATTCCGGTCCTTTTCCATTCCTCAGTCAGGAGCGGCGAGAAGATGAGCCAGAGTGAAGTCACCGACAATGGGATCCTCGAAGTGGATCCTGCAGAGGTGTTACGAACCGAACGATCCTCGGGCTATTTCCCGCCACGTTTGATGCCAGAAAGCCGTCCTACCGGTGGGGTGATCCGTGAACGCTGGGAAGATTTCAAGGTTACCGAGATTCCACTTTATTCGCCGTGTGGAGCTGGTGAGCACCTTTTCATCACCATCGAGAAAAGCAATCGGACGACCATCCAGGCTCGAGATCACATCGCACGAGTTCTGGGAGTTCGGCCGGACTCGGTTGGATTCGCAGGTTTCAAGGACAAACGAGCGGTGACCACTCAGACCTTCTCGGTGCCCCAGCTTTCCGATGCGAAGGTTCCAGAGATTGATGCATCGTGGATCCGGGTTCTGGATCTTCAGCGGCACAAGAACAAGATTCGTACCGGGCACCTTGAGGGGAACCGTTTCGAGATCCGGATTCGCCAGGTCAAGCAGGAGTCGTTGCCGGATGCGAAGAAGATTGTTGAGGAAGCGGCTCGCCATGGAATGCCAAACTTCTATGGCCCACAGCGATTTGGTATTCACGGAGATGGAGCGAGGATCGGATCTTGTCTTCTTCGGCGTCAGGTCGCCGAAGTGGTCGATTTGTTACTCTCTCCTCGTGATGGAGTAGAAGAGGAATATCGCACTCATTATGCTGCCGGTGATCTCGAACAAGCGATGCGCCATCTGGCGCCGGGTCGAAGTGCCGAGTCTGGATTGCTTTCTTCTTTGCGAACTCATCCGGGAAATCTCCGGGCAGCTGTGCGAAGAATCCCTGGACCCTTACGGAAGATGTATTACTCCGCTTATCAGGCAGAGTTGTTCAACTGGGTTTTGATGGAGCGTCTCGAGAGATCTCCTGATGCATTTCGTAAGCCATGGCCTGGAGATGTGTGTCAGTTAGAAGGACGCCGATCGCGCTTCCATATTCCCCTCGACGAGGCGAGCACCTTGCGCGAGCAGGAGCGTGCTTCGGAGGGAGAAATCTCTCCCACAGGACCGATCTATGGCCGGAAGATGAGCTTGCCGGCCGGTGAAGCCGGCAAGATTGAGAGTGCAGTGTTGCTCTCGGAGGGGCTACGCCCCGAATCGTGGCTTTCCCATGTACGAGGACTGAAGCTGGATGGCACGCGTCGTCCGCTACGGATTCTGGTGGGAGAGCCGGAGGTGGTCTGGGAAGAGTCGGAGCAGAGCTTTTTACTCTCCTTTACTCTTCCAGCAGGGGCCTTTGCAACGGTGTTACTGGACCAGGTGATGGGCCCAGCTACCGATTCAGAAACCGACGATTAGATTCTTCACGCATAAGTTC
>JBBWWC010000068.1:0-17763 GCA_050256555.1 Planctomycetota bacterium | reverse complement strand
CGACCACCGCCACGTTTCCGACGCCTGGAAATAAAACCACGTTCGACAAGCTGGCGAAGAGTTGACTCCACTTCGATACGTGAAGCTCCGCTCTGAACCAGAGTGTCTTGCATCTCAACCAGCGGAGCGCGCGGGGTCGGCCTGGCCAGCACCGCAGTAATCAATCGTCTCTGCGAACTGCTCAGTCTTGCGACCCGCTCTTCTACGCCATTTCCCTCGACCAGAGCAGCCGTCACACGCTCGCGAAGCTCGTCCGCCTTGAATTGCACGGATTCGCCAGGCAACCAGAACTGGTGAATGGTTTGTAGCTCGGCTTTTTTCAAACCTCGCAGAGTATCCATCACCTCGCTCATTGCAGCACCTCCTCTTGCTCCTCGATCTCGTACTGGTAGCCCTGTTCCATCAGGAACCTCTGGCGTCTTTGTGCGAAATCCTGGTCTCGAGTATCCCGAGTCACCAGGGAGTAAAAAGTAGCCTCTCTGCCATCAGACTTCGGTCGCAAAACCCTACCGAGGCGCTGCGCCTCTTCTTGCCTCGATCCGTACGTTCCCGAAATCTGTACCGCCACCGAAGCGTCGGGAAGATCTACGGCGAAATTGCCCACCTTGCTCACAATCAGAACTGGGACCTCGCCGCTACGGAACGCTGCGTATAACTTCTCGCGCTCATCTTGCGGAGTATGGCCAGTGATCAGCGGAGCTCCGATCGACCCCGACACCTCTTTCAGCTGTCGTAAGTACTGACCTATCACCAGAATTCGATCTCCGGAATGGCGTTTCAAAATCTCATGGAGCCGCTTCAGCTTCATCGGATTTTCCGAAGAGATGCGGAAGCGATGACGTCGGTCTGCTGCCATGTACCCCTCACGCTCCTCTGTCGGGAGGTCGAGACGAACCTCGACACATCGCACCTTCGCAATGAATCCCTCTTGCTCCAGATCACGCCATGGCATGTCGTAAATACGTGGCCCGATCAAGGTGAAGACTTCATCTTCTCGCCCATCTTCTCTGACCAATGTGGCTGTCAAACCGAGCCGTCGTCGCGCCTGTATCTCGGCCGTAAAGCGAAATACGGGAGCCGGCAACATGTGAACCTCATCGTAGATGATCAGCCCCCAGTCGTGGTCTGAAAACAGCTCCAGATGCGTGAACTCTTCCGTATTGGATTTTCTATGGGCGGTAATCTGGTAAGTCGCAACGGTAATGGGGGCAATGTCTTTTCTGGCTCCGGAGTACTCGGCGACATCGTCTTCGCCAAGATTGGTCCAGCGGATGATTTCCTTACGCCACTGTCTCACGCTGGTAATGTTTGGGGCCAGGATCAAAGTCTGGCACTTGAGCTTTTCTATCAGCCCAATACCAACCATCGTCTTCCCTGCGCCGCAAGGAAGTACCACAACTCCTGAGCCACCTCCGCCACCCTGATCAGAAAAGAACGCATCGACAGACTCATCCTGATAACTTCGCAACTGAACGCCAGACTCCTCGGCAAACTCGACATCCACTGCCGCTCCGGTGCGAAATCCTGCTCGATCCGCAATCGGAAAACCGTTGCGAATCATGGCAATCTTTAGCATGCCGCGATGGACCGGATCAATGCGATAGGCATTGTCTTCTACCGGGTCGGTCAGAATCTTCGCCAACGAAGGCCGATTAGAAAGCTGTGACAGATGATCATCTTCTGGATCTCTAGGGCACAACAAGAGGGTTTCGCTGTCTGGCACCCGTATCAGTTCGAATCGGCCAAAGCTTGTGAGAGCCTTCTGGACCACGTCGATGAGTGCTTTGGGTACTGGATATCGTGCGTTGTCTTCCAGCAACCCCAGGATGCGCTCTTCGCTCCAGCCGGACTGGGCGGCATTCCATAACGAAATAGGGGTGATCCGGTACTCATGGAAGTACTCGGGGCTTTTTTCCAGGTGAGCTATCGCTGCTAGCTCATGTCGGAGCCGCTGCGCCGAAGGATGGTGCACCTCCAGTAGCAACGTCCCATCGCTCTGTACGATGAGCGATTTATCGTCGGTATTCATCTTTACTCGTCAAACATCTCGATCTCGGCATGACACCGGCGCATTCACAAGGGGCTCCTGGGCCCCTCACTAGCAACCATCAAAATGCTCGACAAATCTCCTCGTGAAATCAAGTTCAGATCGAATCCGTTTACGGACCCGGCCTGAGTTGTATTTATTTCGGTAGTCCGCTACGCACTCGGGATTCCCCGCCCGAACACGTTCCCCTCATTGCGGCGGGAAGCTTCTTCCCTGGACCGCCACGATTGCCGATGTCCCTTGCTCCCCTTTTCCCCCACACCGGCCTGTACGCAAGTAATCAAAGCCCTATCAAGTCAAAGTCAAAGATCCGAACTCAACCCCTTCGCATCCTGAACGCAAAGCCGCCACGAGAGATGATGTATCAACGTGACCATCGAGCCGGATTGTACTATCACCGATGATATGCCATGAACCGGGACCAGAATCTACCACCAACTTTGAGAGAGGTTTTCCACAACTAGTCTTCCTTGGGGCTTTCTTCCGGTTCGTTCGGTTCGTCCGAGGCCACATCGACCAACTCCATGCCAATCTCGGCATCTCCATCCTTGACGCTGATCAACCTCACACCCTGTGTATTACGTCCAATCGGACGAACACTGGACAGGGAAATTCGCACCAACATCCCTCCAGAAGTCATCAACATGGCATCGCGATCGCCCGAAAGGGCGTGGGCGGAAACCACCTTGCCGTTTCTCTTGGTTGTTCGAATGTCGATCAAGCCCTTGCCGCCACGTTTCTGTGCACGGTACTCACTGAACAGGGTTTTCTTGCCGTACCCGTGCTCACAAACCGTCAAAAGTGCGCCCTCTTCATTCACAACCGTCATCGACACAACATGATCATCTGCACCCAGGGCGATTCCGTTCACTCCGGCCGCGTCTCTACCCATCGGTCGCGCATCCTGCTCAGAAAAACGAATCGACATTCCTGTGGCAGTCGACAAAACCACATCGTCATCACCAGAGGTGATGGTGACTCCTATCAGTTGGTCTTCGTCGTTGATCTTGATCGCCTTGATGCCGGTCCGCTTCGGGCGCGAATAGGCGACCAGAGGAGTCTTCTTGACCTTCCCTAACCGTGTCGCAAAGAGCAGCTGGCGGTCATCAAATTCCTCAACACAGATCATTCGCATGATCTTTTCTTCTTTTTCAAGCTCAAGGAGATGGACCACCGGTTTGCCCTTGGATGTTCGAGTGAGATCGGGAAGCTCATAAACCTTGAGCCAGTAAACCTTCCCCCGATCCGAGAACAGCAGTAGCGTGTCGTGAGTTCCCGCCACAAATAGATTCTTGACGAAATCATCCTCGCGAACATTGCCGCCAGAAACACCCTTGCCGCCACGGCCTTGTGACTTATAGGTGGTCAGAGGAGTCCGCTTGACGAAACCCTGATGGGTCAAGGTCACAACAACATCTTCCTCGGCGATCAAGTCAGCGTAATTGATCTCTTCTGCAGCCTCTTCGATCGCCGTCCTGCGCTCGTCCTTGAATCGCTCACGTAGATCATGGATGTCTTCGCGGATGATCTCCATCACAACGCCATCGTCTGTCAATACTGTGCGGTGATATGCGATCTCCTCGCGCGTCTCGCCAAGATCCTCCTGAAGCTTCTCGCGCTCCAATCCCGTCAGGCGGCGCAGCTGCATTCGCAAGATGGCATCGGTCTGAATCCGGGTCAGGTCGAACTCGGACATCAGGGCGTTTCTTGCCTCATCCTCGCTATGGTTAGAACGGATCAACTCGATGATTCGGTCGATGTTGTCGGTCGCCGTAATAAGACCTTCCAAGATGTGCGCTTTGCGCTCAGCTTTGGAAAGTAGGTGTCTCGAACGGCGGCGAATCACCTCGCGACGATGACCCTTGTAGGCATGAAGAAGCTCGATCAAGCTCAGAGTGCGCGGCTTGCCATCCACCAATGCGATCTGCTGGATGCCAAACGTGGTCTGGAGCTGGGTGTGCTTGAAGAGCTGATTGAGAATCACCTGGGCGTTCTCATCCTTCTTCAGCTCGACGACCAGACGGATACCTGTTCGGTCTGATTCATCGCGGATATCAGAAACGCCTGTCAGTCGACCATCTTTGACCAGCCCTGCGATATCGGTGGCGAGCTTTGCCTTCGATACCTGGTAGGGGATCTCCGTGACAACAATCGCTTCCTTGTGCTTGGTCACATCTTCAAAGTGAGTCTTGGCACGCAAAGTAAGAAGGCCGCGCCCTTTGGTGTAGGCATCGAGAATTCCTCGGCGACCACAGATCACCCCGCCGGTCGGAAAGTCGGGGCCCTCGATCACCTCAAGCAGATCGGTGAGCTGCGCTTCCGGATTATCCAGAAGCAACAGAAGCGCATCGCAGGTCTCCCGTAAATTGTGTGGTGCAAAGTTCGTCGACATACCAACAGCAATACCAGAGCCGCCATTAACGAGCAGGTTCGGAAACTTTGCTGGTAGTACCGTAGGCTCGTCGCGAGTGTCGTCATAGTTGCGGATAAAATCGACGGTTTCCTTGTCGATATCGGCCAACATCTCGGTCGAGGCTTCCGTCATTCGAGCCTCGGTGTACCTCATGGCTGCCGGCGGATCCCCATCGATGGAACCGAAGTTCCCCTGGCCGTCGACCATCGTCTGGCGCATGTTGAATGGTTGAGCCATCCGCACCAATGTCGGGTAAATCACGGATTCGCCATGTGGGTGATAGTTACCCGAGGTGTCACCGGCAACCTTGGCGCACTTTCTGTGCTTGGAGCGCGGCCCCAGGTTCAAGTCATTCATTGCCACGAGGATCCGCCGCTGGGAAGGCTTCAATCCATCCCGGACATCCGGCAGGGCACGCTGGATGATGACACTCATTGCATAGGTGAGGTATGAACCCTTCATCTCCTCTTCGAGGGAAAGGGATTGGATCCTCTGTTGGTCCGTCATTGGTTTCGGTCTCCTGATCGATTTATATCCGAGCCGTCTCGGCGTTCTGCACCAGCGCTCCCAGGAAGCGATTCACTGGAGCGCTACCCGCTTCTTGCTCTGCAAGACGCACCACTGCGCCACAGATCCAGTCCATCTCAGTCTGTCTTCCAGCATCAAGATCCTGCAGTGTCGAACATCGGTTCGTCGCTGTGTCTCGACACAGGCCCCGCAAGGCCTGCTCTGGATCCACCGCAAGCTCGACTCCGGCCGAGGCGACCACCTCTAACACCTCACGGGCCGCCTCAATCGAAAGGCCAAACGCAGGGTGCTCGGGTAAAACCCCATTCTCGCAACCCAGCAATGCGGCCACCGGGTTCAACCCGGCATTCAACATCGCTTTGTGCCACACCAATCCGGCGCCATCTTCAACTACCCGAACCCGGAGTCCGGCATCGCCAAGCCAGCGAGCCAGCTCATGCGCCTCTTCAACAGTCGCCACATCTTCAGCGGGCAAACCAGAGCCAGCGCAAACCAGCGGCCCGATCGCAACCTCTCCGCCATCTCCCCGGCGTTGCACGAAACCATCAGGACTCGCAAACAAGCCGTAGGTCACCGTCGCAGCAACGCACCGATGGAAGCCAAGACCTCTCAGAGTCTCGGCATGCCCTAATCCGTTACTCAAGACCACCATCGTCCCGCCCGGGGCGAGAAGAGATGCGGCCTCCCGGGCGGCGACCTCAAGGTCCACCGCCTTGGTACAAAGCAGCAACCATCGACAACCAGCAGCAATAAAACCTTCGGCCGGCCCTGAAGGAACCTCCTCCACCAACGTCGTGGAGCCTTCAATCCGGCACACTGTCTGCCCCGTGTCAGTTCCAGGCCTTGTCACCAGTTTCACATCTGCGCCAACCGAGGCCAGCACTGCAGACAACCAACGACCCAGCGCCCCGGCTCCGACTACAGCAAAGCCGGATCCCGAATCCGATGCTCCTGGCAAGCTACCCGTTCTGTTCAACTTCAGAGCTCTCTACATCCTCGCCAAGAACATCCACCAGGGGCGCCACAAAAGACTCCCCGTCTGCTGGAAATTCCCTCGCGGCCACGTCTTTTTGAAAACGCTCCACGGCATCCTTCATCACATCTTCAACTTCAGCATAGCGCCGCACAAAGCGGGGCTGGAAATCACCCGACAGGCCGACCAGGTCATGAAACACCAAGACCTGAGCATCGACTGCGTTTCCCGCTCCAATACCAACAATCGGTACCGAAACCTCTTCCGTGATCGTTTTGGCCAGGGCCGAAGGGACGCACTCTAAAACGATGGAGAAAACACCCGCCTCCTCCAACGCCAACGCATCCTCAAGAATGCGCCGCGCAGCCTTTTCATCGACTCCCTGAACACGAAACCCACCCAGCTGAGTGGCGCTCTGAGGTGTCAGGCCCAGATGTCCCATCACGGGAATCCCAGCCTCGACGATGCTCCGGACTGCACCCACCCGGGCCAAACCGCCCTCTAGCTTGACGGCATCTGCGCCACCCTTCTGAATCAACCGGCCGGCATTGCGAACCGCATCCTCCGGGCTCACCTGGGCGGCTAAAAAAGGAAGATCTCCCACAACAAACAGCTCCGGGGCACCGCGGCGAACTGCAGCGCAGTGGTGGACCATGTCATCCATCGTCACAGGGACCGTGCTCTTGTGTCCCAAGATCACATTCCCCAGAGAGTCGCCCACCAAAACCACAGGAACTTCCGCCGAGGCTAAAACCCGAGCGGTAGGCGCATCGTAAGCTGTCAGGCACACCCAAGGATGTCCCTCTCGCTTCCAGCGCGCTAAATCCTGTATCGCAATCTTGGTCACAGTGTCAACTCCCACCCAACCCGGGCTCTAAATATCCAGCTCGCGCGCCTCAAGAGCGTGCTTCTCGATGTATTCACGTCGAGGGCTCACCTCTGTACCCATCAGGGTTACAAACAAATCGCTAGTAGCTTGTGCATCATCGATGGTCACCTCGAACAGCGTTCTCTTTTCAGGATCCATTGTGGTTTCCCACAGCTGATCCGGATTCATTTCACCCAGGCCCTTGAAGCGCGTCAGCGCCACCTTGCTTTTCATCAGCGTGAACATCTCCTCAACGGCAGCAGCGAGAGACTCACCGCCCTCTTCCGCCGAGTCGACCCCGAAGCGATACGGGCTTGCCGTATCCAAACCCTCACGAGAGAAGTCGAAGGTTGGCACACCAAAGTCACCAGGCTCTTCCTGGTCGCTCAGAATCCCATCCACGGCAATCCCGTGAGAGAGCAGCAACTTCAAGGTCTCGGTGGCAGTGTTGGCCATCGGCACCTCGACCCCCCGGTAGCCCTCGCCGTGAGCCTCAAGTGCCTCGGCGAGCGCCTCGGGACTATCCAGCACCACATCGTCATCGCCACCGGTTAGTAAAAACTCCGGAACCAACCCGGTTTTTTCCCAGCCACCGCGCAGCCAGTCTTCAAGAGAGAACCCGCGCCGACGCATCCGGTCCTGCGCACGGCACAGCAACCGCACCGCACCCACAACCTCCCTCAGGTCCTCACCCGAGATCTCGCGGGTTTTCCCCTCCTGGTCGATGCGCAAGCTGCCGTAATCGGCAGCCAGGTCTACAAGGGTCTCGTCGAGCCCCTCCTCTGAAACGATGTACTCGTCACGGTTTTTCCATTTCACGCGGTAAAGCGGTGGTTGGGCAATGAAGATGTTTCCGTTGTTGACCACCTCGGTCAAATGGCGGTAGAAGAAAGTCAACAAAAGGGTGCGGATGTGTGATCCATCCACATCGGCGTCAGTCATGATAATGATGCGCGCATAACGCAACTTCTCGAGATCAAACTCATCGCCAATCCCGGCACCCAGCGCAGTAATGATGGCCTGAATCTCTTCATGCTGCAGGGCCTTATCGATCCGGGCCTTTTCAACGTTGAGGATTTTACCCTTGATCGGCAAAATCGCCTGAACCATCGAGTCCCTGCCACCTTTTGCTGACCCGCCCGCAGAATCTCCTTCGACAATAAAGAGTTCGGTCTCGTCACGATTTCTACTGCGACAGTCGTGGAGCTTCCCGGGTAGACTTCCAGCGCTCAACAACCCCTTACGACGCGTCAGATCACGAGCCTTGCGGGCCGCCTCGCGCGCCCGGGCCGCCTCTAGCGCCTTATTGATGACCTTTTTACCAACACCGGGGTTCACGTTGATCCAGTGACCCAGCGCATCGTTAACGAGCGACTGAACAATGCCTTCTATTTCAGTATTGCCCAGCTTCTCCTTGGTTTGCCCCTCAAACTGGGGGTCCGGCAGCTTAACACTCACTACCGCCGCCAGGCCCTCCTGGTAGTCCTTGCCATCTGGAGGAGAATCGTTCTTGAGCAGGTTCATCTCCTTGGCGAACTTGTTAAAGGTCCTCGTTAGCGAGGATCGAAAACCACTGAGGTGGGTGCCGCCATGATGGGTGTTAATGTTGTTGGCGAAGGTCAAGATCTGCTCTTGTGAATACCCATCGTTGTGCTGCATGGCCACGTCAATAACAACGTTGTCGACTTCCTTCTGAAAAGTAATTACCTCGTCGTAGATCGTGGTCCTCTTGGAGTTGATGTCGCGGATAAAAGCCTCTAGGCCTTCCGGGAAAAAAAAGACTTCCTCCCGACCTTCCTCTTCGACTCTCTCATCGATAAATTTTATCTTTATGCCCGCGTTCAGGTAGGCCAGCTCCCTCAGGCGCTTGGCCAAAACCTCGCGCTGGTAATCAACGGTTTCAAAAATCTCCGGGTCTGCCTGGAAGGTGACACTGGTGCCAGTCTCTTCGGCATCCCCTATCTTTTCCAGCTTGGTGGTCGGGACGCCCCGACTATAGCGCTGACTCCAGCGGCCACCGTCGCGACAAACATCAACCGTCAACTCGGTAGAAAGGGCGTTCACGACAGAAACACCAACCCCGTGAAGGCCACCCGAAACCTTGTAGGTCTCGTTGTCGAACTTACCGCCAGCGTGGAGCTTGGTCATCACCACCTCAAGCGCCGACATCTGTTGATCCTCATGCCAGTCAACAGGGATCCCCCGACCATCGTCTTCAACGGTCAGGCTGCCGTTTTTATTAATAATGACAGTCACGTATTCCGCATGGCCAGCCATGGCTTCATCGATGCAATTATCGACGACCTCGTATACCAGGTGGTGAAGGCCGGCGGGGCCTGTGCTTCCGATATACATACCGGGCCTTTTTCGCACAGCTTCCACACCCTCAAGAACCTTAATATTCGAGCCGGAATACTCGCCTTGTTGTTCTTCGCTCAATTCTCACAACCCTCTCTTGCGGCGACACCTGTGGTGTCTTTGCCGGATTGGAATCGGATGGAGTGGAGTCCTTGTAATCCACCCTCCACGAGGGTGGTGATCAAGGCGCTCTCTCCGAAGCTTTGCAGCTCCGCTGCTAGAGGTGCCGAGTCAACCATCACGGTCAACACCCCCTCTCTCCATGTTTTTGGAACAGACCGCTGTGCGATCTCTTTTCCAACGGTTATCTCCCACAGATCGCGAACTTGTTGAATTTTATCGAGTGGTGCGCTTCCTTTTGCTGGGGCTAATTTTTGCAACAAGCTCTTCACCCCCTGGCTTAAAGGTTGAGCGCTAGCTGCATCTCTTTTGTTCCTTTTTTTTTCCTTCTCCAGCTCCAGGAATCGAACAGGAGGGATAAAAGCGTCGCTCAAGCTTCCTGCATCTCGTTCACAACCAAAGGCATAACGATATGCCTGTAGGCCTTTTCTTCTTCTGGGATCGAAAAGAGCCCTGCTGTTTTCCCATCAACGAAGCCGCACTGAACCCTATCTGTCCCTATCACCTTGAGTAGCTCGATGAGGTATCCGGGGTTGAAATTGATGACAAAGTCCTCATCTTCCCCCTCAACCTTTTCCACTGCAAACTCAACGCGGGACTCGCCTATATTGCTAGCAGAGCTGGAAATAGTGGCTCCATCGGAACCAAAGACAAAGCGGACCGAATTGGTTTCCTTTGTTGTCATCAAAGCTGCTTGTCGTAAAGAAACCAGCAAGTCTTCGGTCTTGATAATAAAGATGCTCTCGAACTTCTGGGGAACCGCTCTCTCGTACTCGGGGAACTTCCCCTCTACGAGACGACAAGAGAGAGAGACCTGATCGGAAATGTAGGTCACTTCGTTGTGGTCAAGGTGTAAGACCACATCTTCTTCCACCTCGCTGGTTAAAATCTTGGAAAAGAGATCAACGCCCTTTAGTGGCAGAATGTACTGGCCCTCAGGTAGCCCCGCTTCTCCACCAGGAGAGACAGGAAGTGCGCTCACGGCCATCCTTTTGCCATCCGTGCTGACAATCCTGAGCTCTTCTCCTTGGCCGTCAAAGAGAACACTGTGCATGTTGAAACGGGTAGCATCTTTTGCTGCCGCAACGCTAACCCTGCGTAAGGTTTTCAGTAACTCTTCGCGAGAAATACGTATCGACGGACCTGGCGGCGAAAATTCTACCACTGGAAATTCTTCAGTGGGGCCGGTAGGTAATTTAAAGTGAGCGCTTCCCGCAGCGATGCACGCTTGCCCAACAGCATCTATTTCAAAAGAGAGCTCTGACTCCTTCAGTTCTCTTAGAATAGAAACCAGGCGGGTACAGGGAACCAAACACACACCTTCGACATCCACCATGACCTCGTCGACCTGTGCTTGTAATCCAACCTCAAGATCTGTACCGATAACTTGAAGTCCATCGCGAGAAACTTGAAGCTTGACCGATTGAAGAACCGGTCGTGTTGGGTTTCCGGGGATCACACCCGACACGAGAGAAACCGCTTCAAAGAACTCACGGGTGTGGCATTGAAATTTCATAACACCTCTTCTGTCTCGCTAATTTTTCTACTCACTTATTGATGGATCCGGAAAGAACCGTCTATCCCAACGCGAGCCCATCAGTACTTGCTCGCTAGCACGTCCATGAAGACTTCAGCAACCTCAAGTCGAGTCTCTTGGACCAAACACACTCAAAAGCAAACAGTCCTCCAGGAACCCTGGGGGCGCCAAGGGGGATCAAAAGTTCTCCCCCGCAAGGTTTGGTTTTAAGAGGCCCAGGAGTCGCTTCTCGAGTCGCTTCTCGAGTCGCTTCTCGAGTCGCTTCTCGATCTCTTTAGGAAGTTCCCCGAAAGGACTCTGTATTCTAGGTGACCTGAGACCCTTGGGCAATCTGAAACACCCTCAAAAACAGATTCATAAATAGATATTATTAAAGGGTTTATGAAACTTTTTTCGAAGCTGTTTTTGGTCCCTTTTGGTCCGGTTCTGGAGTGAGATGAAAAGAGTAATTCTAATTAATTTCTTTGTAGTAATTCATAGGGGGCCCTTTAACTGTGGAAAACTAAACCATAGAAGTTGTAAGTGGTTTTCTTTTAACAAGATAGGTTCTTTTTTATGTGGGCAAGGCTGTGGAAAAGATGATCATGAACCGGGGGTCCACGGAAGGGTTACGGGTTGTTTTGCCCAGGCCTGCTTGCGGATCGTTTTTTGATGATCGCAAAGCCCACCAGGAGCATGCGTAATACCCGCCGCAAGCCAGCGGGTTTTCCACCACCAACCACCACGGCGATCCATGAACGTGCTGGTTGTGAACGCGCTGGCAAGGCTCTCACAAAGACGCTGTCGCGAAACAAACAATCCGTATCCGTGAGAAGTTAAACAGGCGCAATTTTATAGCAAGGGTTTATATGTTCGGGGGGGAGTTCTCGGGAAGCCCTTCGTGCCATGTCTGGTTTTTGACCGGCGTAACCAGGGTGTGGATTTTTGCAAGGAGTTGCTGGTCTACAACCCGCTCCGTAATACTGACATTCTCTGCCACCTCTTCGGGACTTTTCATACCACAGAGGGTTGTGGCAATATCTGGTTGCTCAAAAGCAAAACCAAGCGCCACCTCAACAACAGAAAGGCCGTGCGCTTGGCATAAAGAGGCAACCTTTTGACCCACCTCTTTTACCTCGCGAGACGCTGGGTGCCACGGTTGTGGGCCGGTGGCGGAAAGAACCCCCATATGTAGAGGAGAGGCGTTAATAAGACCGAGCCCCTGTTTTTTTGCCAATGGAACCAGGACATCCACCAGATCGTCAACCATTAGATTGTAGTGGCAGTAAGAGAGGATTGTGTCGACAGGAAAAGACTCGGCGATTTCTCTTAACAGGTGAACCGGGAGGCCTGTGATTCCAACAAAGCGCGCTTTCCCCGATTTTTGTACCTCCACCATTGCGGGTAGAGTTTCTTCCAGTAGCTGTTTTTTGGTTCCAAATTCAACATCGTGGAGCTGGAGCAGGTCCAAATAATCGGTTTTTAGTCGGGTAAGGCTGTTGTTGATGTCTTCGTGGACCCGCTGCGCGCTGAAATCAAAGCCTGCTTGGTCATAACGACAGCACTTGCTGGCCAGGACGACTCTGTCTCGATGGCCGACCAGGGCGCGCCCCAGACGCTCCTCGGCCAGGGTGAGGCCGTAATAGGGCGCAACATCGATGAAGTTAACCCCTGCATCGAGCGCGCAGTGGAGCGCTCGGGCCCCATCCGCTTCGCGGATCCCCCCGTAGACATCCCCGAGAGGCGCACCACCAAAACCAAGGACCGAAACCTCTAGCCCGGTGTTTCCAAGGGTGCGTGTTTTCATCTTGTTTCTTTCGTTGTTTTTGTTTCGGTGTGTTTCTTTTTCCGTGTCGCCCTTGTTGTGGTTTTCCCGGGAGCCAATAGAGGCTAAAAGCCGCCACAGAAAGACACCGAGATGGACGGGGTTGAGTCGTAGCATACAAGAGAAACCAGCGGAAAGAATCTCAGGGGGCGGCCTTAAATCTGGCGCAGTCGCCCCTCCATCGCTTCGATACTGTTTTGTAATTGAGCGTCTTGTTCCACGCACTGACGTATTTTTTCAATCGAGTGGAGGACGGTGGAGTGGTCGCGACCGCCGAAGTACTGACCGATTTCTCCGAGCGAGCAGTCTGTCAGGCGCCGACCTAGATACATGCAAACCTGTCGCGGGAGAACGATCGATCGGGTGCGCCGAGGAGAGTGAAGCTCTTCTGATGATACCGAGAATTCATTACAGACTAGCTCTTCTATTTTCCTCAGGTCAATTCTGGTCGTGGCGTCGCCAAAGAGCTCGTCGAGGGTTTCAGACACGGCAGTCGGGGTCAGCGGGCGGTTTTCATGCCGGATCATACTTTCAATGCGGAGCACTGCGCCTTCCAGCTCGCGAACGTTGTCGCAGATCCTGCGGGCAATCACCTCAACCACTTCCGGGGGTAAATCAACAGCGCGTTGCTCTGCCTTGCGGCACACAATGGCCATTCTCGTTTCCAGATCGGGCGGATCCATCTGGACCACCAGGCCGAGCCGGAAGCGGGATACGAGTCGTTCTGATAGCCCACGAATTGCCGATGGCGCGGCGTCAGAAGTGAGGAAGATTTGTCGTTCTTGATTATATATCTCGTTAAAGGTGTGGAAGAATTCTTCCTGCGTTTTTTCCTTATCACATAGGAATTGAATATCGTCGATAAGAAGCGCGCCAGCCTTGCGGTATTTGTTCCTGAATTCATCGATTTTTTGTGATGAAAGAGCTGCGATAAATTCATTGGTGAAAGAAGCGCAAGACAACACCACTATATTTTCCACTCCCGCACACTGGAGCTTGTGTCCCACCGCCTGTAGCAGGTGGGTTTTCCCCAGGCCAACAGAGCCGTGCAAGAAGAAGGGGTTGTAGGAACCGCCGGGGCTATCAGCTACGGCCATGGCAGCAGCGTGTGCCAGCTGGTTGGACGGGCCCGTAACAAAAGCGTCAAAGGTCAGGCTCTTTTTGAGCAGTGCGGGGGCATGATTCGGAGCCATGGCAGCTGAACCAGTGTTGCCGATTTGAGGGGCGACGGTTTTCGTTGTAGAGATGTCAGGCTCGGCTTGGGGAGTGTTTGGTTTTGTGATCTCGAAAGCAAAAGGGGCGGGAGTTTTATCTCCAACGACCTTGGATATCGCCCTTGTGATGATGCTTCGATATTGATGCTGGAGAAAAGTGGAGTGCAGGGGGGACGGAACCCGAATCGTGATGGATTTTTGATTGCCGACAATTTCGATTTCTTCAAACCAGGTCGACCATTGATCCGATGGAACCCGGCTACGAAGTTCTTCCAGAACGCGTTCACCGATGGATTCGTTGGAGGTCGACGAGATCATGAACGCCTTTCGGGATGGACCAAGCTCGAGAAAACTGTGCGACTCAGGAGAGTAACGAGCCAAGCACCTGATGCGCAAGCAACTCTTGCTCTTCATCGGGTGGGCTTGCCGTGTCGAACAGTGGCGGCTAGCATTGCCGTTGCTTATACAGGTCAAGACCACGACAAAGCAGAGTTCGGCAGACAGGGTCACGAACAGACAGGGTCACGGAGAGGTGGCAGAGTGGTCGATTGCACCGGCTTGCTAAGCCGGCGTACCGTTCGCGGTACCGAGGGTTCGAATCCCTCCCTCTCCGCCATTTTTACAAAGCCTTCCAACCCATCGTTCTCTTGCCTATATAAAACAAGGGCCTCCGCTCTTTTTCATCGAATTGCTACCGAAGATTGCTGGGCGATCGAATAGGTACAAAGAATAGAATGTGCTGTATTTGTTTATTTCAAAGGCTGTAAGGCACCATGTCTTTTTTCGTGAGTGTTTGAAAATTGCCAGACGAGCATACAGAGAAAGACATCATCGAATTGAAAAGGGGGGCATCGGCCCGCAGTTGCTTTGAGGGGCCTGAAAAAACTATATCGGCCCCACTGATGGAGCTGCGGCGAAGATTAACACGATGCTGGTTTGGCCAGGAGCGGTTTCGTGGTCACTTCTTTGGCCACAAAGCTCATCGATAAACCCGGATGCTCTGGTGGCGCTGCGGTTCTGGAATTACAGCTTCATTCCGACGATGGTTCCCTCGAAAACTCGCTCCCCGTCGACATATCCCTGGGCCGAGAATTTTGCCAATTTGGAGCGAAGAGCAACCATTTCACCGACCATTAGCAATTCAGAGCCTGGATGTACAACGCCCCGGAATCGCACGTCTTCACAGGCAGCAAACCCAATCAATACGTCGCTATCGTGAGCTTCGCCAAAATAAAAAGAGCACAGCTGGCCGGCGGTTTCGATCATCAGTACCCCCGGCAGAATCGGACGACCTGGAAAGTGGCCGCGAGACCAGAAGGCATCTGCTCGAGTTTCATGAACGCCGGCAATCGTGGCGTTTTCTGGGTCGAAATGAACGATCCGATCCAGCATCTCCATTTCGTGACGCTGGGAATTGCGCGCACGAATCCCTTCGGGGCCAAAGACGGTGTTCTGGAGATCGATGGATCCCGGATCGATGATGGATTTCGCTGCCAACGGAGTTCCTTTCCGTATTCAAGATACACGACACGAAACGTTCTCGCGAGTTCTGGGTACGAAGTCAACCGCACTGTAAGATCTACCGACGAGAAAGGACCACGTCCCGTGTCGACCATTCATATTTCCTACGAGCAGCGTGCCACTACTGGCGCCGAGCCGCTTTCTTATACTCTCGTACAGATCGAGGGTTTCATCGATGCGCCTAATTATCCACGTTTCGAAGAGGCGCTGGAACGTCTCACAAAAAGCGGGCGTCATCATCTGGTCCTCGATTGCCGTGCGGTGGAGTACATCAATTCGACCGGAATCAGCGGCATCATCCGGTTTCACAACCAGTGCAACCGGGCGGGAGGGGCGTTATTGCTGGCTCGCGTGGCTCGCAATGTTGGCATCACGATGCATCTTCTCGGGGTGACTTCGGTGGTGCCGGTTGCAAAAGATCTGGCCGAGGCGGAGCAGATCCTTCTGGGTCAGGGGGCCGAAGAGGCTGCGCACGCAATATCAACAGGGACACCGACAGCTGCTGGTCAGCCGTCTCGCAGCGTCCCGGTACTGGCAGATCCGCCAGGCCCGAACGGAACCGTGGCCTTGCTGCTTCCGGCGACCGGCCATTTCTCGATGATCTGCAAGCGAAGGGTCGAGGAGCGAGGGGGCCGCGCTTTCCTTTTTCATAGCGTTCAGGGCCTGGTTGAGGGGATCGATGCCATCGCTCCCGATCTGATTGTGGTCGACAAGCGTGTCCAGGGCAGCCAGAAGCTGGTCGAGAAGATCAAGCTTGACCCCCGCCATGCGTTAGCGTCGGTGATTTTAATTCATCCGCGTGGTTCTGATATTGGAGCAGTGGAGGGTTTCCGAGTCTGGGAAAACGACTCCCTGGTCGATCCTTTCGATCTGGGCAATCTCTTTGTTCTCGCCGAGAGCGAAGTGCGCCGAGTTTCTCGCGACAGAAAGCTTTTCACTCAACAGGTGCGCTTCCAGTTTTCTTCCGAACAGGACTCCATCGATCAGGGGTTGAGTCTTGGCGGTGCGTTGATCAACAAGCTGCCGATCACTGAGCAGGAACAAAATGCGCTCCACTCGGCGCTCAAGGAGGGGGTCGATAATGCGGTTCGCCATGGCAACCAGCAGCGCCCCGATCGCCGGGTCACGGTCAATTACATCGTTGATCCCCGTCGGGTCATGATGTTGGTCGAGGATGAGGGGGATGGTTTTGACCATGAGTTTTTCCTCGGCAAGATTGAGGAGCGAGACGCGTTTGATCGGGCCAAGGATCGGATGCGAGAAGGAGGTCGTGGTGGCCTTGGTATTTTGCTGATGCACCGCTGTTCCGACCGCCTCGAGTACCTCGGTAAGGGCAATGTGGTCCGTATCGAGAAGCGTCTACACGCCTGAATCGGGGCCAGAGACCTGCCCGTTGTTGGTGGAAGTGTTGACAGGGGCGGGCCCGATCAGCACAATCGGTCCCTAGTCCTCTGGTTTGAAGCGGACGTAGGTACTGGATCAGAGCGGGTGTAGCTCAGGGGTAGAGCATCACGTTGCCAACGTGATTGTCGTGGGTTCGAATCCCATCACCCGCTCCATTTTTTCCCTCCTCGAATTCTTCTCGACGAGCTATCCAGGGATGTAACCAGCCACAATTTGGCTGGATTTCGACAAAATAAGGCGATTCTGGGCCATCTGTGTCCCGGCAAGCGTTGACACTTCTGCAGGGTGCGACCATGATTTCCCATCTGGCATCGTGCCGGGCCCGAGAGTGGGCAGAGAGGACCTTATGAACGACACTGAATCGACCGACGTAAACACTGAAGATGTGCCCGCCGATGCCGCTATTGATGGCGCCAGCGAGGCCAGTGAGACCAGCAAGGCTATCGCCCAGCAGGTAGAAGTCTCCGAGGAGGGCCCTTGTCGCAAGCGGCTCAAGATTGAGATTTCCCAGGAGAAGGTCGAGGAGGAGCTCGATAACTCCTATCGCCAGTTGCGTAACACGGTGCAGATCCCAGGATTTCGCAAAGGGAAGGCGCCACTGGCGCTGCTCAAGAAGCGATTCCGCGATCAAGTTCAGGGTGATGTTGAAGAAGATCTGAAAGGCCGCTCCGTCGAAGAGCAGTTTGAGGCGGCCGAATGGAAGCCGATCGTCGCCAGTGTCGCCTTTGAAAATGATGAGTTTGCTGCCGATGCCCCCTTCTCTTTCGAGGTGGTCTTTGATGTGCAACCTTCTTTTGATCTTCCCGAGTACAAGGATCTCGAGATTCAGGCGGAATCTGTCGATGTGGCTGACACAGAAGTCGACCGAGAGGTCGAAATGATCTGCGAGCAGTCATCGACTCTCGAGCCGATGGATCTGGGTAGTCAGGCTGAGGGCGATTTTGCTGTCGCTGATCTGGCGTTGCTGGTCGAGGAA
>JBBWWC010000067.1:0-45665 GCA_050256555.1 Planctomycetota bacterium | reverse complement strand
TGGAAATAGTGTTGATCACAGTTTCGATATCACTGTCAACGATACGCAGCTGCCAGTTCTTACTGGTGTTCCGGATAACATGGTACTCAGTAACGATCCTGCTCAATGTTTTGCTGTTGTGAATTGGGCATTACCCGAGATCTCTGATAACTGCTCGATCGATAGTTTCAGTGGAACCCATGAATCTGGATTTGAATTTCCCCTTGGAACGACTTCAGTTTCTTACACATTAATCGATACCACTGGTAATACGTCTGTAGAAACGTTTGACGTGACGGTTAATGACACTGAAATGCCGATTCTGGTAAACATGCCTCTTTCCGTGACAGTAGTTAATGATCCAGGTCAATGCGGTGCTAATGTCGACTGGGTGGAACCGATTCCGTGGGACAATTGTAATCTCATCGATTTCGATGCTTCTCATCAGCCGGGCTCTTTCTTCCCGACAGGTGTTACAACGGTGAACTTTGTTGTCATCGATGGTATCGGGCAAATTACGACCGCTAGTTTCGATGTGACTGTCGATGACGATGAAGCTCCAATGATCAACGGAATGCCTGCTGATCGAACCGTCAGTGCAGATTCAGGGCTTTGTTCTGCGATTCATGAGTGGACGCCACCAGTACCATCAGATAACTGTGATGTTGTTTCCTTCATCGCAAGTCATCAGCCCGGTGATGCATTTTCCGTTGGCGTTACCGAAGTTTCTTATACGGTCATGGATTCCGCTGGGATTTCTACATCTGATCAGTTCATGATCACCGTAATAGATACAGAGCATCCGCAAATCATCAGAATTCCTAATGATATCAGTCTGCTTGCTTCCGAGGGTAGCTGCGAAGCTGTTGCTGAATGGATCGCTCCTGATTCGCAAGACAACTGTGGAATAGCCTCTTTCGACATCAGTCATGCATCTGGAAGTTCTTACGTTACCGGTGTGACAACTGTTGAAATCACTACTGAGGATTTACATGGAAATGTTTCCAATGCAAGTTTCACGGTCACCGTACTCGATGACCAACCACCAGTTCTTACTGACGTGCCAGCGGATATTTCCCTGACAGCTGATGCTGGTGTTTGTGGTGCATCCGTCTCCTGGAACGAGCCCACGGCTTCAGATAATTGCCAGGCGATTGGTTTGGGATCAGATCACCCAAGTGGTTCCTTCTTTGACGTAGGTACCACTATCGTTACTTACACAGTGGCAGATCCTAGCAGTAACGTAACTGAGTTAAGCTTTTCGGTTAATGTTACCGACGATGAAAATCCACAGTTCGTTGGATTTAATAATTTGCTGGTTGTTCCAGCGGATTCTGGGATATGTGAAGCATTAGTGACCTGGGATGATCTGCAGATTACAGATAATTGTAGTGTTGCTGATGTAACAACATCGCATCCAAATAGTTCTGTATTCCCTGAAGGTGATACGGAAGTTCAGGTCGTTGCAATTGATATCAACGGTAATGAAACCGTAAAAATCTTCACCGTCAGAGTTGTTGACCAGGAACTTCCAGAGATATTCGGAACCCCGGATGACATCGTTGTTTCGACAGTAGATGGTTCCTGTGGTGCTCCAGCAACATGGATTGATCCGATTTACTCAGATAATTGCGTAGCGACTGGACTCGGTCCAAATATTCCCAGTGGCTCTTTCTTTGCCGAGGGAACGACAACCGTTACCTATAGCGTAGTAGATGCCATCGGTAACATAAATTCAGAGAGTTTCACCGTAACGGTTAATGATGAAGAAGGACCTGTTTTCTCGAACATAGCCGATCTCATTACCAGATCTAACTCCGCTGGTTTATGCAGTACCTCGGTTAGCTGGGATGCTCCCGAAGCTACCGATAACTGCGGAATGGTTGGAATCACTTCAAGTCACATATCTGGCCAGGAATTCCCCGTTGGGGATACGGTTGTAAGTTATCTTGCAACGGATATTCACGGCAACGAGACCGAAGTAAATAGCATCATTCGTGTTCTGGATGATGAAGATCCACAGTTTACTTCTGTTCCTGAAAACCAGCTTTTACAAAACGAAACAGGACAGTGTGGAGTTTCAGTTACCTGGGATGAGCCAACGGCTTCTGATAATTGCGCATTGATTTCAATTGATACAGATCACCAAAATGGTTCATTCTTTGATGTTGGCACAACGGTAGTTACATTTACAGCAACTGATAGTGCTGGTCTTGTTTCTACAGAAGAACTTGAAATCACTGTTGTCGATCTAGAACTACCAGTGATTAGTGGCATGCCTATTGATGTTACGTTGACTGCTGATTTTGGCGGCTGCGTTGTTCCTCATGAATGGACCATGCCAGAGGCCACGGACAATTGTCAGATTCAGTCATTCATTTCAAACTACCAGAGTGGCGATCTGTTCTCCGTCGGAATAAATACGGTTTCGTACACCGCTCAGGACCCAACAGGAAACATTAAAACCGAAAGCTTCACGGTTACGGTTTCAGATCAAGAAAATCCGATAATTTCTGGAACCCCAGAAAATATCGAAGTAATGACTGATTCAGGTTTTTGTACTGCTGTCGTCGATTGGGTGCCTGAAACATCCTCTGATAATTGTGGGATACTCGAACATACCTCGAGCCACAATCCACAAGACGTTTTTGATCTCGGAATGACAACAGTTGAAATAACGGTTTCTGATCTTTCCGGAAACATCGTTTCTTCATCCTTTACCGTTACTGTTCTGGATGATGAAAAACCTGTTGTTATTGATTTACCGGCAGACATCACGGTCGGTAGTGATATTGGTTCCTGTGGTGCACTTGTTACATGGCTAGAGCCGACTCATTCAGATAATTGTTCAGTTGTTTCAATTGATTCAGATATTGCTAGTAACTCGATGTTTGCGCTTGGTGACACTGTGGTTACTTACACTGTCGAAGACGTGAATGGAAATTCGGATACTGCTAGCTTCACTGTGACGGTTAATGATGTCGAAGCACCCACGATCAGTGGTATTCCTCAAAATATTGAGCTGGTAGCCCCCGACGGCTCCTGCACTGCGCAAGCATCATGGGTTGAGCCAAATGCTGAAGATTGCGTTTCATTTGAACTCACCTCTGATGAGCAAAATGGAGGAGATTTCTCCATTGGACTGACGGTTGTCACCTACACCGCAGTCGACCCGAACGGAAATATGAATAGTGCTAGTTTCTCGATTACAGTACTTGATGAGGAAGCCCCAGCGATCAACGGATTGCCAGCATCCATAGAAATCGAGAATGATCCTGGCGCTTGTTCTGCGATCGCCACATGGATTGAACCAACAGCCAGTGATTGTTCCGAAATATCAAGCCTCGATCCAAGTCAGCAAAGCGGAACTGAATTTCCGATCGGAACAACGGAAGTTGTTTATACAGCGATTGATGGCAGTGGAAACCTTGCAACTGATAGCTTCACAGTTACCGTTCTTGACACAGAATTCCCTGTGATCTTGGATCTTCCGCAAGATCTTGTGCTTTCATCTGAGCTCGGGTTGTGTGGGGCGGTTGCAACATGGCAAGAGCCATCTTCTGAAGATAACTGCGCCGTTGCTGAACTTGGGCAAGACATTTTAAATAGCTCTTTCTTTTCTACAGGTACTACGACGGTTACCTATTCATCAATGGACTCCAGTGGAAATGTCACAGAAGAAAGTTTCTTCGTCACGGTAAATGATGTCGAATCACCGGTGATCGAAGGATTACTTTCCGATGTTGTTTTAGAGAACCAGCTGGGTTTTTGCGGAGCAACTCACGACTGGGTTGTTCCCGCCTTCCTTGATAATTGTGCTGTAGCTGAAGTCATTGAAAGCCACCAACCTGGTGATTTCTTTAATACTGGAGTTACTGAGGTTAGTTATCTGGTAACAGATACAACGGGGCTTTCAGTTTCAGCGAGCTTTACCGTAACAGTCAACGATCTTGAGAACCCTCAGATTGTTGATCTTCCTGCTGATCTTGTTTTACCATCAGAGCCTGGTCTCTGCGGTTCTGTCGCTAATTGGGATGAACCCGGCGCTCTTGATAATTGTGCAGTTGCAGAACTTGTTTCAGATATTTCGAACGGAAGTTACTTCACCACTGGAACTACTACCGTGACATATTCGGTAACGGATTCGAGTGGGAATTTGTCTCATGAAAGTTTTGATGTCATCGTTAATGATGTCGAGCCTCCAGTCATTGAAGATGTTCTTTCCGATGTTGTTCTGGATACGCAAGCAGGTTTATGTGGGTCGACCCATGATTGGGCAGTTCCAAATCTGTCAGATAATTGCGGAGTTTCTGATCACACTGAAAGTCATCAACCCGGAGATTTCTTCACCACTGGCGATACTATTGTTAGTTACTCAGTGACTGATACTGCAGGGCTTACTGTTTCGAGTAGCTTTACAATCACGGTTGCCGATACAGAGCTCCCCGAGATAAGTAACATTCCTTCTGACATAACGCTGATTGCTGATGTTGGATTGTGCGGAACTAATGCTTTCTGGGACGAGCCAGCTTCTAGCGATAATTGTCAGGAAAATGGACTCAGCTCGAACATTACAAGTGGATCATTCTTCGATGTAGGCATGCAGGTTGTGACCTACTCTGTCACGGACACTAGTGGAAACACACAAGAAGAGAGTTTCTTTGTCACAGTAGAAGATCATGAAGCACCTGTAATCGATGGTGTACTAACTGATGTGGTTATTGGTACCCAACCAGGTGACTGTGGTTCAACCCATCATTGGGACATTCCCAGTTATCTTGATAATTGTGGAATCTCAGAGATTGTTACAAGTCATGTACCAGGTGATTTCTTTGCTGTCGGGTTAACGGTGGTTTCATATCTCGTTACAGATAATTCAGGGCATACAGCTGAACGCAGCTTTACCATTCAGGTTGCTGATCTTGAAATCCCCCAGATCTTAACGATGCCAGTGGATGTGGTTCTAGAAAATGACCCAGGTGTCTGTGGAGCAGTTCATACCTGGGATCTACCTGAAACTTTCGACAATTGCGAAGTGATCGCTTTGGTTTCAAACCATCAGCCTGGTGAAACTTTCCCTCTGGGGGAAACGATTGTTGTCTACACTGCGCAAGATTTGACAGGAAATGTTGTCAGTGACCAATTCACCGTGACCGTTAATGATCACGAAGGGCCGACGTTTAGCGGATTACAGGAAGAAATCGTAGTCAGCTGTGATCCGGGAACTTGCGTTGCGGTGGTTGATTGGGTGCCGCCATCGGCAGCCGACAACTGTGAGCTCTTGGATTTCTCCATCAGCCACGAACCAGGAAGCACCTTCGCCCTTGGGTCAAGCATCGTTTCATTACAGGCATCTGACGTGCACGGTAATGAATCGACAGCTTCATTCTCGATCATCGTTCTCGACGAAGAAGATCCTGAAATATTTGGCACGCCTGCCGATATCACACTGACTGCATTCGATAACTTTTGCGGAGCAATAGCGGATTGGACAGAGCCAACAGCCTCTGACAATTGTCAGCAGCTAGGTCTGACTTCGACCCATTCTCCCCAAGATTTCTTTGAAGTTGGAACCACAATAGTGACCTATTCGGTTTCAGATCAGAGTGGAAACTTAACGGAATCTAACTTCACTGTAACCGTTACAGACGACGAGATACCAACGTTTAGCATCCTTCAGGATGATTTCACAGTTCCGACAGAAGATGGAATTTGTGGTGCAGTTGTTACATGGGTTGAACCGATTGCAGTAGATAATTGTGGGATATCAAGTGTGACTTTGGATATGGATAACAACACATATCTTGATAAAGGTGAATATCTCATAACTGCAACAGTCGAAGATGTGAATGGAAATATTCATGCCGATCAGTTCACGGTTACCGTTGCTGATATGGAAAATCCGCTTTTGCACGATATGCCGGAAGACATAACGCTGGTGGTAGAGACTGGAGATTGCAAGAGTTTAGCAGAATGGGAACCTCCAACCACTTCAGATAACTGCTCCGGAGAAATACTCGCTTCTAATTACAATCCAGGAACTTACTTCGTCGTGGGTGTTACTGATGTTCATTATGTCGTAACTGATAATAGTGGAAATTCACACGAAGAAACGTTTAGTGTTACAGTCATCGACGACCAGTTCCCGGTTATTACCAATGTTCCCGAAGACATTCATGTTTCAACAGATCCTTCAGTTTGCAGTGCTGTTGTCGATTGGATTCAAGAGACCGCAAGTGATAATTGCTGGGTAGATAGCCACACTTCTTCGAAGGTGTCTGGAGATGTTTTCGATCTGGGAACAACACTTGTTGAAATCGAAGTTGCAGATCCTAGCGGAAATGTCAGTACGGCTTCCTTCAATGTGACGGTTGTTGATAACGAATCGCCACAGCTTTTAAACATGACTCAGGACATCAGCATAGGAACCGATATCGGATCTTGTGGAGCTGAGATTACATGGGTAGAGCCGACTCCGTTCGACAATTGCGAGGCGATTGGATTTACATCGGATATTGCTAATGGTTCTTTCTTCTCCGTTGGTCCGACATTGGTTACATATTCTGTTGAAGATCCAAGTGGAAATTCACATACGGATTCGTTCCTGGTATTCGTATCAGAAGATGAAGCTCCGACCATTGCGGATATGCCCACAGATGTTGTTATCAACGTCGAGTCTGGCCTTTGTGGATCCAGCTTTGATTGGACACCGCCGACGATTACAGACAATTGCATCGTCGACCTCTCGATCAGTACACATCAACCCGGAGCATTCTTCCCGGTAGGCGACTCGACTGTGATCTACACGGGCATCGATACTGTTGGTAATGAAACTAGCGCAAGTTTCGTGGTCACGGTTGTTGACAATGAGTTGCCAACAATTACTGATCTTCCTTCCGACATTTCGATTTCAAATGACATTGGTGTATGCGGGGCAGTTCATGAATGGAGCAATCCTTCTGTCGCTGATAACTGCTCGATATCGTCATTTACACAGTCGCATAATTCGGGTGACTTGTTCCCGATCGGTGAAACTAATGTTGAATTTATTGCTGTTGATCTTTCAGGCAATACATTCCAGCAACAGTTCAAGATCATCGTTGTTGATGATGAAGCACCGCAGATAGTCGGAATTTCAGCAGACATAACGATAGATACTGATCTTGGATCTTGTACTTCTGTGGTCGATTGGATACCCGAGTCGAGTACTGACAACTGTAGTGTGCTGGAACATAATTCCAGTCATCAGCCTGGGGATGCGTTTGATCTGGGTACTACGTTTGTCGAAATAGACGTAATGGATGTTAATGGTAATACTTCGACAAGTTCATTCAGTGTGACCGTGATTGATAACGAGCTCCCTGTGATCATTGGATTGCCGGCTGATATTCAAGAAAGTTCTGAATCAGGCCTTTGTGGGGCGTTCGTGAATTGGGTCGAGCCCACGGCTTCGGATAATTGCCAGGCTATTGGTCTTGGTTCTGATATCGAGAATGGTTCGTTATTCGCAGTGGGTAGTACTGTTGTGAATTATTCTGTCGAAGATTCTAGCGGTAATCCAATCAATGAGTCATTCGTGGTCACGATCACTGATGTCGAAGCTCCGACCATTACAGATGTCCCGCAAAATACGACAATATCAGCACAGGTTGGTCTTTGCGGTTCTACATTTGATTGGATTCCGCCAACAGTCACCGACAATTGCCAGATTGAAAGTGTTGATAGCACTCAGCAGCCTGGAGATTTCTTCAATGTTGGTACCACGACTGTTATGTACACAGCGATTGATAATGCAGGACTGTCGACTACAGCAACCTTTACGGTTGAAGTTTTAGATGAAGAGGTTCCTGTCATAGTTGGAATGCCAGCTGATGCGATAGTCCCGGTAACTTCGGGAACCTGTTCGGCTGTGCACGAATGGGTAGAACCAACTGCCACTGATAATTGTGACGATACCGTTCTCAACCTTCAATCGGACATCCAGAACGGACATGTTTTTGATCTGGGGATGACTGTTGTAACCTACACGACTGAAGATTCAGCTGGCCTCATCACTACTTCACAGTTCACTGTGACTGTGGAAGATAATGAGTCTCCTGTGATTTCAAATGTTCCAGACAGAGTGATCGTGAACACAGCGAATAACAGTTGCACGACTATCGCTGAATGGGCCGAACCAAATGCAGTCGATAATTGTGAACTGGTCTCCTTTACCAGTAGCCATCACAGTGGTGATACTTTCCCATCTGGAGATACGACGGTTGTTCTAAATGCTGTGGATGCTTCCGGGAATCAAATTGAAGAGTCTTTCCTGGTCACAGTGGTTGATATCCAGATCCCATCGATAATTGGTCTCCCTTCTAGCTTCTCGATAATGACCGATCCTGGGATTTGCGGTGCCTTAGTTACATGGGAAACACCATTTGCTGTTGATAATTGTGGGGTCGAAAGTCTCACTTCTGACATTTCCTCAGGTACTTTCATGACGCCAGGAATTACAACCGTTACTTACACTGCTATCGATGTGAACGGGAACACTTTGATTTCAGGGTTTGAGGTAACGGTACTGGATCTCGAAAATCCGGAAATCCTCAATCCTTCCCTTAATCTGGATGTATTGAGCGAAGCTGGCCATTGTGATGCCATGATCGAATGGGATGACGTGGTCGCTTCTGATAATTGTTCCGTTGATACCATCGAGAGCAGCCATGTTAATGGCGATCGTTTCCCTGTTGGAACAACATTTGTCACCATCACAGTTACCGATGTGAATGGAAACTCAACGAGTCACGTGTTCTCGATAACTGTTGTTGACGAAGAAATTCCAATCATGAATTCAGTCCCTCTTGATATATCAGTTGAGAATGACCTTTCTGTTTGCGGGGCATTGGTTTCATGGGAAGAACCGATTGCTTCTGATAACTGCACAGTTGAAGTTCTTAATTCGGATCACGGCTCTGGCGATTTGTTTGCTGTGGGGACAACACCTATTACTTACATCGCTACCGATTCAAGTGGTAATACTAGCGAAGTAACTTTCACTGTTACTGTGATTGATTCAGAAGATCCTGAAATTATTGGATTGCCTGAAATCGTTGAGCTGGACTCTGATCCAGGTGAATGTACTGCTGTCGTGAGTTGGGAGTTGCCAACTTACACCGACAATTGCTCCGTCTTGAATACGATGTCCACTCATGTTCCTGGAGATGTGTTCAATGTTGGGGATACGATTGTTACATACAGTGCATCTGATACAGCAAATATCGCAACCACCGTTTCATTCATTGTCAGAGTTAACGACCATGAACTTCCTCAGATCTTTAATATGCCAGCTGATATGGTTGTTTCGAATGATTTCGGAGATTGCCGGGCTGATGTCGCCTGGGCTTCGCCTTCCGCTTCGGATAACTGTGGTATCGAAAATCTTACATCAGATATCGAGAACAGCAGCCTCTTTGATCTTGGTACCACAACGGTTACTTACACGGCTACTGATATTCATGGCAATGTCTCCAGTGCTTCCTTCACCGTAACCGTTGAAGACAATGAAGATCCTGTGTTGCATGGTCTCCCTGTTTCAATCCAGTTGGGTTCTGAACCGGGACTATGTGGCGCATCCGCAACTTGGGATGAACCTTCCAGCTTTGACAATTGCGAAGTTGCGGAAGTTACGCGCAGTCATGAAAGCGGACATTTCTTCCCTGTTGGCACGACAACAGTTATTTACCTGACGGTGGATGCTTCAGGAAACCAGATCGAATCTCTCTTCGATGTGATTGTTACAGATGTCGAAGGCCCTTCAATCGTTGGATTGCCTGTCACCATCGATGTGGAAAATACAGTTTCAGAGTGCGGAACTTTGGTTACCTGGGATGATCCAATCATTGAAGATGCTTGCGACACTCCAACGTTCAGTTCAACTCATACTTCTGGAGATTTCTTCCCAGTTGGACAAACCACTGTCGAATACTTTGCAAATGATTTGTCAGGTAATGCATCAACATATGCATTTGTTGTCACAGTCAATGACACGGAACTTCCTGTGATTACTTCGCTCCCATTGAATCAGGTCGTCAATGCACCTCCTGGACATTGTGCTGCAGCAGTGAACTGGAATTTACCTACAGCGACTGATAACTGCGAAGTTTCACAACTAGTCACGAGTTTCTACTCTGGTATGGAATATTCAGTTGGAACAACAACGGTTTTGGTTGTTGCAACGGATTCTTCCAATAACCAAGTAACTGCTTCATTCCAGATTACAGTGCTTGATGATGAATACCCTGTGATCGTTGGCATGCCGAATGATCTCACCTACTCCGCAGATTCTGGTTTATGCGGTACAAGTGTTAGCTGGCTAGACCCCACTGGGGTTGATGGATGCGGGCTTGCTAGCTTTGAATCCAGCCACTCTCCTGGATCCTTCTTTAATGTTGGATCGACGATCGTTACCTACGTGGCAACAGACACCAGTGGTAATAGCGTTTTGGATACATTCACAGTGACAGTTCAAGATAACCAAAGCCCAAATATTGTTCCTCCATTACCAGTGACGGTTACAGCGCCAGTGGGAGAATGTGGATCGTACGTAGATGTCCCTGCACTTGAAACTTTAGATGCTTGTGGAGATGTCGTCGTTGTCAACGATTTCAACGGAACGGAAAATGCTTCGGGTTACTACACACGTGGCAACACTTTGATCAACTGGACGGCGACGGATATCAATGGAAACGTTTCCTTTTCAGCTGGAATCGTAACTGTTTTGATTGATTCCCCGGACTGCAATGGGAATAACAATCCCGATGTTTGCGATATTTCTACTGGTACCAGCACAGACTGTAATCTTGATGGAATACCTGATGATTGTCAGCCCGATTGCGACGGAGATGGGATTCCTAACAGCTGTGAAATCGAGCAGGGATCCGCGTTCGATTGCGATGAAGATGGAATGCCAGACGGTTGTGAGATCTCGAGTGGTACAGAAGTAGATTGCGACTCAGATGGGATCATTGATGGTTGCGAAATTTCTAGCGGCACAGAAAATGACTGCGATCTGAATGGCGTTCCTGATTCCTGCGAAATTTCCAACGGACTTGCACTTGATTGCAATGGGAATAGCCAGCCTGATATCTGTGATATTGCTTCAGGAATTGAGGCCGACTGCGATCTTGATGGTGTTCCAGATAGTTGTCAAATCTCTAATAACGCTTCGCTTGATTGTGATCTTAATGGCAGTCTCGACGTATGTGATCTCGATGCCGGTACGGCATCTGACTGTAACGCAAATGGAATACTTGATAGTTGCGATCTTGTTGCGGGCCAGGATACGGACTGTAACGACAATCAGGTTCTGGACGCTTGCGATCTAGCTACGGGCGTTTCTTCCGATTGTAACTTTAATGGAACGCTGGATGTCTGTGACCTTGACTCCGGTACAGCACTGGACTGCGACAATAATGGAACGCCGGATAGTTGTGAGATTTCTAGCGGAGCAACACCTGATTGTAATACTAATGGTATTCCGGATTCCTGCGATCTACTGAGTGGCAATGCTCTGGACTGCAATGGGACGGGAATCCCTGATAGTTGCGAAGTCGCAAGTGGAGCAGAGCCTGATTGTAACAGCAATGGATTGCCCGACGATTGCGACATCGCCGCAGGTCTTGCTGATTGCGACGGCAATGGCATTCTCGATAACTGCGAAATTGGAAACGGACAGGTTGCCGATTGTAATGACAATGGAATCCCAGATGGATGTGATCTCTCCAGCGGAGTTGAAGATGATTGCGATGGGACTGGAGTACCGGATAGTTGTGAAGTCTTTAGTGGTACAGCTTCCGATTGCAACGATAACGGACTACCAGATTCTTGTGACATAGCTTCCGGAGCTTGGGCTGACTGCGATCTTGATGGAGATATTGATAGCTGTGAAATTTTGCTCGGCGTCGAACAAGATTGTAATGCTACTGGTATTCCTGACAGCTGCGAGATCAGTAATGGTTCCGCTGCCGATTGCGATGGGAATTCAATCCCTGATACTTGCGAGCTGATCGATGGATCACTTTCCGATTGCAACCAGAACAACATACCAGATTCATGTGAGATCGCAGAAGGATTCGCAGAAGACTGCAATGGTAATGGTGTGCCAGATTCATGTGATCTCATCAGTGGAACTGCGACTGACTTCGATGGTGATGGGATTCCGGACGCATGCCAGGTGAACTTCCGTCGGGGTGACGGTAACGGCGATGGCATTGTGAATATTGCTGATGGCGTCTTCTTGCTGGTGAACCTGTTTGCCGGTGGAGTTGATTCTACCTGCGACGATGCTGCCGATTCAAATGACGACGGTAGTATCGATGTGTCCGATGTCATTACGATTCTTGGTTTCCAGTTCAATGGTACGAATCCGCCGCCTGCTCCATTCGATAACTGTGGAGTTGACCCGACCGATGGCGATGGACTGGGCTGCGCTCTTTATAACGCCTGCCCATAATCTTGGGGCTTGAGGGGCGTTGGGTCTTTGTCCATCGGGCAAAATCCAACGCCCCAGTTTCATTTGCCATCGAGTCTTCTGTTATGTCGTATGTTATCGATTAGTTTGCTTATGTTACTTCTCGCTTACCATTTACTTCCTTTTCTCCCATTTATCCCAAAATGTTGTAACTACTTCTTAAATAGATGGATAAAAACCTACTTATCTTCCCGTGGAGCCCGGTTTTCTGCTTTTGTTAATACATATGCTCTTGTATAAAAGCAGTTAGTTTGAAAATGTATTGATTATCGCCGGGAGAGTTGACAAGGATCCCTGGCTCTGAAGGACACTATTTTTCCTTCTGAGAGGTTTCTGAGGTTTGTCGACTTTTCATTCTTGAATTGGGTTTGGGGTTATCTCTTTCGTCGTGGAAAGAAATGCCGAGCGTTCGGCAATGCCCCTGGATCGGAATATTCCGATCAGAAAGGGAGTGGGAGGAAATCCCATGCGTATTTTCTTCTGGGCTGTATTGGCCTTCACCGTTTTCGTCGGACCGACTGAGCTATTGGCTCAAGAGGATCCCATCACCGACTGTAATAACAATGGACAATCCGATTCCAGCGATATCGCAACTGGATTCAGTGCTGATTGCAACAGTAATGGAACTCCGGATGATTGTGAGAGTGCTGAAAATCCGTTAGCGGACTGTAATTCCAATGGAATCCTGGATGTATGCGAACCCGTTTTTCCGAGTGTCTTGTTTGGTTCCCTTTCCAGTGTAATTGCCATGTCCGGTGATACTTTGCTTGCTGCGGATCCATTTGAGCCTTTGGGTGCAGATGAAGTTGATGATCCAGCTGAACCGGGCTCGCCGAGATTGATAGAAGTTTATCGACGTCACGGGACTCTCTGGATTGGCGATGGCTTTATTGCCCCGGCAGACAATGAGTCTGAAGACGGTTTTGGTTCCTCGATTGCCATTGATGGGGATGTGGCTGTTGTTGGAGCACCGTTTAGCTCTGTTACTCGTGGTGCTGCCTATGTTTTTGTCCGTAATGAACTGGGTTGGATGCAGGTCGCAAAATTGACTGCGCAAGCTCCGTCACCGAGTGACGAGTATGGAACGTCTGTCGCAATACTCGGCTCTGATATTATTATCGGTGCACCTCAGCTCATTCCTGAAAATCCAAATAACCCAGATCAGATCCAGCCGACGGGATATGCTGAAATTTGGTCTCAAACGGGGACCGGATGGGAACGTACTGCTCATATATCGGAAACCACTCCCGTCGGGGGTGGCGAGGAAACAGGTAGCTCAGTTGCTCTCGCCGAAGGTGGCTGGGCATTTGTCGGGTCTCCTGGATTTGCGGCAGGATCAGGTCGCGTTCACATGTACCTAGATTTGGGTGGTTCCTGGATTTTCCAGGGAAGTCTTGCTGCGAACGATAGCATTCAAAATCTTGGCTTTGGCAGTAATTGCGCCACCAGTGGATCAACACTGGTTGTTTCTGCCACCGATTCTTTGGGTGGCCCCCAAGGAGCAGGAACCGTTGGTGCTATTTATACCTTTGATCGTAGTGCGACAACCTGGGCGCAGGCTTCCAAGACGATGAGTACGCATCCTCAAACGAATCGTTATGCCAGTGCTTTGGCTCTCTGCGATGATCAATTGCTCGTGGGAGAACCCAATGTTGATTCTGCTCAAGGATTAGCACACCTGTATCGTCGAAATGGCGCAGGTTGGGAACTTCGAGAATCTCTACGTCCTCCGACAACTCTCAATGGAGATCGGCATGGTTCCAAGGTTGCCACGAATGGGGACTGGAGTGGAGTTCTGTCTGGAGGAATCCCAGCGGTAGTCATGACTTTTAACGAAGACATGCCCGATTGTGATGGGAATGGCCAGGACGACCGTTGTGAAATTAACAACGGAAGCCATCCGGATTGTAATGGAAACGGTATTCTAGATTCTTGCGATCTCTCCGCTGGCACTTCTCTTGATTGCGACGGAGATGGAATTCCGGATGCATGTAATCTATCAACAGGAACTCCAGATTGTAATAACAACGGAATTCCTGATAGCTGCGATATCCTTTCGGGAAGCAGTGGTGATTGCAATGGCAACTCGGTTCCTGACGATTGCGAAACCGATTGCGATGAAAATGGCACGCCAGATGATTGTGATCTTCTTGCGGGAGCCAACGACTGCAATTCGAACAGCATTCCGGATAGTTGCGACATCGCAAATGGTTTAGAAACTGACTGTGACCTCAATGGTCTTGCCGATGATTGCGAGATGGATACCGGCGCACCGGACTGTGACAGCAATGGTCAATTAGATGTTTGTCAGATTTCTGGCGGCGATATCGATTGCGATGGAGATGGTATTCCGGACGCTTGTGAACTCGTTAGCACGCCGTTACTAGACTGTAATGGGAATGATCAAATTGACTCCTGTGACATCTCTCAGGGTTTAACTGTTGATTGCGATAGCAACGGCGTTCCCGATGAATGTCAGTTGGCAGCAGGATCTTCGATCGACTGCAATACCAATGGAATCCCTGATGAATGTGAAGATGCGCAGGCAGTGGATTCTACTCCACCAGGATTCCTGAATATGCCACAAGACATGACAGGAACCACGGATCTTGGTAGCTGTTCAACGACGATGCACTGGATATCGCCTGCTGCATCTGACAACTGTAGCTTGCCTCCGCTGGTGACGTCTTCCCATCTTTCAGGTTCTGAGTTTCCGTTAGGAATCACAGAGGTCGTGTTTTCTGCAGAAGATAATGCGGGTAACCAAGGAACGGCTTCGTTTACGATCACCATCACGGATGATGAAGATCCAGTTATCGCAGATATGCCCGATTCCATGACCATCACCAATGATGCGGATGTTTGTGGAGCAACGGCGACCTGGACCGAACCGAGCTCTTCAGATAACTGCGGTATTCTTTCGTTTGGGCCCGATGTTCCGAACAATAGCTTGTTTGCCATGGGCGATACAGTTGTCACGTACACGAGTACAGATGACAACGGCCATAGTGTTTCTGCTTCATTCACTGTAACTGTTCTCGATGACCAAAATCCAGAATATCTTACTGCTCCAGGTGATATGACCTTGGATTCCGATGGGGGACAGTGTGGTGCGGTAGCTAGCTGGGATTCTCCAACCACTAGTGATAACTGCGGTGTTCTTTCTCTGGATTCTAGCCTTCCTTCAGGACACTTCTTCTCAACCGGTACCACTGAAGTAATGATGACTCTGACGGATGTTCATGGAAACTCATCGATGCACACCTTCTCGGTGACGGTCAACGATATCGAGAATCCGCAACTTCTTGAAATGCCTGGAAGAAAGACCCAGACAGCAGATCTGGGAGTTTGTGGTGCTGCTGTTACATGGGATCCACCTCAGACTTCTGATAATTGCCCAGGTGAAATACTGTCGAGCTCGCATGCCCCTGGTGACTTCTTTGATGTAGGGGACACGGTAGTGACCTACACATTAGAAGATAGCAGCACCAACGTGGTTCTGAGTTCGTTCACGATCACCGTGACCGACGATGAAGCGCCATTGTTTGAAAGTGCTCCGTCATCACAAAGTCTCAGCACTGATACCGATCAATGTAGTGCAGTTGCGACCTGGGAAGCGCCTGTTACTTCTGATAATTGTGGAGCCCCTTCGATGACTTCAAGTCATCAATCAGGAGACACATTCCAGCTCGGAGATACCACGGTCGTGATGACATTGACTGATATTCACCAACAATCGACAACATATGAGTTCTTAATTTCTGTGACTGACGACCAGTTGCCGGAAATTCATGATATGCCAAGCTCGATGACGCAGACTGCCGATCGAGGTTTTTGTGGTGCGGTCATCGATTGGACGCCTCCAACCACGACTGACAATTGCCCGAATTCGAGTCTCTTTACAAATCATCCGCCCTCTAGCTTCTTCCAGGTCGGATCGACCACCGTCACATACACGGCTACTGACATGAATGGGCTTTCAACCAGTAGTGCCTTTGTCATCACGATCGAGGATGACGAGCTTCCTACCTTTGAGACGAGCCCGGGTGACATGGTGCTTGATACGAACCCAGGGCAGTGCGTTGCTACAGCGATTTGGGATGCGCCTACGACCTCAGACAATTGCGGCGTTCTTTCCATGGGATCGAATTACACTTCTGGTATGCAGTTCCCGGTGGGCAGAACTGCAGTCCTGATGACTCTTCAGGATATTAATGGAAATGCAAATACTCACGAGTTCTCAGTCACCGTTAGTGACAATGAAGCGCCACAGATATTTGGAATGCCCGAAGATATGTCTGCTGGAAACGAACTGGATCAATGTGGATCGAGTATGAGTTGGGCAGAGCCTTCGACTTCTGATAACTGTCCAGATAGCGCTGTTACCAGAACGCACACTTCCGGTGATTTCTTCCCTGTTGGAGATACAACAGTGACTTACACTGTCGAAGATACTGCTGGGAACTCCGCTTCTAGCTCCTTCACCGTTACGGTTGGTGATACACAGGCTCCTGAATTTGATCTAGCGCCTGAAGATATGACTTTGGTTTCGGGACCGGATTCCTGTGGAGCTACGGCAACATGGGCAGATGCCGAGGTCAGTGACAACTGTGGAACGACAAATCTAACGATCAGTCATGAATCAGGTCAGTTCTTCAACGTTGGAACCACGTTTGTGACGTTGTCGTTAGCCGATGGTCAGGGCAATATTGGCCAGCACACGTTCATCGTGACAGTAATTGATAATCATGATCCGGTACTGGAGGGAGTCCCTGAGGACATCGCTCAATTGACCGATCCTGGGGAGTGTGGTGCAAATGTGAACTGGAATGCTCCTACTGCGAGTGATAACTGCGCTCTCGGTGAGCTCGTTGCCAGTGCCCAACCTGGAGATTTCTTCCCGGTAGGTACAACAACGGTGAATTATTCACAATCGGATGCCAACGGAAACGTAACTACTGCGCAGTTTAGCGTAACAGTTGACGATGAAGAGGCTCCGACGATTGCAACAAGTGGAAATGTTTCAATCCCCGCACCCGAAGGCATATGTACAGCAACGGTGAATATTCCAACGCCAACAACTTCTGATAACTGCACTGTTGTGAGTTTGTCCAATGATCTCAATGGAACTGATAATGCCAGTGGATCATTCGATCACGGAAGTACGTTGATTCAGTGGACTGCCATGGATAATCATGGAAACACAACCACGGTTGAGCAGACGGTGACGATAGTTGTGCCGCAAGCGGATTGTAATGGTAACGGATCTCCAGACGTCTGCGATATTGCTGCTGGGTCTTCTGCGGATTGCGATGGCAATGGAACTCCCGATGAGTGTGATACAGATTGCAATGATAACGGTTCGCCCGATGTTTGTGATCTGAGCAGCGGTAGTAGCGAAGACTGCAATGGCAACGGTGTCCCAGATGAATGCGACATGGCTTCCGGTACCAGTCCAGATGCAAATGTAAATGGATTGCCTGATGAGTGTGAGCCGAGTTTCCGTCGTGGCGATGCAAATGACGATGGAAGTGTCGACATCGCAGATGCGATCTACATGCTTTACACACTCATGCTGGGAGGACCGGCTTCTGGCTGCGCCGATGCAACTGATTCAAATGACGATGGAGGCCATGATATCTCCGACATCATCTTTGTTCTGAACTATCAGTTCCAGAATGGCCCGCCTCCTTCGGCCCCAGGACCCACAGCGTGCGGGGTTGATATGACTCCCGATGATGGATTGGGATGCGATAGTTACGGGGGTTGCCCGTAACGAATACCTTGATCAAGGGTTTTATGGGTCGGAGAAGATCAGATCTTCTCCGACCCTTTTTAATTCGAGCAAAATTGTGAGATGATGGAGGGCAGGTAGATTCCGTTAGCTTTGCAAAGTAGGAGGCTTCAATGAGCGAAGAAGGAAAAGAGTATTTCACTGATCTTGAGGTGCGATTGGCCTTCAATGAGCGTCAGGTAGAAAAGTTACAGCAGGTGATTAATAAATTGGAAACGCGCCTAACTTCCTCAGAAGGAAAGCTAGGCGCGCTGATTAGAAAAGTTTCAATCGATCTACTTCAAGAAGATGCCGAGGAATCGAGTCCTTGAGGAGGAATCAAATTTCTTCCGCAGCGATTTCTTCATCTGAGACTTCTTCATCTGAGACTTCCTCATCTGAGACTTCTTCGAGCGGGAAAACTTCATCGATAGCATCGAGAAGAATCCCGGAAACTGCTTCGACATCGCGGATGTCGAGTTTCTTTTGGCTATCAAGGCCTTCGATGACGTTGACCATTACGTCATGAAAATCGGAATCCAGATTTTCTTTAGCGGTCTCGGGTAGATTTTCGAAGTCAGTGTTTTCATCGAGGGCCTGGCCGAAGTGTTTTACTTCCAGGTGCCCTTGTAGTTCTTCGAAAGCTTCGACGAGGTTGACAATCGAATACTGTATCTTTTCATTGAATGGCATTTTTGCCTCCTGATCTGTTTTTATCGTACTGTAAAAAACAAGGTTGTGTTGTGATCTGTTGTTAGAAGTAAGGACGGCGCCACTTCCCGCAGGGGAGGTGGCGCCGTCCAGTATCAGCTTAACTACTCCAGAGTTGTTCTCGCCTGCTACCTACTGGCTACCGGCTGCTTTTTTTGGCGCTGTTTTCTTTTCTTTATTGCCGCCAGATTTTTTTGCCGATTGAACCATCTCGATGAACTTAGCTGGGTCTGCAGTAACCTTGGAGACGCATCCTTTACAGCAAACTTTGATCAATGTGTTACCGACGATCACATCTTTCGGCTTGCCCATGCTGTTGAGATCTTCACCAGAAATCACGCATGTAGTGAGAGGGTAGCTTTTGGCTTGAGCTTTCAAGATGGCGGCGTCCAGCTTCTTGAAAATCGATTGCGGGTCTGCCTTTATCTTTTTCACGCAGCGGCCACAGCAAAGGCGAACGAGTCGGTTATTGATCACGATTTCTTTTGCGGTGTTGTCTAGCTTCTGTTGCGAGAGAAGACAGGTATCGGTGGGATAGTTCTTCTTTTGTGTTTCGATGATTTTCGCATCAACAGCGGCAAGGTACTGTTCTGGATTGCTCTTGAACTTTGGTACGCAACCTCTGCAACAAAAACGTACCTGGCGACCCTCATGAACGTAATCTATGGGCTTCCCCATCGATCCGAGTTTCTTTCCGGCCACAGCACAGGTTTCCAGAGGATAGGCTTCGGTGGCGGGAACGGTCTCTGCCATTGGTGCTACGGTTGTCATTGCGAGTGTCAATAAAAGTGAAAGCATTGAATTGACTTCCTTTCTTTCAAACCAAGAGTTGTTTGGTAGTAACTCCGGGTGGTTTAGACGTTGAATTAAAATTTGCGTCGAACGACATGAGGCTACCCGAGCGGGCGTGTGATTTCCCCCATCTTTTGACGTGCTATGGGGTCTTAATTTGACCGGATTTCTCGCGGATGACCTTTATCTTCGCTTTTACAGGGAAGTGATCGCTATAGCCTTCTTCCCAGTTCCCCCTGAATTTTCTGAATCTGGCCGGCCTGTTGGCGTTTTTATCGCTGTCGGTCATGAAATCTGGCTGATGGATCTCCACTGAGTTGTTCAGAAGTACCAGGCCTTTTTCATCGAGCAGCCCTGGGCTAACGATAATCTGATCGAAGCAGTTCCAGGTCCAATCGTTCCAGTAGTAGTAGGTTCCCGTATCGGAATCCGAGGCGAAACTCCAGGAAGGATTCCACAGGCGTGGAGAAAAAGGCTGATCCTTTTTAGGTGTGGAATTGTATGGATGAACGACCGATCTCTTTTCGCGAACGGCTTTCAGTACTCCGAGAACTGACTCATCCCATGGGTCGTCATTCAAGTCTCCCATAACAATGATGTCTGCATGAGGATCGATGGTAAGAATCCGATCGATGACGCTTCTTGCGGTCAAAGCTGCAGCGGCTCGCTTCGGAGCGCTTTTTTCGGCACCGCCATAGCGTGATGGCCAGTGATTTACGAGTACGGTGAATGAGTTTCCTGAAACTTCCATGGGTACTTCTAGCACTCCACGAGTGGCTATGTTGCCTTCTCCCATGTCGATCGGATGGAGGGTCGGTGGTTCTTTCAACAGAAAAGGGCTCCGATAGAGAAGGGCCAGGTCGATCCCCCTATGATCCGGTGAGTCGATGTGCGCAATTTTCCATTCGTCAAGCTTGAGGATTGGTTGGGAGATCAGATCTTCGAGGACCCGACGATTTTCAACCTCACACACGGCTAGAAGATTCGTATCGAGTGAATCGATAGCTTTTGCCAGGTGAGATAGTTTTCGGGAATAACGTTCCTGATCCCATTCCTTGGCCGGCAAAAATTCATCATCTCCTGAATTCTCGAGATCGTCTTCATAGTCGAAGAGGTTTTCAAGATTCCAGAATGCAATGGCAGTCGTGGTTGGATCTGAATCGGGTGTTTGTGAGGAAAGGTCTCCAAATGATGAGGAGAAACTCCCAAGTAGCAGAAGAAGTGTAGCGAGAGAAGCTAGCATCGGACCTCCGTGAATCATGAGCTGTATCGGCGCCATCGTCAGGTAGAGAAGGACGATGGGCAACCCTGATCAACAGAGTCATTTCTTTCCGTGTGATCTTGTGCATGATCCAATGGTCAAGACGAGAGAACTATGATTGTCGGCAAGAATTCTGAGATTAAGGAGAAAAGCGGATGAAGAAGATTTGGGTTCAAGGCTCCATGATTGGACTGTTTTGCGGCGTCATTTTTGGAGTTACTGCTGGCTGGGCCATCGGTGGGGGAACATCCGCCTCTGCTGATTATCCGGGATTGATCGGACTCTGGGAGGCGCAAAAAATTGAAGAGAGTTACGACATTTCCATTGGAGTCGATGGATTGGGGAAGCCGAGACCTGCACGTGGTCATTCAGAACAACGGACCCAACTACTGTTGCCGCAGCATTACGGTAATCTTGTTGGAATTACAGGAAATGAATCAGCAGCGATTCTCTGGTATCAGGATGGAACTGGTGTGATCCGAAATGCGATTATCCCTGATGCCGCTAGTCATGCAGTTCGAGTGCAGCTACAAAATACCCAAAAAGTAAAAGGGAAAGTTGTTCGAGACTAAGAGATGAAGGATGCTTTTCGATCACCGAGGAGGAAAGGGATTACCTCATCGGCACGATCACGGGCGTCCTTTTCACCTAAAGATAGTAATGCTTCGATGTATTCGGGCTGGAACATCAACAAGGAGAGCAAGTCATGGCTTTCTGTTTCCTGGGTTCCTAGTCCTCGTTCGAGGAAGCGGAAGGGGCCAGGAAGACGAGCCTCGAAATCACTGGCCAGTATTCCAGGATCTTCACTGGGGCGTGCAGTAAGAAGTTCGACTGGTCGAAGATTTCCTCTTTCTTCTGCCGGTAACTTTTCCAGCAGTTTGTTGAATCTTTGAACGTTACTGGAATCAAACTCCAACGCATCCAGGAATATGGCATTCATCAGTACGCCAGCTACTTGCGCCGGTGGTGGATAGCCGCCCGAAACGGTTTTTTCAGGCTGGATGTCATCGGGTAAGTTTCGTGTCGAGATGGCAAGAATACGATCTGCTCCCATGTGCATCACGGGAGAGAGTGGGGTTGTTTGACGAATACCTCCATCGCCATGCCAGGAGTCCTCGATTTTTACCGCCGGGAAGACAAGAGGGATGGCACTTGAAGCCATGATATGGTCGAGGCGTATTTTTGTTTGAATCCCGGAGCGATAGGTTCGTTCCCATTCATTGGCATTTTTTCCATGTATCCAGGTGACGGAACGGCCAGTGCCATAATCGGTAGTGGTGATGGCGAGTGAGTGAAGTCGTCCCCTCAAGATGTTTTCCTCGATGCCTGGAATTTTTCCATTTTCCAGTGAGTGCGAAGCTTTCTCGAGAAATTTTCTTAACGGGGTCGTGTCGACAAGGCCACGGGTTGTGGGTGCCAGCGAGCTTCCGCCACTGATGAGGCGCAGTCCCCATCGGGTGACGATTTTGATCAACGACCCGGTGTCGGCAGCGAATACCTGGTCCATCGTCAGCTGTGACCATAATTTACGAAGATCTTCCGCTGCCTGGTAAAGAGATCCCTGATGGCGAGCAAGATGGACAGTATTGATGGCTCCGGCCGACGTACCGGAAAGTATCGAAAATCGCAGTTGAGGTAGTCTGCGACCGATGTACCGGAGAAATCCAGCTTGGTAAGCAGCGCGAGCGCCACCGCCACCCAATACCAGAGCAATCCGATCACCCGATTCCTTATTCACGCCATCATGCCTTTCTCGAAAACCTATACTTTCCCTATAAGAATCCCATCTTTTGCCCCAATCGGCATATTCTTGGGTATCGAGAAGGACGGGCTTGCCCGTGAGGGCTGCTCGTGCGCTCATCATGGACCGGAATGTGATTCTCGAAGACGTTTTTTCGAGCGACTAGATGTACGAGAGGAGGAGCTGTGCTTTCGGTGGTGATACCGGTCCGTAACGGGGTTCCTCTGCTAGAGAAGACGGTCGAGAGGGTACTGGGGTTCCTTGAAAGTGAGATCAGCGGAGAATTGATCATCGTCTCGGATGGTTGTTCAGATGATCCCAGTTCTGTCCTGAGCCCGCTGATGAAACGCGATCAACGATTGCGGTTCGAATCGCTGGATCGGCATCGTGGCAAGGGGGCGGCGGTTCGTCGTGGGGTACTTTCTGCTCGTGGAGATCGGATTGCATATCTTGATCTGGATCTTTCCGCTCCTCCGGAAATGTTACTACTTCTGCTGGCAGCTCTGGATGAGGGAGCTGATCTTGCTTGTGGTTCTCGCCATGTTGTGGGATCTAGAATCGCAGTTTCCCAGGGGGCGTTACGAGTATGGATGGGATCTTTGTTCCGCAGATTAGTTCGCCTGATCGCTGATCTTCCTGTGAGAGATACCCAGTGTGGTTGCAAAGCATTCCAAAGAGAGAAGTTCTTACCGATCTTTGATCAACTACAAGAAGAAGGATTTGCCTTCGATATCGAAATTCTTCTGGAGGCTCGCAGGCAGGGGTTTGTCATCGCAGAGGTCCCCATTGTCTGGTCCGATGCAAAGAAGAGCACTGTTCGTCCAATACGAGATGGAATTCAGATGTTCCGCGCTCTGATTCGTCGGGTCCGCCATGACCGTACTGCCCGTAATCGTTAGAGTTCTTCTTTTCTTGGCTCCGGTGGAAGCTCGACTCCCATCTCCTTGAGGAGCTCCCGGATTGCAGTTTCCAGTTTTTCCCCTCGTAACCCGCGGTGCCGGATGGTTCCAGTTTTATCGAGTAAGAACAGGGTTGGCCAGCCAGTGACACCCCAGCGGGTGGCAATTGGACCTCCTGTTCCCCCTCCATCATAAAAGGAAGTCCATGAAATATTCTCGCGTGCCTTCGCTTCCTTGAGTCGATCACGACCGCGGTCAGAGTTGATTCCGACGATGACGAAATGTTCATTGTATTTCTCCACGAGCGACCGCTCGTGTGGGTACATCGCCCTGCAAGGTCCTCACCAGTCTCCCCAGAAATCAATTAACACGATCTTTCCACGATAGTCTGAAAGCTTGATTGGGTTTTCATCGACATCCATGCCTTCGATTTCTGGAGCCACTTTCCCGATTTCGAGATTTTCTTTTGGATGTGGCGACAGCATCGCCGTTGCGATGGCTCCAAATGTGGTATCGCGAAAGGCAACGTCTCCATATTGTTGGCTCAGCAATTCGAGGCTCTGGCGTTTTATGGCGATGTCAGTTTCTTCTTTGCTTCGACCAAGACTGTAGGCCTTGGCGTGAAGTGCATATGCATCTACCCGATCATGTGGACTCGCTTTGATGAGAGCATCCATCATAGGAAGTACACCATCTTTGCCATAGAGATAACGGAATTCTGCGATTCGGGTCAGTTGCGCTGATTCGGGATATTCATCGATGAGGCGTAGTGCTAGTTGTGTGGAAGCGGTTTCCATGGTTCCAGCAGCCCGTTTCCACCAGTGGTTTCGTAGAACCCACAGTTCAGCACGAAGTCCACTCTCTGTTCCGGCGAAATCCTTCGCCAGAGCCTCGAACCGTGGCTCAAACAATTTTACAGCGGAACGTGAGTCGCTTTTTTTGACCTCAACTTCAAAGAGCTCTTCGAGTTCTTCGACGATCTTCATATTTGCATCAAGATCACCAGCATGTGTCTTCATTGGGCTCAAAAACACCAGCAAGAAGCTGAATCCCCAAAAAAGTAGTTGGGCTCTGGTATGCATCGTTATGCCTCCTTGTCGGCATCCTAGCATGGTGTTGTCGATTCGGGGAGAGTGTAACGATGGGCTTGCACCAAGCAGTCAGGCTACTAGGCTCAGTGGTCAGAAGTAGCGGTCAGAGGAAGTGACCCGCGGCAGTGACCATGCCAGGCAAGATGGAGGATCCGGTACATGAAGGAGTTCGATCAAATAAAGCTAGTGGATGATCTCCCATCGATGTCTTTCTTTAGAAGTTTATCGCCTGTGTTCATCGGCTTGCTCTTGGTTTCGGTCATCTCGTGTAGTGTTGATTCAAACAATTCAGAGCAGAGCTCCACGTCTGTTCAAAAGAGCGCTGGGAATTCTGTACCAACGACGATTGAGGTCCCGGTCAAAACTTCTGCGCCAATAACAGAGCCAGTTGTCAAGCAGGACATATCTGTCACGAATGAACCGAGTTTTGATCAACCTGAAACAGAAGAGAAGTCAGACCCTGCTCCTGCACCCACCCCCAAGCCCTCTGAGGAAGCCTCGGGCCTTCCTCAGAGCGTTTCGGATCTTTCTTTGTTGAATGACCCGGCTTTCCAGCGTAGAGCGACACTCGGGCACCTGGTGGCGAAAAGACGCTGTATCCTTTGCCACAAAGTGGATGGTCGTGGCGCAATTTTGCAGCCACCTCTGGTTCAAGTAGCGGTACGTCGGCTCGGTCGAATGGAGATATTCCCGGCACACCTGGAGACGTTGCGTCAGGAAGACCCGCATCGCTATGAGGCCAAGAAGGATCTATTTGACGTTATCGAGGAGGAATCGGATCTATTAAGAAAGATGTCACTGTGGCTTCATGGTTATTTGAAACAGCCAACTTTTGATAACGCACAGGCAAAAATGCCGCTTCAGGTTCTTAAACCTGAAGAGATCGACCAACTTGTCAGTTATGTCATCCAGTTGGCGATCGACGGGGTAAAAGAGGGTGTGAAGCCGCCAGAATAGGTGTCTTTTCTGGCTATCGGTTGCACTGACTTTCATGCCTCGATGTATTCACCTGAATCTGAGGAAACACCATCCTCTCCGTGATCAACGATCCAGTTATAACTTCGGATTTCATGTTCCTGCTGCTGTTTAGCTAGGCTAGGCGAAAATTCTCTTCTGGATATGCTGGAGTTTACTAAGAGTTTCTCTCTGGTGCTAAAGCGTTCAATAGAAAGACCTCGGGGGATGTCTTCTATATCTACTTCGGTAGAGACGCACGCACCAACCACGACCTTCGGGTCGTAAGGTCTTCGTGGGAGATTCGGGGGACACGCTGTGGAGTTTGGGTTTTTCTAGACTTCACTTACCTCTCGACCTGTCTCCTCGGGTCGAGAGGTTTCTTTTTAACTTTCAGGAGCCTATTTGTACGACGCATAATTTCATAGGTTATGCGATCATCCGATTAGTTATTGAAAAGGATCTAGCTAAATACCTGCCAGCCCAAGATCACTTTCGTCGAGGAGCTTGAAGCCGTCATCTATTAGAAGCTCTCTGGCGGTATTGTTTTCATCAACGTGAACAATGAAAACACCAAATCCATGTGGGCGAGTTAGCATCGGATATGCATAGTGAATATTGATTTCCGCATGAATCAGCGCGCGGCAAATCATCCTCAGTCCTGCTCGTTCGTTAGGGACTTCTACAGCCAGAATCGGATTTGTTGATGTAGGCACACCGTGCTCGACGAGTACCTGATGAGCGGTTCCGACGCGATCAACGATTAAGCGAACGATGGCATGATCTGCACTGTCGACGACAGTGATGGCGTGAACAAGGATGTCTTCTGTTGTCAGGTATCGGAGGATCTCACGTAGCTTACCTACACGGTTGTCGAGAAAGAGGCTCAACTGGCGCACGTAGGGGTCGGTGTAGTCCTTTTCTGTCTTCAGCATATAAAGATCATAGCCCTGTGGAGACTTCGAATGAAAGAACTCTTATCCGACAGACATGGCTGATCAGAAGCCTCCTCGGCCGCCGCCGCCACTGCCGCCATTACTGTTGCCGCCGCCATTACTGTTGCCGCCGCCACCACCACCACGTCTGCCCCAGGTGGCACCACCCTGTGGAAGTTCCAGGTACTGGGTATATTGATCGGCATTCAGGATTTCTTGGATTTCGCCATTTTGCTCTTCGCGGGTTTGCTCGAAGAAGCTTCTCATTTCTCCACGGTCCAGATCAAGTTCTCGTGATTCACTCCAGATCTGCCCCATCTCTGCAGAATGTTCTGCTAGTAAAGATGTGAACTGTTCTGCTTGTTGACCGTTAAGTCCCAACTCTTCAGCCATTCTGTTGGCACGCTCTTGGGCGCGCTCCATCATCCTCTCCTGATTTCTCAGGTTGCGTTCTTCTCGCTCTTCATCTCGGACTGCTGCCAGCGTGTCTCGAACTTGTTGATCGAACTGCACAGGATTATCGAGCTGGCTGGAATCGGAGGTCGAAGTAGGAGTCGTGAGAACTCTGCTTGCAATGGTTCCCAGGGCATTCGAGTTTTTCGCAATCTGGTTTGCGATGGCTGCAACCACTTCTTCGGGAATCGGTGCGACTTCGCCATTGGAAGTTGCAGGATCAGCCCAGGAAATTGGTGAGGTCGGTTCTGGTTTCTGTTCGAGAGTCTCGAGACGCTCTCTGACTGCGATCAGCTGCTGATTTAATCTGTTTGCAGTTTCAATCGCCTCTTTGGCTTGTTGCTGGTTATTAAAAGCAACAGCACCAGTGCTGATCACTAAAATACTCAAGATAATAATGGCTGGCTTCATCGGTCTCCTTTATGGCTAAACCTGGTTTACGAGACTGTCTAAGTTCTTACTCAATTTGGCTCGTATCCCAGTCTCTGACATCATAACCCCGAATTTACCCTAAAGATTGCTCAGGATCCGAGGATTTTCTCCAGTTGGTCCTGACAACGCTCTAGGAGTTCGTTCGAGTCGTTCTGTAGGGCTTCAATTCGTTGCTCTGTAGCTGTTTTCCAGTGTTTATCTTGAATTTCAGCGAGATTGACGCGGACGTTGAGAATTGCTCCTTCAAGACCCGCTCGAGCCATCCAGATGGCGGTGCCAGCATCTGTGATTCCTGCAGGGAGTCCTCGCTCGGATGCCTGGAGTGCTAACTTCATCACTTCCAGGCATAGCTCTGCTGTAACAAGAGGAACCTCCGTGGCATGTCGATAACCCGCCTCGATGGCAATCGTTCGGGTTCGTTCCTGTTCCGGAGTGGTTTGTGGGAGTCGCATCGCTTCGAGGACTCCCTCGAAAGCACTGGTGTCGTGGTCGACGGCACGTAGCAGTTCATCTTTCAATCTTTGTGCTTCGATGGCTAGAGGTTCCATTTCCACCCGACGCTTACGGTACTTCCGTTTGGCGAAGGTGAGGTTGGCAACCATGGAGGAAAGAGCGGCTCCGAGAGAGCCTGCCAGTGCCGCTATGGATCCGCCACCGGGAGCGGGCGAGTCGCGTGAGACTTCATCGGTGAAATCAGAGACGGCTAAACCAGTCAATGGGCCCTTAGTGGAGGTCATACCGAGTATCGAACTTTCGGGATCGAAAGGTGTGATATCAGAAAGGCCAAGTGACTGAACGGCGGTTGCGATGATATCACTGACGGGGATCCCACGGCTGGATCCCTGTTTTTCCAAGTAATGTTCTCCGCTCTCACGGATGGCGCTGTAAGGAGTGACTCCGACCAGTTCTGATCCGGTGACGACGAGACCGCGGTCTTTTGCCAGCTCACAACAGGCATCGACAACATCGTGCATGTTGGTGACATGGAAATCTGTGAGATTGATGGAGATCTGCGCACGACCGTACTCTGGGATCACCCATCCGACTGCACGACAGTGTTCGAATCGCCCCCTTTTCATGACCATTTCTCCATCGAGTGCGGAGGAGTCCTGTCCGAAGAAGGCGGCTTCTTTTTCGAGTGAAGTATTGTGAGCCTGTAGATGTTGATCAAGTTCATCACGTGTCGAGAATATTTCCGAGGTGATGCCGGAAGGCCAGATACCTTCGGCTTCTCGGTAACGCAACAATTTCCCGCTTGAGTAGTAGGGTGTTGTTGCATTGATTCGAACAGCGCGACCTTTTTCCCGAATCTCCATCGCCAGATCATTTGCCTGGGCTTTATCTCTTGTATTGAGATTCACGTTGTAGGCGATTAGGAACTCTCGTGCTCCGACAGTGACAACTCCGGGCCCTGGCAAGAAGCGCGCCGGGCCAAAATCGGGTTTCCAGTTCTGGTCAGCCATTTTTTCTGGAAGCGCTTCGTATTCGCCTTTTCTCACCGTGGCGAGGGACGTTCGATCTTCGCGCAAAGCCGCACGGTCATACATGTAGACAGGAATTTGTAATTCTTCACCGATCCTTTTACCCACGCCTCTGGCGATCTCGATGCATTGTTCCATCGAGATGTCACTGACGGGAATGAAGGGGCATACATCGGTAGCCCCATGGCGAGAGTGGGCGCCTTGATGCGAGCTCATGTCGATCAGTTCGGCAGCTTTTTCGACCAGGCGGAATGCGGCCTCGGCAATCGGCTCTGGTGGTCCGACAAGTGTGATGACGGTTCGGTTAGTGTCTGCGCCTGGATCGACGTCGAGAACTTCCACTGAATCGACGGCTGCAGCCGCAGCGACGATGTGGTCTATCTTTTGCCGATCTCGGCCTTCAGAGATGTTCGGTACGCATTCGACAAGAGCTTTAGTATTCGTTGATGATGACATTAGATCCTTCCTGGAAGTTGGATGATGAGGGGTAATTGATCTTCCGTCGAGTCATCTTGACCGAGTTCATTTGCCGTGTGCTTGACGGAGATGATCAAGCAGAGGTGATCCATCCAGGTCGCGCTGCGGATCTCTTCTGACGATATGAACATGTCCTGGATCAGCTGCGACCTTTACCAGTTCAACGACAAAGGTAGGGCCGTGAATTCGATATGAGTGGCGTAATCCCTTGTCGAGTAATCCCCACCAGGCAAATCGGATCTCGTCTTGATTTGCGTTGAAGATTCGTGCTTTTTCTGCAGTAGCGATGGCCGATTTCATCAGGCCCAGATGGGTCACGATGAGTGTGTCGAGAAGAATCTTTTGTGATGGATCGAGCTGGTCTCTACGGATCCCTACATTTTCAGGGGCACCAGGATTCCCTGGTCCCGTCACAACATCTCGGGGCAGCTGTCCTTGCTGGATGGCAATTTCCCGCTGTGCAGGCGCCAATGATCTGGCCAGCGCTAGCGCCAGGTCTTCTTCTTCATCGAGAATCTCTGTTCCTGTGTTGGGCCCCATCATCGGAACAGTGGGGGCGGCCCCGAGGAACGCCGGTGTCGAAGAGAGTATCGTGTCTCCATCCAGTAAGAACTTGAGCGAAATATGATGTCCTTCGACACGCCAGCCCCAGGGGCTTTCTCCCATCGGATCGCCGAAGATGGCAAAGGTATATTGGCCCGGATTTCGACTTGGATCATCCCCCCCGGCTGCCCGACTCATGGATCGCAAAACGTCTTCGAGTGCGATGATGGCATTCCATTTTAGATGCCCTGTGTCCGAGAGGGAGCTTCGCACCAGCTTTTGCGCCAGCACTCGTTCTTGCGCTGTCATCTCATCGAGCCGTAATCCAGGACGTTCGCCTGGAAAGTAAGTCCAACGAGAAAGCGCTTCACTTCCAGAGGCTCCAGGTAATGCCGGCTGGTGAATCTTTTGCTTCGATTTTTCACCGAGCAGATTTAGTAGTGAATTGGCACTATGTGCGATCCCGCTGGCCACCTCCGCAGGGATCTGGACACCCGTTTTCATGGTGGGCGAACCTGGAAAGGAGCTGACCAGGATTGGCATGAAAAGACATAGAATCAGCACCAGTCGTCCGAGTAGATGTTTGGTCGGTAGATTTTTGTTGTTTCGAGCTTCGGTTGGTTTCATGGAATACCTCCAACGTCATCCTGGACCCTAGATCAGTTCAACGACAGTAGTGGCTTGGGGATTGACTGGCGATCATCGAGCTGTTGGCACGATGGGAGAGTTCTGCCGGGCGATTCACGGCTTCCCTGGAGAGGTTTCTTTTCGGCTATTGAGCTGTGGATTATCGAGAGTCCCACGAATCCTGAAACGAAGCAGTCGATTTGCGATATCAGAGAGAATCGGAGCTCCACCCAGGGTTTGAGGTTCCATCACAAGATTCAGAGTCTTGTTAAATCCCATTGTTCCTCGACCGAGAATTTTCCCGGTGGGACTTTTTAGTTTGATGGAACCCAATCCACGAAAATCGAAGAGCTGGTCGTGAATGGTGAAGTTGCCATCGGCCTCTTTGATGCGATTGTTATTTCGATTGAGACCCTCAAACGGATTAATAATCGCTCCGGCGAGAAGCGGAATTTGTGCCAGTTTACCGTTACGAATTGAGAATTCTCCGCTGCCGGTGACGGACTCTGAAGATCCAACCAGGCCTTCTACCTGAACAGAACCGCGCGCGTCACCACGGACATCTTTTTTACGGAATAAAATTTCTGCGCCGAGCGCCAGATCGACTTCTTCTATGTTCGCTTCTCCAGCGAAAACTCCTTCATTTTGATTCAGATCGGCAAAGAAGAAACCATCGAGCGGGCCACCATAGATGTCACTGGGACCGAGTTCGGCCTGGAAGACATTGGATCGGTCCTGTGGAAGTTTATCGAGGAGCCATTTCGTAGGGAATTGTCGTTGGTCGTTATTCTGATTTGATAGACGAGGATGATCGACTCCGTATGTAAAACTAAGAGGGCGAGTCGGAGGGACTTTTGCGCGGAACCGTGAAAAACGGAAATCGCCATCAGAAAGCTGGCCAGAAAAAGTATGCCCTTCACCTGGTTTGATTCCGCCATGAATGACAAAGTTTGCCGATAAATCTTCGGCTTGCAGAGCGAAATCAAACCCCGCTTGTTTCAGTTGTCCCGTCACATCGTATTTTACTTGTTCAATCGGAGCTCCATCGGAGTCTCTTTTTTGATAGCGATACAGGACATTTATTTGACCTGTGACATTTCCATCGAGTTGCATCTTTCGGAAGAAATTGCGTAGGTCTTTAGGGAGATTTTCGACGAGCTCTTCATCCGATAGACGTAGTCCTTTTCCATCCGCGCCCTCTTCAACTGTCAGGCTCATCGACAGAAGCGAGGCATCTTTTAGTGCATGGGGTTCGGTAACGAAACTGTCATCTGGACCGATTTCACCAGAGACGTTCACGACAGGTGAGTTTGCCGGATCAGTGGTCAGCTCGTCGAGTCGAATACGTCCCTCGGTACTCGAAAACACTACCTGGCCTTGATGGAAGACCAACGGATATGGAAGTCTGTGATATCGAAGGCGAACAGGATCGGAGATGCGAGAACGAACGTAGATGTCAAAAGGAGTGTTTTCATCGGCTCGAAGCTCGACAACGGTATCGAGGGATCCGCCACCAGCAAGGATGTCGAGCGACCGTATTCTGTTGGCAATGTCTTCTGGCAAGGCTGAAATCAGTTCTTCATCAGGAACCAGTTTTGGGCTTTCAATCGGGATTTCGAGGCGGACCATCTTCCCACCCTTGAATTCGATCAGGCCAGCTGGAAGCGAGAGTTCACTTTGGGCGTGTCTGCCGGTGAGATTCTGGAACAAAACCTTCCCGTTACTGGCTTCGATGGTCACTCTGCCGGTGAGATCATGAACGCGGTAAGGGAAGGCCTGATGGGCGATGCTTGCTCCCCTGGGATCTATCATGATCCGGGTTTCCATCTTTGCGCCGGTTTTTTCTCGGTCGATCTCGATACGAAGATCAGACCGACCGCGCGGTGAATAAAGATCGAAAATACTTGAGTATTGATCACCGAGCGCTGTTCGTACCCGATCGTCGAGAAGTAATGATTTTCCTTCGATGACCAGGTGGCTTTCCCCCGCTGGTTTTGTTTCGAATGTGCCCTGAGCACTGACGGGTTCTCCAGCTATTCCCCCGGTGATATCCAGTTCTATTTGCTGGTCGAAGTAACGGATCTCTCCTTGCAGATGGCGCAGTGGGTATGGGTAGCGTGAATAACTACCATCTACTTCAGAAAGAAGCAGCTGCATCGCTTTGATGGTCGGAGGGTATTGCTCGCTACCGATGGCGACATTGAGACCGAATTGACCCGATGGTGAGAATTGATCCCAGATCTTCTGAATCGAGCTGGGGAGTATCTCGTAGATTCTTGGTTCGAATACCAAGCCATCTATTTTGAGATCAAGTTCACTGCGACCAGGGTTCAGAGCTTCTAGTTCTATTTCTCCTGACAGTAGTGCTCGGGCACCGAAGAACTTGCCCTCCAGTGGCTTTCGAAATTTGATGGCTTCGGGGGTGATTTCCAGTTTTCCCGATAACTGATCTACGAGAAGGTCTGGTTGTTGAAACTGGAGTGATCCATCGGAGATGGAGAGTTCGGTCGAGTTTTTTACAGGCTGAGCATCTTGAAGAATGAGTGTGTGTTTCAGGCTGGCAATACCGGTTGGATGATAACCATCCCAGACCAGCTTTAATGCCGGAGGGATCCGATCCCTGAGATTCTGATCGAGCTGGATTCGATCAACAGTGAGGGCCAGTTCGAAATCACCCATCGAAAGACGGCCGGCTCCCTCGATTTGAATGCTTCGTACCGAGCTATCGAAAGCGATCCCGTTGAGTTTCCACAGCTGAGGATCGTCAGGCGAAACTTCCAGTCTGAGGCTGGAGACCTGAAGACCTTCCGGACTGTGGGCGATGGTCTCAGGACAGGTTTCTACACGTAAATCAGAGATGACCAATTCCGGGGGTGAGAGCTCTGCGGTTTGTTTCGATTCGCGGGTTTCTGGAAGTTGAGGCCCCTGTATCGGCGCTACTGCATCACGTAACACATCCAGAAGGGTTAATTCTCCGAGATGATCCCTTTCGAGAACCAGTGTCGAGCCGGCGATCTCGATTCTCTTGATATGAGGATTTCCGAGCAGGAGAGACCATGGATCCAGATCAAGACTGAGTCGAGAAAGTCGTATCAATTCGGCATAGCGACTTTCATGTGGCGGATGGATGACCAGATCCTTGATCTCGATGCTGGCCGGCCAGGTCCATTGAACGTCATCGATGGCAAAGCCCGTTGCGAGACGATTTACCAGTAGATCGGTAGCGCGATATTTCATTTGCTCGGGACTGAGAACCCAGGACCCGATCCAGAACGTCACCCCGGCAAAGAGAACTGGAATGACCAGCACAAAAAGAAGGATCCTGCGGATTTTGGCACGGAGTCGGGATTTCGTAGATTTCAATCTCCCGGGGGGAAGAGGATAGGAAGCCGTGACAGTTTTGCTGTCCTTGGATGATTCCATTACCTACCTCCCTTCCATTTCAAGTTCTTGTGTGAACTTACCCACATGATGTCTTTCAACCCTGCTGCCGAGAAGGCATGTCACCTCGTAAGGAAGGGTTCCGCTCCAGTCAGCGATTTCTTCTGCAGTTATTGTCGCATCTCCATCGGTCCCGATCAGAGTCACTTCATCACCGACTACGGTTCCCGGTACGTCAGTAACATCGACCATGCAATAATCCATTGTTACACGACCGACTACCGGAACACGTTGCCCACGGATGATCACTTGTCCACGATTCGACAGGGCCGAAGAGAATCCGTCATGATACCCAATGGGTACCGTTGCTAACCGCGATTGTCGAGCAGTTACGAAGGTTCCACCGTAACCTATAGGTTGATGGGGTGGGTGATCTCTCAGATAAACCACCTGGCTATGGAGGTTCAGGACCGCTTTCAGTTCTTTTCCGGCCGGAAGGTGGCGAAAAAATCCGTAAAGAGCTCCTCCGAGGCGGACCATTCCCGCAGTGGGGTCCGGATGACGAAGGGCCGCTTCGCTGGCATCGATATGTACAAGAAGAGGGCCGATTCCGGCATTTTCGAGGTTGTTGACGATGTCATGAAGGATCTCTTGCTGGCGTGCGACGATCGGGGTCGATCCAGGTGTTGGAAGATGAGTCCCGATGCCTTCAAAGCGAAGTCCCGGACAGCGATCAATTTCGGAGCCATGAATGAATGCCTGTTCCGGGCTAACCCCTAGTCGTGACATCCCTGTGTCGACGAGTAGATGAACTCCCAGAGTTTGTCCTCGTTTTTGTGCGATTTCATCGAGCAGTTTGATTCGGCTTGAAGAATGAATCGTGACAGAGATGTTTTGATCGATGAGTAAATCCAGCTCCGAGTCGATCAACGCTCCGAGAACGAGAATGGGGGTGTCGATGTTGGATTTTCTGAGATCAAGAGCTTCTCGTGATGTGCCGACACCGAGGTAATCGATGTTTTCATCGGCAAGTCTTCTGGAAATCGGAATCGAACCGTGTCCATACGCATCGGCTTTGACCACCCCGAGAATTTTCTTTTCCGGTAAAAGACAGCGTAGAAGCTCGAGATTGCTGGCAACGATATCGAGATCGATGGTCGCCCAGGTCCTGTCCGGCTTCATTTCTTTTCCTCGTTTGCAATGCGACGGAGTCGCACTTCTTCGGCTCGACTGGCCCGGAGATATCGGGGATTGAGCTGATGAGATAGTTCCCATCCGGGAGGAGGCTGCTGTCCAGCGAGAATTTCACGAACGTGGATTTTTCCGATCTTGAGTCCGTGGATCGCTTGTGGGGTGTCCCATTGCTCTGGTCCTGTTTCCAGATCTGTCGGGAAGTCAGCAGTCCTGGCACCCGAACCGATGAATTTCATTCCTGGTTCGATGAAGGAAGAGAGATCTTTGCAATGAATGGCGAGCTCTTCACTGATGCGTGTGGCTTTCCCGGCGGAGACTTCGAAGAAGGCTAGATCCAGATCACCGCTGCTACCATCGAGAAGAACTCCCCACTTCCCTTCCTCTTCAATATTGGCAGCAAGTACCTCCAGTGAAGAGATTCCGAGGGCTGGAATTTTCAAGGACCATGCGATGGCTTTGGCTGCCGAGACGCCGATACGAATTCCGGTGAACGATCCAGGTCCCTTACTGGCAGCGACTACCGCAAGCTGATCCTTGGCCTGATTTCGTTCGATAATGGTGTTGATCCTGGGGAGTAATTCTTTGCCGTGTACCAGTCCAGGACTGAAGTGTTCTTCATCGTGGACTGTTCCATCCAGAGTACCCAGTGCAACAGAGCCCTGACGCTGGCTCGTTTCAATCATCAGGAGGTAACCATTTGTCGGCACATTCATCTGGGCGTGTCTCCGTAATTACGTCGAAAGAGAACTGCGTTTTTGGCGTATTTGTCTGCTGATGCGAGGAAAGAGGTGCGCTCGGTATCAGAGATTTCCCTGACAATACGCCCGGGAACTCCGACGACCAATGAGCCGGGTGGAATCTTGGTGCCAGGCGCAACGACAGCTCCGGCAGCAATCAAGGAACCGGAACCAACCTCTACATCTTCGAGCAACACGGAGCCCATACCGATGAGGGAACCGTCTCCTATGTTGGTGCAGTGAACGATGGCGCCGTGCCCGATGGTCACGTCATCTCCGATGATCAGGGGTTTGCCAGGATCGGCATGGAGAACCGAGAGATCCTGAACGTTGACCCGCTGACCAAGAATAATGGGGGCGTCATCGCCTCTGAGGGTGGCCCCGTACCAGATCCCTGATCCTGCACCAATACGGACGTCGCCAACGATGGTTGCGTTTCCTGCATGAAACCAACCGTCTTTCTCATGAAAAGAGCTACCGATTTGAAGGTCGACGGGATTTCCCGGAAGCGATGAGTGTACCGACGAAGAGGGATCCGATCGGTTGGAATCGCCTGTATTGGAATCGCCTGTGTTGGAATCGCCTGTGTTGGAATCGGCGGTGTCCGCTGGTGTCATCCGGCGCTCTCCCATGTTGTTGAATTTCTAGGGCTTGCCTTCGGGGCCTTCTCCTCACGATAATCAGACACGGGACATGCAGCAACGCATGCCGGAAAGGTGAGAACATATGCCTCATGCCATCATCTCTGGTGGTCCTGCGCTTTGTAAGGTCTGGAAGGGTTTTGAGCCATTTCAGGCCATCGAAGGATCCTCTGTACGAAATCTCCTCGGTGCCTATCTACGCACCGATGAAACCCAGTTACTGGTTCTGGCGCTGGTCATCGAGCTGGGAGTGACACAACGTTTCTTGATTGTCGTCGAGCAGAAAAAAGAAAATATAGTGGTTCGCTGTCAGCAACACGATTCCGTCGAAAAAACGGCGGGTGTCAAAGCCCTCGTGGCAGAAGTCGCAAATCTGTTCATCGTGGGTGGTGGTTCAGTGGTGAAGACAAATTTGTCTGAGCTCTAGCCGTTTGCTTTTTCGATCAGATCTTTCACGCGCGATACATCGACAGGTCTTCCCACGTCTCCATTTTCCTTGAGCGAGGTCCCGACGATGGCGGCATCTGCGATTTCGAGGATTTGCGCAGCATTTTGTGCATCGACACCACTTCCGGCGAGTAGTGGCTTTGCAGTAGTTCCCGTCTGGTGAAGTGCCTGTCGTACTTGTTGCAATTCAACGATGTCGAGAGGGTCTCCTGTAGATTTCCCCGTCACGATCACCGCATCTGCAAGACCTCGTCCGACAGTTTCGATGGCTGCCTGGCTTGCGTTGTAGTCGTTTGTTCTGGCGGCATGTTTGACTCCCACATCGGCAGCGATGGAGATGGACCCGGCATCGATGATTTGGCGCTGGCGAAGAGTTTCGTGGGCTTGCCCACCAATCCAGCCTTGATCAGTCAGCATGGCCGATGTGTGGACATTGACTCGAATGAAACAACTCCCGGTAGCGGCTGCAATTGCCAGAGCTGATGTAGCATCATTTCGCAGTACGTTGACTCCGACCGGAATAGAGTCGGCAAGCTTGACTATGCTCGAAACGATGATGCTCATGTCGGCGACAGTGTTTGGCTCGACTTTGACCGGATGGAAAGGCGCATCGCCGAAGTTCTCGACGATGATGCCGTTGATTCCGCCTTCGAGAAGTCGTTCGGCATCTTCGAGAGCCTTTTGTTGGATGATTTTTCGGGAGTCGCTGCAGCGCGGACTTCCGGGGAGTGGTTGTAGATGCACGACACCGATGATGGATCGGCTGCCGAGGTCAAAGGGGAAAGCCATCCGACTCCTTTCTGCAAGTTTGATAGTGTAACCTGCCAGCGGATTACGAGCAGCTTCATCGGCAGGAGAGAAAGGTGGGATGTTGAATCGCAGGGTCATCGTTACCGGTGGAAGTCGCGGTCTGGGATTATCGATCGCCCAACATCTGACGTCACAGGGATGGCAAGTGGCGATCCTGGCCAGAAATCAGGAGGCGGTCTCCGCTGCCCTGGACCAAGGTGTGGCGATGGCCGGTACCGCTGTAGATCTGGTCGATCCGGACGCCGCCGCAGCAGCCATCGAGCAACTGGTCGACGAACTGGGAGGGCTCGATGCCCTCGTCAATAATGCCGGAAAAGTGTTACGGAGCCGCTTTGATGAACTCCAACCGGACCAATTCCGGGCGGTCATCGAGCAGAATCTACTCAGCGCTGTCCATGCCACGATGGCTGCTTTACCCCATCTCAGGCAGTCTGGAGGCGGCACTTTGGTTCAAATTTCGTCGATTTCCGGAACTCATCCTCTTCCGGGTGGATCCGCCTATGCTGCAGCCAAACATGCTTTGGTGGGCTGGAGCCGCTCGATATTCCACGAATTACGAGATGAAGGAATCCGCGTTTCGCTGGTTCATCCCGGCTCTATTGCATCTGAGGGGGCTTCTGGAGTGGATGCTGCGGAAATCTCTCGCGTTGTCATGGGAATCCTGGAGGCTTCTCCAGGGACTCACATCAGCGAAGTCGAAGTGCGGCCCCTGCGAGTTCCTGGATCCTGACGGAACTCCAGCTGCTGTAACAGGTTGACGAAGTTTCAGGCGACTGATAACCTCCCTCTTTGCGCCTGAATTTGGACCTTGTTCCGGTCCTATTTATGAGGGCGTACGGTTCTCGACAACCGGATCGGGTTTGGCCCGGGGAGAAGTGTGGACAGACCGACCATCATTGCGGGGAACTGGAAACATAATCCCGACCGAAATCTGGGCGAATCTCTCTGGCGAGAGATCTCTGCGGGTACGATGTCTCGCAATCTTAACGCCGATGAGAATTCGGCGGTCAAGGTGGTCATCTTCCCGCCGGCCCCCTGGCTCGGTTGGTGGGTGTCGAGCGAAGGCCTTGAGTGCATCGGAAACGGTGTGGAGCAGGCTTCTGCGATCGAGATTGGGATGCAGGAAGTCTCTGACCGTCCTGCAGGTGCATTTACTGGAGAAGTGGGAGCGTCTCTGGCTCATCAGTTCGGAGCTCGTTGGGCCTTGGTCGGGCATTCCGAGAGACGAACTCTTTTTGGTGAGACGGACGAAGGTGTTGCGCATCGGTTTGAGGCTGCAGCAGAAAATGGCCTTACTCCGATACTTTGCATCGGCGAAACGCTCGAGGAGAGGGATGAAGGTCGTACCTTTGAGGTGGTTACGCGCCAGCTTGAGGTGGGGCTTTCCCGATGGAGTGAAGAATATCGGTATGCGATCGCTTACGAGCCCGTCTGGGCCATCGGAACCGGTCGTACTGCGACTACGGAGCAGGTGGAAGAGGTGCATCAGCATCTTCGAGATCTTCTCCGGGAAAAAAAGGGATCGGCCTCGGATGATGTTCCGATCCTCTACGGTGGAAGTGTAAAACCGGACAATGCGAGAACCTTGCTGGCTCTTGATGTTGTCGATGGAGCCCTGGTCGGGGGAGCGAGCCTGAATGCGGCGAGTTTCCTGGAGATTCTGGACGCAGGAATTGCAACGGCGTGATACGTCAGCTTCCTGCCCTGCAGATGAGGTGAAGAGATGGTGATCTTTTTGATGATTGTTCTGGGAGTCGTATCGGTCCTTCTGGGTCTTGCGATTCTGCTTCAAGAGCCAAAACAGGCCGGACTCTCCGGTGCCTTCGGAATGGGGGGAGAGTCGCAGATGCTGGGGACGAGTACGACCAGTGGTATTGCTCGTTTTACGATGTATCTCTCCGTGGCGTTTTTTGTGCTCTGTATCGCAGTGGGCTTGTTGGCTCGCGAAGGGCGAGATGATTCCCGTTTGCTGGCGGATCCGATCGAGACTTCCATCGGTTCTGTCGAAGATGGGGTTGGCGATGCGCTTGGCGATTCTGGAATCGGTCTCGACGATGGAATCCCGACCGACACAGTGCCAGCTAACACAGTGCCAGCCGATCCAGCCGATACAGTGCCAGCTAACACAGCGCCAGCCGATACAGCGCCAGCCGACACAGCGCCAGCCGATACAGCGCCAGCCGACACAGCGCCAGCCGACACAGCGCCAGCCGACACAGCGCCAGCGGATGCAGCGCCAGCCGATGCAGCGCCAGCGGATGCAGCGCCAGCCGATGCCGCTCCGGATGAAAATGGGGGCACCGGCAATTGACGGATTCCCTGAGAAGCATGACTGGTTTCGGAACTGGATCCCGGGAAACCGGACAAATCCGCGTGAAGGTGGAGTTGCGGTCGGTGAATCACCGATACCTCAAGATCTCTTGCCATCTTCCTGAAGCCTTCTCTTCGTTACAGGGGCAGATCGATGCCTACTTGAGGGAAAAGGTCGAGAGAGGTTCGCTTTCCATCTCGATACAGGTGGAAGACACCGATGAGAGTGCCGACGATTTCGGTTTCAGTGCGATCAAGAAGAACTACGAGAGACTTTGTACTTTGCGTGATGAGATTGCTCCTGGTCAGGAGTTGAAGATCACCGATGTGATTCAGTTCCAGGGATTAGAGGGTCTCGAGCACAAGGTTGATGAAGAATCCGAGGCCTTGTTGTTGGGAGTTCTTGCAGATGCCGTTGTTGAGCTCCGGCAGATGCAGGAGAACGAAGGTGCCCGATTAGGTGATGAGTTCCAGCGGATCCTTACCTGCATCGAGGAAAGTCTCGATGTGCTGGATGCGAGTCTTCCCGAGGCGATGCAATGGTTGGGAGAACGTTTCCAGGAGCGGATCCGTCAGTGGGTAGAGCCGACAGGTGCAGATCTGGATGCGCAGGATCTAGCTCGCGAGATCGGCATTCAGGCCGAGCGTTCAGATATCACCGAGGAGCTGACTCGATTGCGCGGCCACCTCGTCGAATATCGGAAAGTCATCACCGATGGGGGAAGAGTGGGACGTCGTCTCGACTTCTTGACCCAGGAGATGTTTCGAGAGGCGAACACCATGGCCTCGAAATTGCCCAGGCATGACCTTGCTCATACGGTGGTCGAAATCAAAGTGCAGGTCGATCGCCTACGTGAGCAGACACAGAATATCGAATGAGTGATCCCCCAGTAGGGGCAAGAGAAATAGAAGGGGGCGGCACTGTGACCGCGCGCGGAATCCTAGTGGTACTTTCTGGACCTTCCGGGGTGGGAAAGACCGTGGTCAGCGAAGGGTTGCAAGAGAAGGCTGGATTCGTTCGGGCCATCACCGCCACCACGAGATCTCCTCGACCAGGGGAGAAAGATGGAGTGGATTACCACTTCTTCGATCGCAAAGAGTTTGAAAAGCGTATCGAAGGAGGAGGGTTTCTGGAGTACGCAGAGGTGCACGGAAATCTTTACGGAAGCCCGCAAGAGGGTATCGAGCAACAGCTCGGTAGTGCTCGAGCGGTACTGTTGCTGATCGATGTCCAGGGTGCAGCGAAATTGCGCCAGGACGGAGTCGACGCCCTGCAGATTTTTCTGGAGCCGCCAGGCCCAGAGGAGCTGAGGCAACGGATCGAGAAGCGCGGTGTTGAAAACAAAGAGATGATGGATCTTCGATTGCGGAATGCGCTTTTGGAGATGGCTGAGAAGGATAAATACGACCACTGCGTCGTCAACGAAATCCTCGACGAAACCGTTGAGGAGGTGGCCTCGAAGATCGAGGAAGAGTTGGCCCGCAGGGGAGAGAAATAAAGAAGAACCGAGGATCTGGCGCTTGCGGACTGCTGGATCAGAAATGGAGGCTATCGTGCTGGACGTTGAAGTCGAAGACCAGCTCGTGGAGAAGACAGGTGGCAAGCTCCAGCTCACTGCTTTGATGCAGAAGCGTATGGTGGAGCTGAAGCGTGGAGCTCGTCCACTCGTGGAGATCGAATCTAACGATCTCCAAGACATCGTTATACAGGAGATCTTGCAGGAGAAGATTGTTCTTGCAGAACTCGATGTCGCCGAAAAGAATTTCCTTTCTGATGCTAGGAAAATCTCTGGTGACAGCGCCGACGACGATGAGAAAGAGGTGTACGGTTCTGACCTGAAGAAGGTCAAGGAAGAGCGGATCAAGGAACTTTCGCAGTTCCTGAATCCTACCAGCGAATGATCAAGGCGGTGCGACACGTGCAATGTACGTGTCGCACCGTGATCTTCGATGAACGATGTTATGAACTGGGAAAACCGTAAAATCATCCTCGGTGTCACCGGAGGTATTGCTGCCTACAAGGTGGTAGACCTTGCTTCTCGCTGGATTCAGCGCGGGGCAACGGTACGGGTTCGTATGACTCCCTCCGCTTGCCGCTTTGTTCAACCGTTGACCTTTGAATCGGTTACTCGGTCCGAAGTCATTTCTGAAATCTGGCATCCGATCGGCACTCATGATCGTCCAGAGCACATCGGCGCTGGAGATGATGCGGATGTCTTGGTCATTGCTCCTGCGAGCGCAGACCACCTTGCGCGTCTGGCGCATGGATTTGGCGACGATGTGGTTTGCCTGACGGCCCTCGCCTGGGACGGTCCAACTGTTTTGTGTCCGGCGATGAATGATCGGATGTGGAAACATCCTGCGGTTCAGAAGAACGTTGAAATCTTGACCGATCGCGGCTGTCATATTGTCGGACCTGGAGTTGGCCATTTGGCTTGTGGATCAACAGGGCCCGGACGTCTTGCCGATCTCGATGAGATCGATGATGTAGTCTCCCGTTTTGTTACACCGCGAGAGCTTTCTTGAATCCCCCGGTCCTGCTGGTGACGGCCGGACCGTCCCGAGAATCCATCGATGCGGTCCGTTTTCTCAGTAATGGGGCCAGTGGGACGATGGGAATCGAGGTCGCCAGGGCTGCTCTTTCGGCGGGCTGGGAGGTTCATCTGGCTCTTGGTCCTGTTTCTCACGTTCCGCCTCGGGGAGTGATTCTCCATCCCTTCATCAGCGCCTGTGATCTGGACAAGATTGCCGTCGATTTATGGCCAAGAGTTGACGCATTGGTAGCTACGGCTGCGGTTTGTGACTATCGACCGGCTGAGCGGATTGAAGGGAAGCGTAAGAAAACTGCTGGAGATTGGCAGCTACGTTTGATCCGGAATCCGGATGTTCTGGCCGGAAGAAGTGTCGAGAAGGAAGATGAGAAGGGATCCAGGGTTCTGGTCGGATTTGCCCTCGAGACGGACCAGGGAGAAGAAGAAGCCCGACGAAAGGCCGTGAACAAACGGCTAGATCTGGTACTTTGCAACGCACCGGACAACCTGGGTGTGGCCATGGGGGATTACACCTGGTTGGAGTCTGGGAAACCTGCGCTTTCGTTACCAGATGTTGCGAAGCGAGATCTGGCGGAAAAGATCGTCGAGTTTATTGGCACAAGAGTCGCTTCTCGCCGTGGCGGCTGTGTCTTCAACGGGGAGTGATGAGTTCTACACGTACTCAGCGTCGTCGCGAGGAAGCTAACCTGAAATCGAAGAGCCTGGCTAGGGAAGCCGGTGCGCTGGCATTGCTGGCGTTGACCTGTTTCTTTTTTGTCGCGCTCTATAGTGAGTATCTCGTTGCTCATGGCCGTAGTGTTGAGAATGCTTGTGGTAATTTCGGCCACTTTATTTCGGGTTTGCACTTTGATGTTTTCGGCCCTGTTTCAAGTTTCCTGCTAGCGGTGATTTATTCGATCTGGGGTGGGTTGCTCCTCTTCCAGGTTCGTTTTGAATCGTGGTGGCCGCGATTTTTTGGCCTGGGTCTTTTTGTCCTCTCCATCTGCTTTCTTGAGTTTCGATTCACTGATATTCCGCTGCTTCCCGGATCCGAGTATCGGGGGGGCATCATCGGAATGTATTTCGGATCGTTAGCATTTGACGTTTTTGGTGTTACCGGAACGACGATCTTTTCTTTGCTGGCGATGGTGCTGGGTTTGATGTTTGCCACTGGAATGCCCGTAGCTGAGTTCTTGAGAGTGGGTCTTGCCCTTCTGGGAAGTGCGGTTGCAGGAGTCGGATTAAAGACCCCGGGCATGGCCCGCAAGATGGCCGGAACGATTGGAAGTGCGAGTCAGGCCGCAGGTTCAAAAATTGCGAGCGTGACTCGTTCGGCTACCAGTTCTTCCGATCCAGAAGTGACAGACCAGGAAAAGGCTCTGCTCCTTGGAGATGCCGAAGAAGAGATCGACGAGGACGAGGAATACGAGTACGAGGAAGAAGAAGAAGAAGACGAAGAATACGAAGACGGTGAATACGCCGAAGACGAAGAATACGAGGAAGAGGAAGAAGAGGAAGAAGAGGACGAGGAAGAGGACGAAGAAGAGGACGAAGAAGAGGACGAAGAAGAGGACGAGGAAGAGGACGAGGACGAAGAGCCTGCGATGGAGCGCACCATCCGGCTCGGACCCGAACAGCGTGAAGAAGCCCTGATTTCTTTCGAAGAAGAGCAGCTCACTTTTGATGGTGTTTACTCGCCGCCACCGACTTCATTTCTCGATGACCCACCGGTGGTGAATCATGAGGAGGGTCGGGAAGAGTTAAATCTCGTGGCCACGAACATCGAAGAAACCCTGAAGTCTTTCAAGATCGAGGCCCAGGTGACCAATGTTCAGCGGGGCCCGGTGATTACTCAATACGAGCTAAGTCTTGCTGCAGGGATCAAGGTCCACAAAATTGTCAGCCTTTCTGACGATCTGGCGATGGCTCTTTCCGCACAGAGCGTACGGGTGGTGGCGCCGATTCCAGGTAAGCCGACAGTCGGAATAGAAGTTCCCAACAAGCAGCGCGAGATGGTAGTACTGCGCGACATCCTTCAGAGCCGTGTTTTTCATGATGCCGAGATCCAGATACCGCTTTTGCTGGGCAAAGATGCCGCCGGCGAGCCGATTGTTGAGGATCTGGCCCGGATGCCTCATCTGTTGATCGCAGGATCCACGGGATCGGGTAAGTCAGTTTGTATTAATGCCATCATCACGTCTTTGTTGATGACGCGCTCTCCCGATGATCTGAAATTGATTCTTGTCGATCCGAAAATGGTAGAGCTCTCCATCTTTGAGGAAATCCCTCATCTGTTGACTCCCGTGATCACAGATATGAAGAAGGCTCCCGCTGCCTTGGATTGGCTGGTCCGGAAAATGGATCAGCGATACGAGCTGTTTTCGAAGGCGGGAGTTCGTAATCTCAAGGAGTACAACAGCCAGGACCTGCAGGAGCGATATGACCGATTGGCTGAGAAGACCAGCCATGAGGAAGCTGAACAGGCCCCGGATCGCTTGCCTTGCCTCGTGATTATCATCGATGAACTGGCCGATCTGATGATGACCAGTGCTAAAGATGTAGAAGCCAGCATCATCCGTCTGGCGCAGAAATCTCGTGCAGTGGGGATTCACGTGATTCTTGCGACCCAGCGCCCTTCTGTGGATGTCGTTACAGGTTTGATCAAGGCCAACTTACCGGCACGGATCTGCTTCAGGGTAGCCAGCAGAATCGATTCTCGAACGATTCTCGATCGAGTGGGTGGAGAAAAACTTCTGGGCATGGGCGATATGCTTTATCTACCACCGGATACATCGGACCTGGTCAGATCTCAGTGCACCTTCATCTCCGACAAGGAGCTGAGGAAGATCATGAAACATCTTCGTAAGGAATCGAAACCGCAATTTTCTCAAGAGATCGATACCTTCCTCGAAGGTCGCCCTGAGGGATCTGGTGGTATGGCTGCGGTGGAA
>JBBWWC010000066.1:0-7538 GCA_050256555.1 Planctomycetota bacterium | reverse complement strand
CCATGATCGCGGATTGCATTGATCCAACCAACAAGGGTTGCCTCCGACCCGACATGTTCGGAACGCAGCTCGCCGCAGGTGTGGCTTCTCATCATCTCGCTCACCTTTCCCAGTCAAATCTCGTTGAAGGAATCCACTTCGAGGAATCCCTGCCGTTGGATTCTACGCCAGAGCCGAGTTCCGGCCACCATTCCTCGAAGGAAGTGCTTCACTCCCTAACCCGGGAACTCCCAGCAAGTCCGCCAGCTTGTTCCAGCGGGTTCCGGCAGGGCTCTTTTCCCGCCACCGATCGACCTCTCGCAGCGCTGCGCTTCTCAATCGAGAGCCTGCCACCAGATCTTCCGATTGTTCTCGACTCTGCGCCCACCATAAAAGTACCGCAGCCCGTCCTTCGCGAGTTTCCATGCGGCAGGCCCTTTTCCAGGCACTGGAGGCGATCCGATCGCGCTCTCTGGGGCTCAATTGACTACTGCGTTGCAGTGAAAGCCAGCTGGACAGTGGTTGCGCTCTCAATCTCAACACGTCGAGGGCGGCAGATTCTAGCAATTTCTCGGCTTCCTCCTGCGGGCCTCCACGCATCAAAAGCAAGCGACGATCATCGAGAGCCTGCCGGGCACGACGCAATCCCGTGGGTTCCGGATCAGCGCCCGCCTCGAAAATCGATCCCGTGACGATTCGACGCTGTTCCAGTTGAGCCATGGCGGTGTGTCCCAGGCTTTCAAGGATCTTGACCCTCTCACGCCGTAAAGGAGCCAGGTCATGGGCGGTCCCACGCAAACGAAGCAAGGTGACCCCGTGATCGACAATCCGAAGTGCTTCCTGGGGTTCACCACAGGAAAAGGCACAACGGCTTTCAAGAATCGCATGACGTGAATGCACATCGATCGATTCTCGTTCATGCGGGGCATCGCTGGGAAGTGAAGCGGTAAGAATCTTTCTCGCAGTAACTGAACGACCGGCAGCCCACTCGGAAGCAGCGACCAACAGGTTCCCTTCCCAGGCAACGATTCCGGCTGGCCCATCGAGAGACAGGGCCTCTTCCAGATAAACAGATGCGCTTCGAATCCAACCTGCGCCGGCCTCGCAGCGGGCCAACAAAAGCAAGGCCCGAGGTAATTGACCGCAACAGAATTCTCGTGCCAACTTCACCAGATCGGAAATCTCGCTCCGAGCTTGCTGTTCATCCCCGAGCCTGTGGATCGATTCCGCGGATTCGATGCCGGCCACCACTGCCGCTTCTCGCAGGCCCGATTCCAGGCACAACTGTTGATGAAGACGACTCCAGAGTCGAAGCGAGCGTAGATCCTCTTTCGCTCGTGATCGAAGGCACTGAGCCTCTGCCAGCCGACGAGCAGTTTCTTTAATTGAATGCGAACTACACTTTTGGTCTCTCACATTCGAACGATTAGCCTCCTCGATAACCCGATCAGCCAGATCAATGGCCTGCAAACGAGCTCCACGGGCCAGTGCACAACGACACTGCTCGAGCCGGACAGCATTCGATAAATCTGCCACTTCCGCGGGGGCTTCAAACGCAGAGATCTCTGCCTGCCCACGCCTGGCCAGAGTTCGTAAAATTCGCGATTTCTCGATCGACAAGCCGACAGCCTCATGAATCACCGGGTCGGGTCCATCGCCTTGCGGCATCTGAACCTCTTCAATGATACGAAGAGCCGCTTGTGGGTTTCCATCTCTACGGCTGGTATGCGCCCGCCAACGGGCCAGTCGCAACTCCTCGACACTGCCACACTGATGGAAAGTCGAACCGATCCGCCAGGCACGATCTCGCCGTCCGGTTTCGCCCAGTAGATCTTCCGCCCTGCCGAGCAGTTCTGCCCAGGGTGCTTTTTGCTCATCCGGAAGAAGATCGATCAATGGCGTCAGAACCTCGACCAGCCCCTCGGGATCTGCAACACACCTTTGCTCGTCCTTTAGCCACGGTTCCAGACAACAAGCTGCCGACTCTGGATCGCCACCACTCAACCGGTGACGAGCCTGCTGCAAAAGACTCAATCCGGTCAACAAGGATGCTCGCTGATGGAAAACCTTTCTTCGTTCGGCAGAAATCCCGATCAGGATTCCCTCCGATTGAAAGGGTTCGGCCCATTTCAAATCTCCATCGATACGAATCCATCTCTTCTGAACCAGACGAGCGGCGAGAGATGGAAGAAGTCCCAGTTCCAGTCCGGCAACCCGTATTACATCGGAAGGAGTCGCAGGAGTCCCCAGGATTGAAAGCGCTTCGAGAATCGATCGCTCATCTGCAGGAAGTCTTGCGGCTTCCTCACAGACACGAACCCTCCAACGATCTTCGGGATTCTGTGACAGTTTTTTCCAGCCCCAGCGAAGCCCGTCATGCGTCAACTCGCCCGCTTCGATTCGTCCCTTCAGGATTCTCTCCCAGATCGCCGGACTACCCTGTCCCCAACGGTCCAGTCGACTACGCAGCTTCGGCGGAATCGTGCAATCCGGAAGGGCACGCTGTAACCAGACTCCCAGCTCCATCGCCTGATTTGTTTTGACCATCTTGGTTCTTCGTTGTGCGAATACAGCACCGAGAAATCCCCCGGGAACAACTGCGCTGTTGACCCACCAGAGTATTCGTGTGCCAGCAACCAGTCCTTGCTTCATCGCTGCTGCAAGTTCGACGTTGCCGAGACCCGGATCATCCAGCTCGACAATCACAACTTTGCTTCCGGCGGCGATTTCCGCCTCGATGCTAGCCATCGGATGGAGAGCTCTCGCATCGATAGGAATCACCGGGATTCCTTCGCTCAGAAGCCGTGACCGGACTGACTCCACGATACTCTTGCGGTCTCCGCCACGTCGGTGGAGATGCAAGACGATGCCAGGATCTTGCAAATCCTGCAAAGCCACATCCAACGCATCTTTCAACTGTTCGACATGCTCTGGCGCCGGTCCACCATATTGAATCTGGGCCAACAGGGATGAACGAGATTCGCCCACCCGCTCCTGACAGGCCAATTCCGATTTCCGTTCCAGCATGTGAAGAACTTCGCCCGCATCTCGGGGCCTATCATCGGGACGTTTCTCCAGCATCTTTGCGAGGCAATCCTGGAACGGTTGCGGAAGACCTTCACGAAACCGATCCAGGTCTGGAACGTCTTCCTGTAAGTGAGCTCGCCCGAGACGAGATCGATCAGATCCACCAAACGGAACACGACCACACCACCATTGATAAAATAGAATCCCGGCTGAGTATACATCGCCAAGAAAATCAGGGCGCTCACCCAACCATTGCTCTGGTGGCATCGCATGAGGAGTTCCAAGAATTTTCTGTTCGAGTGGATGACCTTCCTGATGACTGAGACCAAAATCCAGAAGTACCGGATCAAGCTGGCCATCGACAGTCGCCAGATTTCGCAACCGAACGTTATCTGATTTTATATCTCCGTGAACCCAGCCATTACGGTGCAGAAAGGCCAGCGCAGACAAGGTCCCCTTGCACATCTCGAACCATTGCTGCAACGTTAACTGACCGGCGATATCAGTTGAAACACGCCCCCGTAGAACTTCACTGCTGAACCAGCGCGTGCCATCCTGCGGATCCACCCCGTAATCATGAACGGCAAGAATCGATGGATGGCGTAACTGAGCCAGCTGACGAAACTCCTGGCAATGACGTGTACCGATCGGTCCACACGAATCCTCTTGGGAAACCCTTTTCAGAGCGAGGTGCTGTCCAGTTCGACGGTCACGAACCAACCAGACCTCACCCATACCACCCCTTCCCAGGAGTGAAACAGGATCAAATCGCCGATCGATCGATAAACCAGGCCTAGTCTGAGACACAGATCTCCACATCCAGGAGGAAACGGAGGTTCCCCAATCAATTGTACGACGATTTGCTGAATTCGTCCTCTTGACGAGACCTGGCAACGATAAGAATTCCAATACCGGAGCGCCAGAGTTCCGCCATCTGCGATAAGATGGACAAACAATAGAGTGTCTCTGGCTCCATCTCCGTCACTGGCTAGAATGACCCCGGTTTCTGAAGTCCGTCCCAATCATCCGCTCGCCATTGGAAGGTAGGTTCCTCACCATGTGGAATCCTCCGCAACTAAAGCCTTTACCGGTTATCGGCCCCAGGTACGCCCCTCTGTGGGTATGTTTTCTACTGCTGGCAAGTCTTTCGACGTCGGTACAGGCGCAGGTTTCTGGCACCGTTCTGGACAGCAGTACCGGACTCCCCATCGGTGAGGCTCGAGTCACCCTTCAAGCAACGGTTCAGAACACTACCGCCGCTACCGATGGAACCTTTACTCTTGCCGGAATCAGTGGCGCCAACCTGGTCATCGCTGGAGCCAAAAAAGGTTACTACAACAGCAGTATCGTCGTCACTCCGCCGGCGACCAACGTCACGATTCAACTCGACCCGGTTCCGCCCGCCAACGACCCCAACTATGACTTCACGATTCCGTTCCAGTGTGCGGTTTGTCACGATTCACAATTCCAGCAATGGGATGTCTCACGTATGGCCAGCACCGGTCTCAATAGCTGGGTCTATGATCTCTATGATGGAACCGGAACCCCAGGCGGATCGGGTGGCTTCGTTTACACCGAGGATTCCGTTCACGCCGCTGCCGATCCCAGTGGTAGCTGCGCTTCCTGCCATCAGCCAGAAGGCTGGCTCAATAATCCTTTTCAACCTCTCGACCCTCTCTCTGGCCCGCTCACCGATGCGCAGCAAAGAGGTGTCTCCTGTGAATCGTGTCACAAGATTGCCGATGTTGATGAATCCCAGATCGATGCCACCGGTTTCATCCCCGGCACCGTGACCGTGACCCGCCCCGACACTACACAGGGGCTGGTCGAGCAGGTCATGTATGGATTGCTGGGTGATGTCGATTTCGTCATCTCGAACCAGATGCGTGGTAGTTACCAACCGCAACTGGCAGCCGAAGCATGCGCTGTATGCCACGAATACAATAACGACCCCGATCACGACAACGATTTCAACGAGGCCAGCAGCGTCCCGGCACAGGAGACCTACTCGGAGTGGAAGAACTCGCCCTACGGCGATCCCAATGATCCTCTCTACCAGAGTTGCGTCGATTGCCACATGCCCTCCTTCTCCGCAATTCCGGTCGAGGCATGCCAGGTTCTTTTCCCGCCGCTACTGCGCGACCCGAGCACCGTTCATGGACACGACATCCAGGGCACTTCGGCCACCTATCTTGAAAATGCCGTGTCCCTAGCCATGAGTAGCCAACAAACCGGCTCAGAACTAACCGTTGAGGTCGCAATCACGAATGATCAGACCGGACACTCGGTCCCCACCGGAGTTACGATTCGCAACATGGTGCTACGTATCGAAGCGCTCGACAGCAACGGAACCCCTCTACCGCAAGTGGGCGGAGAGACCATCCATGAGCTTGCTGGCGTTGGCGATCCTGCTCTCGGCAACTTTGCCGGTCTTCCCGGAAAGCTTTTCGCCAAGATCAATCAAAGCGCCAGTGGCGAGCCGGGAGTTCTCTTCACCGAAGCGATCAGCATCGTGCTCGACAACCGAATCGCACCACTCGCCACCGACACTACCTCGGTATCCTTTGATGTCACCGGACTCAACGAAGACATCAACGTGTCGGCACGGTTGATCTACCGCAGGGCTCCCAAACCGATGGTCGATGCCAAGAACTGGACGGTCGGTGGACTCGGAGACCCTCTTCCGGATGTACAGGCTCCCGACTTTGGCTTCTTGATGGAATCTGCGACAGCGGCGGTCCCGGTCACCTCAAGCAGCGCACCCTTTACGTTCAAGATCCCGGCGCTCCTTGTCAGCAGTTCTCTCAACGCCGACATCGAGATCCAGCAAAATGGTGGCCCCCTCATCGAATGTGGTGCTTTTTCAATCGCAGTCGCAAACGACCCCGCTTTGCTGACGCCCTTGCAAGTATCGGATGCCCCTTCTCTGGCAGCACTGAACGGCGGAACCGGACCTGCATTCCATGAAATCAGTCTTTATCCTCAAGGATTCACTTCTGCTGTGGTTTCTGATTTCCAGCTTCAGGAAACCCTGACCTTTGCCACTTCGACTCCGGTCCTATCGGTCAGCTACACACAGACCGGACTCGATCCGAGCCAACCCCCCAGCGGAGACATTCTCTACTTCAGTGATTCGCTCGGGATTCCGACGGTTGCAAACCTGGTCTCATCGAGTGCCGGACAGGCTTACTTTCCGAGTCTCATCAACGCATCCACCATCATCTTCAACACTGCCAATTTCACACGCGGCGACAGCAACAACGACGGCGGGATTGACATCGGCGATGCGGTTTTCTCGCTCGGCTTACTCTTCAACGGCAAGGGACCGGCCGCCTGTGATGACGCCTGCGATTCCAATGACGATGGATCCCATGACATCGCCGATCCGGTTCGGGTTCTATCTTTCCTCTTCTCCGGATCTGGTCCAATGCCAGCTCCGACCCACCCCAATTGTGGTACCGATCCGACCGACGATTCTTTGGAGTGCGACGATTCGATCTGCCCCTGAAAAGCCAAAACAAAACCCGGTCCAGTCCTGAGTGAGATCTCAGCGCTGGACCGGGTTCCAGGCCCGCAGCAGCCGTACCGGTGACCAGCCTGTCACTTCCAATAACCGCAACAGGTCTGCTCCATGCTCTTCCATCCGATCCGCCAGTTCCTTCTGGTCCTGAGCGATCGATACAAAAGAGCCATGCCCAGCAAGAATCTCGACAATTTCGGAGCCACTCGTGACCAGATGGGCTCCTTGCCGGATCAAATCATGACACCCTTCGTGTCCTCCCCCGGCGATCGGTCCCGGAAAAGCAAACAACTCCCGCCCCTGATCGACGGCGTAACAAGCGGTGCTCATCGTCCCGGATTTGCGCGCAGCCTCGACCACAATCACGCCGACACACCAGCCACTGATCAGTCGATTTCGGCGTGGAAAGTGTCCCCGTCGCGGCGGAGTCCCCGGTCGATATTCGCTGACCAGGGAGCCACCGGCGCAAATAATCCTGGAAGCCAGAGATCGATTCAGCGCCGGATAGATGTCCGGCAGCCCGTTGCCCAGCACGACCAGCGGCTGGCCACCGCCCTGGAGCGCTCCCTCCAGGGCAGCGCTATCGATCCCCTTGGCCAGACCACTGACCACGCGGAAGCCAGCCCTCGTCAGCTCAGCGGCGATTTCGAAGGCGGTCTGACGACCGGCCACCGATGCCTGACGACTACCAACAATCGCCAGAGAGGCCCGTTCCGCTGCCAACTGGCCACTGACATATAAAAACCTGGGAGGTTGGTGAATCCCGTCGAGAATCACCGGCCACCCAGGCTCTCCGGCTTGTAGCAGAGCGGGTCGCTCGATGGGGTCTTTCTCAGCATGCACAGCTTGTTCCACTGGTTTCTCCGTCCACTGGTTTCTCCATCCTCTGGTTTCTCCATCCTCTGGTATCTCCATCCTCTGGTATCTCCATCCACGGGTTTCTCCGTCGATATGCCTCGCCGATTTGACGTCAATCCAGGAAACACACCAGATCGCCAGCAAACCAGTCGGG
>JBBWWC010000065.1:0-3097 GCA_050256555.1 Planctomycetota bacterium | reverse complement strand
GATCTGGAAATGCAGCGAATGGATTCGGGATTGGCTTATTTCGACCTGGTCGAAGGTTCTGGAGCCACTCCGCCAGCAGTAACCAGTACGGTGAAGGTCCATTACAGCGGCTATCTCGTCGACGGTTCCAAGTTTGATAGTAGTGTTGACCGTGGTCAGCCGGCGTCTTTTCCGTTGAATCGTGTCATCAAGGGTTGGACCGAAGGTGTTGGCTCGATGAAGGTGGGCGGGAAGCGCAAGCTGATTATTCCCGCCAGCATAGCTTACGGCCCTCAGGGCCGTCCTCCGACGATTCCTGGAGGAGCCACCCTCATCTTTGATGTGGAGTTGCTCGAGATCGTCGAGTAGTCCGGTAATCCTGAGATCAGGCCAGTTTTAGAATTTCGTAGTATTCTGGAGGAGAAAGAAGAAGCGTCAGTTCTTCGGTCTCATTGCAGTATTTGGGTTCTCCTTCTAGAATCCAAGGTCCTGTAACGTGATTGGTTTACAATCTTCTTTGTCACTCCTACTGCTTCTTGAGAGGTAGGTCCGAGAAATGTCGACCGGCTTCTTCAAACGCAATGAGAAGGTCGTGATGACCCTTTTGTTGCTGCTGATTGCTCCTACTTTTGCTGCCACTGGGTTGGTCAGCTGGTGGGCTCGTAACGCTTCTACTGAGGCCTCTTACGAGATCTGTGGAGATACTGTTACTGCCCAGGCGTTCATTGAGAAGCGAATGGAGCTGTCGGAAACTCTCTGGCTTCAAAATGTCCTTCGCTTTGGTCCCTATGCGGCGAGAGCGGATCGTTTTCGTCAGGCCACCGTGGATGATGTACTCAAGCAATTTGTGTTCGAGCACGAGATCAACCGAGTCGGTATAGAGCCAAGCGATAGCTTCAAAGATGTTGAAGTACGTGAAGCTGCTCTCGATGTCTGCACCTGGTATCGCATCATGGAAAACTCTGGTTGGATTGGTACTTACCAGGAGAGATTCCCTGACTTCTCTTTAGAGCGAGCCGCCGCACGTCTCGATCTCGATACATACAGTGCAGCGCTTTCGGATGAACGTTTCGGGATCAACATGTCGAAGAGAGATTTCGAAGATGTTGTGATCCGTGGATTGCGTGTCCAATCTCTGATTGAGTCTGTTACTAATGCAGCGGTGGTGACCGACAAGGAAATTTTCGACGAGTACGCCACGAGCTATGAGAAGCGTGTTCTGGAGTTGATTCAGATTTCCAGCGAGAACTTCATTGAAGAAGCTCGCGATCTGGTGACACCAGAAGACGTGGAAAAGCTGTATGAAGACAATCCTGCCGATTTTGTTCTGGGGAATCGACTTGAAGCCGAGATCGCGCGTGTTGATCGTGGCAAGTTGCGTAACTCTCTGGCGGATTACGATCCGGCTCCTGAGGAGATCGAGGCGCGCTACGAAGCCGACAAGAACACGATTTATAGGATTCGAAGGCCGGAAAACTACGTTCCTCCAGAAGATGCAACCCCGGAAGATGACATTCGGCCACTGATAGATGTCTTCGATTCCGTGGTCAAGACGCTGGTTTCCGAACAGGCGGCTGTTGTCGAAGCAGAAGTGTTGCAGGGAGCCCTCGATGCGCTGAAGGCGATGCGCGACAGCGGTGAATCGGTTCCGATGGAGCAAGCTTTCGCTGAGGGCTTGGACTACATTGAAATACGCAAAATAGATCCCTTTGTTCAGAGGGAAGTAAACCTGCTCGATAATGAGGTCAAGAATCCTGCAGCTTACGCAACTTTCTTCCAGTCGGAACGTCTCCAGGCAGGTTCAGTGAAGCCTGGCCAGCTTTACGATTCGATCGCTACTAATGGTCAGGGAAACTTCATCATTCGAGTTGTTGAAATGCTTCCAGAAAGAACAATGACTTACGATGAGGCGATTGAGCCTGCATTGAAAGCCGCTGAAGAGTACCAGGCCAAGCTGATCCTTGAAGAGTATGCAAAGGGCTGGGTTACTCGGATTCAGGCGGGAGAAGATGGAGCGACCTTTGATGCTTTTGCCGTGGATGGCAACTTTACCATCCACGAAATGGATCCGGCGACTCGGTCGCAGTCATCCAATCTCAAAGTAGATGATCGCCTCGTGATTTCACGAGTTGAAATTCTTGCCGAAGCATTCTCCATCAGTGAAGTCGGTGGAGTTGCAGGGCCGGTTACGAGTCTTACCGACAAGTTTGAATACGTTGTCCGTCTCAAAGATGTCGTTGCTCCGGATATGGAGCTGTTTGACGCCCTCAGAACGAGTACTGCAACTCGACTTCGGTCAGATAAGCAGCGGGCTTTGCTCGATGCATTTCAAGTGAGGTTGATGGAGAATGCCAACATTCGTGTTTATCAGGGTGAAGGCGATGCAGTGTCCCGTGATCAGCTCATCGAAAACGCTGAAGTTGATCCAGAAGGAGACCAGGGTTAAGACTGCGGTTTTTACCGGCTGCGACGGTTTGTTTGCTCACTGAGAGCTTTACAGTGTTTTGAAAAATCAGGAGCCGTGATCTTTTCTTCAACGAAAGATCACGGCTCCTTTTTTGTCTGATTGTCGGAGTTTTCTTTTCGGAGTCGTTGATTCAGGCTTCCTTGACAACCTTGTCGATCTTCCCGACCCGGCCTTCATGACGTCCGCCTTCGAAAGGTGTATCGAGGAAGGCTTGTAGATGGATCCCGATCTGGTCCTGGCCGATGACTCGTTCACCAAAACAAGCAATGTTGGCATCGTTGTGAGCTCGGGACATCTTGGCAGTGAAATCATCAGTGATGACAGCGGCGCGTGCGCCGCTGTATCGGTTTGCAGTCATGGCCATCCCTTGTCCTGTTCCGCAAACCAGAACTCCGAGCTCTGCTTCTCCGGTGGTTACTGCTGCGGCAATGAGATGTGCAACATCCGGGTAGTCAGCTTTTTCATCGGTATTTTTTGGGCCACGCTCCTCGACTTCCCAACCTCTAGCACTCAGAACTTTCAGCGCTTCTTTACGACCATCTATTCCTGCATGGTCTGATCCTATGATGGCTTTCATGTCGACATGATCCTTTCGATCCAGCGTTTTTCGAGGGCTCGTTCGATCTCATCGGCACATCGTCGGTATATTGC
>JBBWWC010000064.1:0-3518 GCA_050256555.1 Planctomycetota bacterium | reverse complement strand
ACCTCATCGATGGCATCGCCGCCGAACTTCGCTGGGTCCAGCAAAGCATCTCGACAACTGTAAGCCCACGCTGAATCGGCCAGAAGCCGCCCTGAAAAGCCTGATCAGAGCATTCTGAAGCTCCTGTCCGATCTCCTCCCGATTTCGGATTCTAACTGTAGGAACGAAACTTCTCTGAGGAGGGAGGGTCCGATGACCGACAATTTACAGAACACTCCAGACACAACCCAGCCGAAACGCCGTGGAAAACACCTTTCGCAGGCACTACAGCGTTCGAAGAAGAAATTCAGTCCAACCAAGTTGGTGCTGACCAGTTTGCTGGTGGCTGCACCCTTCGTCATCGATTTCGTCGAGGACCGAATCCCCTGGTCCTGGCTCAACGATGCAGAGAAACGCAACAAATGGCTACTGGCCAGCAGTTCGGTTGACCACCTGAAGCAGGCCCTTGCTAGCGGTATGCCCCTTGAATACAAGGACAACACCATTACACTCCTCCATTTTTCCGTCTTCAAAGATGGGACCACTCCGGAGAAATTTCAGAAAAAATCAGAACTGGTTCGTGCAATGGCCGAGGCAGGAGCCGATCTGGATGCTGAGTGGCAATTTTCAAGCACCCCTCTGTCCACGAATCTCCGCATCAACTCCCGTTCGGACTGGAAGAAGACAGGCGATCTCCTGATCGAACTGGGTGCGGATGTGAACGGACAATCCGGTGAAAAGAAGCGGCGGTGCTCACCACTGGATCACGTGGTAATGAATGCCCCTGACGCTCTACCGAAGAAAGATGCAGATAATTCATCCTTCGATATCAACCAGCACCGACTTGACCTGATATACATCAAGAGAGGTCTGGATCCACCGGAGCCGGTAGAATCTTTCGATCCACTATGGGAAGAAAAAATTCGCTGGTTGGTCTCAAGGGGAGCCCGTTTCGATGGAGTCTCGCAGGCAACTGCACTGGGAACGGCGATAAGATTCCAAAAATCCCCTGAGGTCTTCGCATTACTGCTGGAACTGGGAGCCGATCCAGATCCACAAGGGCTTTCCATGATCATCGAGAGCCTCCGTGGCCCAGGGATATGTCGATCGACTTATCGCTGCAGGCACTCGACCGAGATCGTCCGGATGCTGATAAATGCCGGTGCCGATGTCAATCGTGAGAACAAAAGAGGATACAGCCCACTACTGACTGCCGCATGGGAATGTTGTGAGCACAATCTGGACATCATCCCGATGCTACTGTCAGCCGGTGCAAAGCCTGAGGCCAGTGGTGCTGTTCAAGGGGCATCAGGAGTGATGGCTCCTGTACTCAGAGCCGCCCGTGAGAACGAAGCACTACAGGGCACTCACGCTCTTGAATTGATCGAGAAAGCAGTCGCTGCCGCCGAGATCAAATCGGCTACCGTGAAGCGATGATCAGAGCTCCTCGCCGCAACTGGTGAACGCCAGGATGGCGAACTGGGTGGCGGCGTGGCTGATGTAGTGCTTGCCGTCGCGTTTGGGCGAACGAACAAACCAGCGGCCACTCTGGCGCTGACTCTTTCGTAGCCATTCGAGACCGCGCACCAGCTGGGGATGATCGGCCTCGATCGCGGCCTGGCGAAGAACGAAGATGGAAAAGGCGGTGCCATAGGCATCGCTGGGTAACTTGTCGGCCTCATCTTCAGGCCGTTTCCACTTTCCGGCTCCGAGATCGACCAGACGCCAGCCACCATCGGGTCGCTGCATCTTGAGTAGTTCCTGGCTCCAGATCTTTCGGGTCGCAGAACTGAGCAACCCCCGCAGTTCCTTGGCAGCCCACAACATCATCCCCTTATGGTGAAGATTCTGCGGTGGATTTTTACCGAGCCACTTCGCCAGACGCTGCAGTCCCAGCTTCGCCTTGTCGCCACGGCGATAGGATTCCGGCATCATTCCCGCGGCCACCGCTGCCAGCGTCACGCCGAAATGATCATCGCTTTCAAAGGGTGGCCAGCCACACTTGAGCCAGGCACCCCACGCCCCATCTTCATCTTGCAGACTCCACATGTGATCGAGGGCCCTGCGGGTATCACTGGAGAGTTTTCCCTCGGTAGCCATGTCGCTGATGGCCAGGAAACAACTGGTCGCAACCAGTCCCTCGACCGCTCCGCGCTGTCCCGAAGGAGCCTTCTTGTCGACCACGTAACGGTTCAGGTAATCCCGGGCGAACCCGCGGGCACGCTGATTTTCTGCCGAGGCGGGAGAGACCTTTGAGCGCGCCACCAGGTACAGACCATTGGTGTGACAGGTGACGCAGTCTCTCTGCTGCTCCCACTGCAGGGCGGTGGTATCGGCAAAAGACACCGCACCCTGCAGCGAAAACTGTTCGAGTAGCGGTTCGTCGCTGCGATTGGGTCCCAGATCGGGTGCATCCTGAGGACTGGCAGAAAACAGTGGCAAAAGCAGTGCTGGAAACACCAGCACGGCCACCGTAAAAGACAGGAGTAAGGGGCGACAGTCGCAATGCATGAGAACCATGATAGCCACAATTGGAATGAACTTCGACAAGTAGCTGGATGCAGAGAGATCTGCCAACGATGATATCTGAAATGATTACCCAAAAAGGAGAAGCGCAATGACCATTCGCTCGAACTTCATTTTTCTACTGGCTCTATTGTTCGGTTTCATCTTGGGTTGCGAGCCACCTTCGAGCCAAGCGGCGCGAGAAGACTATGAAGTCGCCAAAAAGCATGCAGAACAAAAGCACGCTGCAATGTCGAAGGAAAAAGAACTCGCTGAAAGCATTGCCAAGCAAGGCCAGAGATTGGTTGCGGTGATGAGTCCGACCGCCGGCAACCAGGCTCACGGAACCGTCACCTTCACGATGGACGGTGACCATGCAGGTGGGGTCCTGGTCGAGGCCTTCATCCATGGCCTGACCCCCGGCGATCATGCCATTCACATCCATCAGTACGGCGATCTACGAAAAGAAGACGGCAAGGGTACCGGCGGCCATTACAACCCCGAAGGACATGCGCATTCCCTACCCACCTCCGAGATACGCCACGCCGGAGATCTGGGTAATCTGACCGCTGACACTGAAGGCACTGCCAAATATTCGATTCGCATTCACAACGTAACTCTCGATGGATCCCACAATCCCATCATCGGGCGAGGAGTCATCATCCATGCCAAGGTCGATGACGGTGGCCAACCGACCGGTAACGCCGGACCGCGGGTGTCTCAGGGAGTGATCGGCTACGCCAAACCGGAATAATTTTTACGGGGTTCGTCGTTCCAGCAGCTTCTGCATCATCATGACCGGCTTGCCACGGCCGATGTACTGGCCCACTTCACGGAAGCCACAGGCGTGGTGGAAATCGATGCTACTCTCGTTTCTCGGTTCCAGATTGACCTCGCAAACGATGGAAGAGAGACGGGCTGATCGCGCCCAGGCTTCCAGCCACGCATAGAAAGCGACACCCATCCCACAGCGCCTCGCAGCTTGATCGATCGCCACACGATCAACATAGGCATAGTTATCAAAGTAACGGCGA
>JBBWWC010000063.1:0-16347 GCA_050256555.1 Planctomycetota bacterium | reverse complement strand
GCCATCGCGTAGTGGCCCTGGTGGTAGACCTGGTGGCAGACCTGGCGGCAGACCTGGTGGTGGCAGACCTGGTGGTGGCAGACCTGGTGGCAGACCTGGCGGCAGACCCGGTGGCAGACCTGGTGGTGGCAGAGCTGGTGGCGGCAGAGCTGGTGGCGGCAGAGCTGGCGGTGGCAGATCCGGTGGCTCCCGTTAAAAATCTCCTTTGAAATCGTCCCGCCCTGAAATCGTCCCGCCCGTAGAATCCCGCTCGTAGAATCTCATCAGCAAAAAAAAGAGCGCTGTAAAATAAAGAGAGCTGTAAAAAAAGAGCTCCGCGACGCAATGCGCCGCGGAGCTCTTTGAGTGTCGGGTCAAACGTTCAGGACTAGTACATCCCGCCCATGCCACCCATGCCACCCATGCCGCCCATGCCGCCCATGCCAGCGGGAGCACCCCCGCCACCAGCAGCGTCATCATTACTCGGCATGTCGCTGACCACGGCCTCGGTTGTCAGAAGCAAGCCTCCAATGGAAGCAGCATTCTCGAGAGCCGTACGAGTCACCTTGGTCGGATCGATGATTCCAGCCTCAATCATGTCGACGTAGTCGATATTGAGAGCATCGAAACCATGGAAATCCTTACCCGCCTTGACACGCTCGCTCACGATGGCGCCATCGACGCCAGCGTTCTCGGCGATCTGACGAATCGGAGCCTCAACCGCCCGACGGACGATATCCACACCAATCGCTTCATCACCGTTCAGCGAAACGCTGTCGAGAATCAGGCTGGCACGCAAAAGAGCCACTCCACCGCCAGGTACAATACCTTCTTCGACGGCAGCACGTGTTGCGTGAAGAGCGTCCTCGACGCGAGCCTTCTTTTCTTTCATCTCGGTCTCGGTTGCGGCTCCAACGTTGATTTGAGCAACACCACCGGAAAGCTTGGCCAGACGCTCCTGCAGCTTTTCGCGATCGTAATCGGAAGAAGCCTTATCCATCTCGGCGCGAATCTGATCGATCCGGCTCTTGATGTCAGCAGACGAACCAGCGCCCTCAATAAGAGTGGTCGCCTCTTTCTCGATAATGACCTTCTTGGCACGACCGAGGAACGAAATATCAACGTTCTTCAGGTCGATTCCAAGATCATCAAAGATGGCACGTCCACCGGTGAGAATCGCAATGTCCTCGAGCATCGCTTTGCGACGATCACCAAATCCTGGGGCCTTCACGGCGCAGCATGAGAAGGTTCCACGAAGCTTGTTGACGACCAGGGTCGCAAGAGCTTCGCCTTCAACATCCTCAGCAAGAACCAGAATCGGCTTTCCGGATTGCGCAATCTTTTCCAGCAGAGGAACCAGATCCTTGATAGAGCCGACCTTCTTCTCATGAATCAGGATGTACGGATCTTCAAGAACACAGGCCATCTCTTCGGTGTCAGTCACGAAATGCGGCGAAAGGTAACCCTTGTCAACCTGCATTCCCTCAACCCAGTCCACGGTGGTGTCGAGGGATTTCCCCTCTTCCACGGTGATGACTCCGTCTTTACCGACTTTCTCCATCGCATCTGCGATGATCTCGCCGATCTCTGGGTCATTATTGGCAGCGATGCTACCCACCTGAGCAATCTCGGTCTTGTCCTTGACCTCGGTCGACATTTCACCGAGTTGAACAATGATGCGCTCAACGGCCTTTTGAATGCCGCGTTGCAAGCTCACCGGATTGGCACCCGCCGTAACATTACGCAGACCTTCGTTAAAGATTGCGTTGGCAAGCACGGTCGCAGTGGTGGTGCCGTCTCCGGCATTGTCGGAAGTTTTCGAAGAAACCTCCTTGACCATCTGCGCTCCCATATTTTCGAAAGAGTCCTCGAGTTCAATTTCACGCGCCACGGTAACACCGTCTTTGGTGACTGTGGGTGCGCCAAAGGATTTCTCGAGAACGACATTACGGCCCCGGGGACCGAGCGTGACCATGACAGCTCTGGCGAGCTTCTGTACGCCACGGCGTACAGCGTCTCTGGCTTCGTGGTCGAACGCGATGCGCTTTGCGCCCATCGTGTCAGTTCCTCTCATATTCTTCTGTCTTTCGTGAGTTCTTGCTCAACGAAAGACTCGGTTAATCTCTCTGAATTAGTCAGCGTTGACGATGGCGAGGACGTCGTCCTCACTCATGATCAAATACTCCTGACCCTCCACCTTGATCTCGGTTCCAGCGTAGGAACTGAAGATCACTCGATCGTTCTTGCTGACCTGGAAGTTTGCGCGGTTGCCATCTTTGAGCAACTTGCCATCTCCAAGGGCCATTACTTTGCCCTCTCTTGGCTTTTCCTTCGCATTGTCAGGCAAAAAGATTCCACCCTTAGTACGGTCTTCCGCTTCGAGCCGCTTTACGACAATCTTGTCATTGAGCGGACGAAGATTGAGTTTCGACATTGGAGTCGCCTCCCTTTCTCGTGTTCTTATGAACTTTCACTCTTCGATTTCTGCAACTCCCGCCAGGGGAATCTCAGCTATCAGCTTTAAATTAATTTTCCAACAGGGTTCGAACAAGATCCCGGATTCTGCTCCGGAAAAGATCTGGCTCGACTGGTTTCGGCAACAAGGCGAAACCTCCCACCTCTTCAACATCTCTTTTCAACTCAACACTGGCTTCTCCACTGACAAAAAGAGCCGGAAACCTCCAGCGATATTCGCTACGAATCCGCCGCAAGACTTCAACACCTGTAAGATCCGGCATATGTACATCCAGCACCAAGAAATCAAACGGACGCACTGCGGATCCCACCGAGTCTTTTTTGGGCTGAAAGTTTCGCAACTTCGTCAAAACTTCCTGACCACCACTGGCGTGTTCCGTGCGGAATCCATCTCCATCGAGCAAAGCTGCCAAACTGCCACGAACCCCGACATCGTCATCTGCGAGCAATACGCGATATTGAGAACCTGAGAAACTCGTTCCAGCAGATCCATTTCCAGATCCATTTCCTGGTGTGGAAATCTCAGAGAACATCAGAGCGACCTTCCAGATCCCGATCCCGACCGGGCAATCCTCTATTTTGCAATGATCGTGCCGCCCAACCAAGGCCTATCGATGGATTCGCAAGTCACTATAAAATAAGAACTTGTGGTCACGAAGCTCGCCTAATGGCAGACCCGGAAGGGAGCAATGCTGCCAATATGACAGCCAGCGGCCGATCCGGCAGAACAGACCTGCCACCGTGGCAGGCGCACAGGTGCCTGGATCTGTTGATGTCTTGGGGCCAGATGGAGACGATCCACTCACAGACTCGCAATGGTTAGGAGGTTCTCGACTTGTCTCAATTACCCCACGATCCCACGAACCTCATCGAAGCCATCCGTTCCTGCATCGCCAGCCCAGATCATGATATCCACCTCAAGGAACTACTCCTGGGAGTTCGACCCGAGGACATCGCAGGCATCCTCGACGATCTGGAACCGCATGAGAAGCTCGAAGTTTTCGAAGCCATCGAAACAGATGCTCAGGCTGAAGTCATCGATGAAACGGATGCCACATCAAGAGAACAAGTCGTTGAGACTCTCGGAGTCCCGCGACTAAAAAAGATACTCGAGGAAATGCCTCCCGATGAGGCGACCGATCTTCTCAACGAACTTCCTCAGCCACAACGCAGAGAAGTCCTCGCCGAGATGGAGCCGGCTACCACCGTCGAGTTGTTGCGATTGATGCAACACCCTCCGCACTCGGCCGGCGGAATCATGACCCTTGATTACATCACCATCGAACCGCAGCACACTGCAAAAGAAGCTCTGACGCTAATTCAGGAGCACATCGATACCGAAGTCGTCAATTACATCTACATCATTGATGCAAATCGACATCTCATCGGAGTGCTCTCCATTCGGGATCTACTCGGCTCTGATCCACAACAAAAAATCAATCGCTTGATGACCACGGAAGTCATTTCCGTACTCGTCGATGAAGACCAGGAAGATGTCGCACAGCTGGCACGAAAATATAATCTTCAGGCAATTCCTGTCGTCGATGAAAACGAGCACCTTCTGGGAGTCGCTACCATCGATGACATCGTCGAGGTTCTTTCCGACGAGGCCGATGAGGACATATACCGACTGGCAGGAGCCCCGGAAAGTCACCCGGCACAGCAAAAGATACTGAAACGTGCCATGGCCAGGATCCCATGGTTACTGTTACCCGTGATCAGTGGATTCATCCTCGCATGGCTACATCCGGATCAGCACGATCTGTCTGAAATACTCACCTCGGCTACTGACCAGCGCCTGTTACTGGCAGCCTTCATTCCTCTGGTGATGGGAATCGCCGGCGGAGTGGGTACCCAATCGGCGACGATTGTCGTCCGTGGAATGGCCGTCGGAGACATCGAAATGGGACGCTCTATCTTCCGTCTCTTGCGCCAGGAAGTGGTCGTATCATTGCTCATTGCCATCGCCATCGGTTGTGTTGTCGGCGCTGTTATTTTTGCTGCGACAGGCTTCGTACTATCTGACCAATGGTTCAAACTCCCCAGCGCAATAGCCATCGGCATTGGAGCCGGCATCGTCTTTGCAAACACATGCGGAACACTGTTCCCGATTGTCTGCGAAAAAACAGGACTGGATCCAGCTCTGGTGGCAGGCCCATTCATCACCAGCTTCAATGATGTAACTGCAGCGATAATTTTCATAATGGTCGCAGAAGCGATCCTGCGAGCTGCCTGAAGGACTGCTACTTGTATTCAGACTCTTCGATTCCGTAACGATCGATCTTGTTATACAGAGTCTGACGCGGAATCTTGAGCTGCTTCGTCACGCGAGATTTATTGCCACGGTTTCTCTGCAAAGCAGTCAAGATCACTAACCGTTCCACTTCAGCAATAATGTCATTAAAACCTTCTGAGGCGGGGATTCTCAACAACACTTCTTCCACTGTGGAATGGACCTTATCACCTTGCAATCGTTCACTGACCAGACCTTCTAGATATTGCTCGATCGCCTTGCGCGGAACGGTTCTCTGATCACAGGTCAAGATGGCCTGTTGAACAACATTCTTCAGCTGTTGAATATTTCCTGGCCACGGACAAGTCATCAGCTCACGTATCGCACTCTTGGAAAATCGTTTCGGTGTTTCTTCGACTGGTTCCATCTCAGAGATGAAACGCTTGACCAGTAGCGGAATATCGTCAGATCGCTCTCGCAGGGGAGGGACTTCCAGAATGAAACCCGCCAGTCGGTAATAGAGATCTTCCCGGAACTGACCAGCTTTCACCAGCTCTTGCAGGTCATGCCTCGTCGAGGCAATGACACGCACATTGACAAAAATCTGCTCTGCCCCACCGACCGGACGCAGTGCGCCTTCTTGTAAAACCCGGAGCAACTTCTGCTGGATCTCGAGCGGTAAATCTCCGACTTCATCGAGCAGTACCGTTCCACCACTGGCGCGTTCGAAGACACCGGCTCGATCTTCCTCAGCACCGCTGAAAGCACCCTTACGCCATCCGAAGAGCTCACCCTCGATTAATGACGGAGCCAATGAGCCGCAAGAAACAATCTCGAAACTCGATTCAGATCTTGCCGTATCATCATGCAATGCTCGAGCCAGCAGTTCTTTACCGGTACCAGTTTCGCCGTGAATCAGGATGCTTAAATCCGTTTCACGTAACCGTTCTACCTGGGACAAGATTTCTTTCATGTCGCTATCGACCGTCGAAATAGCACCCACGCTAACAATGGCGGCGCTCTGAGGAGAAATCGAATCGGCCTCCTGCTGATCGATCTCGAGATCCTGCGTGCTGACAATCTCTTCCAGATTCTCAAGCCGCGACTCCAGCTCCTCGATCAACTCCGACTGCCTGGTGATCAGATAGAAATCTCGCATATCAAATTGAACTTGATCCAGCATCGATCGAAATGCTGCAGGTGCTGATTTTGGGAATCCAATCACGGGATCTCCCTCGATCAGAAAAAGCACCCTCTCCCCAGCGAGTAATGGTAACGAGTAACTCAATATCGGATCGGGCGCACCGGGTTCGTTGGACTGAATCAACTGTGGAATCTCAAGAACACCAAGGCTCTCGAGAAGATCAAGGTCGATGGAATTCGATGGGCGTTGACCTGCGGCGTGGCGGACCAGGAGCTCCCTGACCTGACGATCTCCTTGATGATTCGGGGCAGAAATCAGATGCAAAGTGACGCAACGGGCGCCGAATCTCTTCAGTAAAGCGCCGAGCATCAAAGCACCTAGAACCTCGAATCGATTCTCACTCTTGACTTCATCCAGGCCTACTAAACCCTCGCGAAGTTCTATTTCAAGGGAGCTATCGACCACGCTGACGCCTCCTACAGTATTTCAGAAAGCCACGAACCTGCACCATGGCTCGATTCGGGGTATCCTTTAAGGGAGCACCTGATCGGAAAGGACTGTCCTCCTCCGTCAAGGACACTTCCAAGAGCCGCACGTCTCATCTGGAAATATGCTCCACATGGAATATCGGCTCTTGGCCATCATTCCCTTGAGTGATTTCCAGCGGTGAACTGTCTTAATCAGGAAGAATAGGAGAATCCCGGGTACTGCGCAATTACGGTGCTGTGTCATTACCTGGAAATACCATGCTAGCCGCCCTCCTCCTCTTCTGCCTGCTGACCCCCGCTCCATTGCATCTACAGGCACCAGATGACGATGTAACGACCTGGATTGCAGATCTGGGGGCCGATGACTGGGCACGACGGGAAGAAGCGGCTCGGCAGATTCTTGAAGCTGGTCCAGCAGCGGTGGAAGACCTTCGCGCCACCCTTCTCCATCCGGATCCGGAGATCCGAGCCAGGGCCAAGGAGTTACTGGCCATCCTGTCTCCACCGATTTTGTATCTCGACGTCGTCCGTATCGGAAATCTACCGGATGCCAACCAACGATCCATCCGACAAGAAATCACCGGCACCACCATTCGATTTCATCACAAGAATCTCGTCCAGACCACCGTTGCGTCACACAAGGAGGAGCGACGGATCCAGGCCGAAATCCGTGGCACCGAACCTCCGTACTCGATCGAGATTCTTTTTCCAGGAATCAACACGGCCAGTATCTCCGGCCCACCAGCCCGAGGTGTCGCCTCGGGAACTCCATGGGTCATCTTCTCTGAAGAACGAGTGGTTATGGAAAAAGCACAAGGGGAAATCAGAACCGATGGAGAACTCGCCACCTGGGTGGCACTCCTGAGTAACGAGCTCGATGAAGAATCCAGTGAACTCTCTCCCCAACAACGCATAGCGAATGCTATCAAAGAAAAACTCCCCGATAGCGACGATCCAGCCTTGATGCTCCTGGCAGGAATCTGGCAGCAAGCTGGCGAAATACCAGAGACTCGAGCTTCTTCGAACAAACGCCTTCATGACGCAACACTGATCGCACGACTCTGTCGAAAAGATCCGGAAGCAGCGATTCAGCTTGCGGATCTGGTTTCTCTCCACCTCGATGGAACCGATACCATGTCAGCGGAGAGAATTGATGCCCTGATCCCTTTCCTGATCGATGCAAATATTGAAAATTCGATCGACCTTTTTGTCCAGCATTGCGGCGATCTCTCGCCCTGGAGTCAGCATCTAATCTGGAAGGCTCTGCAGGATAAAATCGAAGACCCACAGTTTGCCCAAACTCACGGCAAAATATTGATCCAGGCGATCCTTTCTTCGGAAGCACTGCCGGTCCTTCGCTGGACCAATTCCCGGATGGCATCGCTGTGGACCGCTCTTCACCAGATCATGCCCACAGAAACATGGAGCGAATGCCTCCAGGGCGGCATCGCAGATGCTCTGGCTGACGACATCGCCCAATCCAGCGGACGGATCCCGTTGATTCTGGGAACCCTCGCATATCTGTCCAACAACTCCGTGTCTCTCCCGACTGGATGGGAGCCGTCGGTGGTCGAACTTCTGGCTTCGCAACACGCAGAAATCGCCCTCGGAGTTCTCACTGCACAAGATCGCAAGGTCGGAATCGATGAAGAGATCTGGCTTCAAGCCATCGAGAAAATTGGATTCGGTCTTGCCAGCACAGACACCACGGTGAGCTTCAGGGTCCGGAGCTGTATCACGCGCCTCACAAACTTCAAGTTTCTCTCCGAAACTGCCCGACGAGCCCTGCTCTCAATGCTGGCAATAGCTCTCGAAAAAGGAGCTCCGAATCATCGCTCTACTGCTGATCAGTTGCTGACAAAAAATGTCGGCGGTCCATCACCACCTCGACCGCGAACCAAAAGTACTGATTTTTACGTGAAACGTTCCGAATACTGGAAAGAACGACTCGTTGATTTACCTGCAGAAGAACTCTATCCCGACCCACCTGCCGATGGCACCTGGGTTCAGCTATCGATGGTAGATTTGAAAATCGATCCGCAGGGCACCGCCATACCGATCCGTATGCAACGTTTGATTCTGAAAACAGGCCAGCGGGTGATTCGAATCGGTAATGAAGGCGAAGATGAATCGATCCTGATCGAAAACAATGTCAATAATACCTACCGCCTGTCCGGATCGATTCTCCTGTTCGAAAATCGTCCGGTACTGGCACGGTTACGAACCAAATGGCGGCGCTGGGCTCATCGCTATAACTCAACTCGATTGGGGCCAGAGAGCGCCGAGATTCGGTCGAACATCAGTTACCAAACACTCGTTCTGTTGCAAACACTCGATCCGGAAACGGGTCAAAAACAACAGGGCTGGGATCCCACCATCGACTGGAGCGATGTCGAGAAATCGATTCTTGAAGCTCTCGAATCTGCGGATCGAACCTCACAGATGGCAGCCATCGATATTGCGACAACTCTCAAACTCACATCTGCTCTCGAAATTCTGATCCGGATGTGGGAAGAAACTCCGAATGAAGCGGTCGCACGTGGATTGCTCGCCCTCGAAGATGATCGCGGCATTGATCTGCTGATCTCGGCTCTCAATACACTCGAAACACGTATCACCCGAGATGCTCAGAAAGCGCTGGAGATGTTGATACTGATCGGAAACCCCACCGCCGTCGATCAGGTCCTCACCTGGCTCGAATTGCCGGTTCCCGAGAGAAACCGTGTCCTCGAAAATCAGCTGCCGATGGCTCTACGATCCCTCGAAACCCTCATCTCCAAGGACAGCCACTCGGAAGCAATTCCCCGCCAAAGGCTGCTCAACGCCCTGGTCCAGAGAACCGACACTCGAAATCTACGTAGTTATGCCATACCCATGCTCAGACGGCTCACAGGGGTCGATCTGGGCTGGTGGAACACTTTCTCCATCACCGATATTCAGGAGCGCAATGCTGCACAGGAGGAAATTTCTGGGCTATGGAAGAGCTGGTGGGCCCGAAAAACCGAACTGAATGAGAATCCTGTAAAGTTAGAGCCCCTTCGCGACCGATGAACATTCCGTGGGCGAGATCCACTCCGGGGAACTCCCGGCCGACCGTTGGTCGGGTACCCAGACTCGCCACGGAAGGGAACTCAGATGCAAGCTCGCGAGGTCGGCCTGGAAGCATACTTCCATGACATCAACAGGCACCCGCTGTTAACTGCGCAAGAGGAAAGAGAACTTTCCATTGAAGTGCGTAAAGGCGATCCCGAAGCACGGGACAAGATGGTCCGTTCAAATCTTCGACTGGTCGTCAGTATTGCCAAGCACTATGTCGAACGTGGACTCCCACTTCTCGATCTCATCGAGGAAGGAAACCTGGGACTCCTGAAAGCCGTCGAAAGATTCGATCCTGCTGCCGAATGTCGATTCAGTACTTACGGAACCTGGTGGATCAAACAATCGATCAAGAGAGCGCTCATCGATACGGTCAAATCGATTCGTATTCCTTCTTACATGGTGGAAACCATCACCAAGTGGAAGAAAGCGGCTGGAGATCTCGCCATCGAGCTGGGTCGCCCAGCGCTTTTTCATGAGATTGCTGAGCGGATGGAAATCCCGCTCGAAAAAACCGCGATCATCCAGAATGCTCTGCATGTCGCAGATTCCGTCAGCCAGACCATTTCCATCGAGAACTCCTGGACCATTTCAGACATCATCGAAGATCCATCGCAGGCTCAACCGCACACTTCTCTGGCAAAGAAGATCCAGGTCGAGATGATTCAGAATCTTCTCGGGCACCTCGATGATCGTGAGAAAACCATCCTGCGGATGAGATATGGGCTCGATAATGGCGAACAGATGACCCTCAAGGAGATCGGCCAGAGGGTCAATCTCTCCCGTGAAAGAGTCCGCCAGCTCGAAAACGACGCCCTCGGAAAGCTCCAGGAACTGGTCGCTGAGGGGCAGATCGAACAACCCGAGATCTACGACGAAGAGCTAGAAGAGACTGTCAGCTAGGCTGCGCAACTCTTCCCCCCCATCGAGGGTTCGGATAGCATCCACTTCACGGTCCGGAGCTCACCGCTCCGGACCATTTCCACAGGAAGGGGATCTCTTGAACAAACCCATCGATGAACGGCTCGATCTATTAACGCAAAAGATCGACACGGTGAACGACTTCCCGAAACCCGGGATACAATTCAAAGACATCTCTCCCCTTCTGGCATGTCCGCGAGCATTTCCAGCTTCTATCGATCTCCTTGCCGAACAGGTAGCTGACCTGGATGTCGAAATCATTGCTGCACCAGAATCTCGAGGATTCCTGTTTGGAGTTCCGCTCGCAATCAAAATGGAAATCGGATTTGTCCCCATCCGGAAACCTGGAAAACTGCCCAAGAAAATCTGCTCCGTCGAATATGCGCTCGAATACGGTACTGACAAGATAGAGATGCAAGCCGATGCCATTCAACCAGGACAGAAGGTACTGCTCGTCGATGACGTGCTGGCCACCGGGGGAACCATGGCTGCCTGCTGCCAGCTGATAGAAGAACTGGGCGGTGTCGTAATAGGCTGTGCGTTTCTGATGGAACTGCTTTTCTTGGAGGGCAGAAATAAACTCCCAGATGCACGAGTGATCAGCCTGCTCAAGGAGTCCGATTGAATCGAAACTCCGCACTTCGGCTTGCCCGTGTTGCTGGTGAAGAAGCCCGCAGAGCCACCAAGGGCCTCAAAAAACCGGGACTTCCAAAGCTCTACTACCTTTCCTATCAAATTCGTGATCTCGACATCCTTGAAGTAGAAGCTCGATACGGCTCGCTCTATCGCAACGAAACTTACCAGAGAAGAAATTGCCTTGCCGACACACATGTCGGCAGCCATCGGCGTGATCAGGTCGCCGATGGAGGCCTCTTCGACAATTCCAAAGAAGATGAATCACATGGATATGTCGAACTTCCCATTTCTGATCGATCGGATCCGATGCGAATCGGACTCTGGCGATTGACCGATGCCAAGTATCGAGAAGCAGAAGAAGCCTATCTCCGTAAACGAGCACACGAACTGACTTACCTCGACACCACAGAGCACCTTGGCGCCTGGCAAAAACATGAGCCAACCATCTCTCATGGCACCACACAGTTGCCAGCAGTGGATCGCGAGTACTGGGCAGACTATGTCACAAAAGCCAGTGCCACGATGCGATCCTTCCCCTTGATCAAAAACAGTCACGTCGAGTTAAAGGTTCGACACCAGACCAACCTGTTCGTCAATACGGAAGGCTCATCGATCATCGAAAGCCGTTCCTACTGGCAACTGGAAGGATATCTCTGGTACCTCAGTGACAAGGGAGATGCTCTTCCCTGGTCGATCAGTCATTTTGTCAATTCACCAGAGCAGTTACCTGATCTGGCGACTTTTCGAAAGGAAATACGGTCGGCGGCCAAACTGCTCGACAAGATCGCCGTGGCACCGCGAATTCATTCCTATTCAGGCCCGGTTCTGCTCGATCCTGTACCTGCCGGATTACTGGTTCATGAAGCCCTCGGTCATCGCCTGGAAGGAAACCGACTGCGCGCCAGTGGTGAAGCACGTACGTTCGCTGACTCGCTCGGGAAAAAGGTGCTACCCGAGTTTCTCACTCTCAACGACAACCCAGGTCTACGCTCATGGAAGGATCCCCAGGGCAAAGAAACTGATCTGGTCGGCCATTATCAATTCGATGACGAAGGAACTCCTGTAGCGGATGCTCGTTTGATTGATGGTGGCACCCTCTCCGGATTTCTCAGCGGAAGAACGCCCATCAAAAAGGGGCACCGCTCCAATGGCCATGCTCGATCACATCGCCACGAGAGGGCGATGAGCCGCATGGGCGTCACGATCCTCGAGTCTGAAGTTCGTCATGATGAAAACTCGATGAAGGAACAGCTGATCGAACAGGTCAAGATGCAAGGCGCACCGTATGGGATCCGAGTCCTCAATGCTTCCGGCGGAGAGACGGCCACTGAAGCGTATGACTTCCAGGCGTTCCTCGGGGATGTAAATTTGGCTTCCCGGATTTATCCCGATGGGCGCGAAGAATTGGTACGCGGCGTCAACTTCATCGGAACTCCGCTCAATGCCATTCACGGCATCATTGCGGCCGGAGATCGTCAGGAAATTGACAATGCATGGTGTGGCGCAGAAAGTGGATTTGTACCGGTCTCTACCATCAGCCCATCGCTGTTGATCCGGCATCTGGAACTACAGAGCAAAGTAGAAACCCCGTATACGCAGTACTGCTACCCGATGCCTGGCAACCGCTAGAGCAAAATGACCCGGTTACTGCAACTGATCGGCGATATCCGAAAGCAGCGGACGAACGGCCTGAGTCATCAAGGCCCGGTTAGACCCCTCGCCCACTCTTGTGACAAACAAATCGGCCGAATGTCTGGCCAATCCAAACTCGTCGAGACTGGCCACGCCACCACAGACCTCCATCGCTTCCAGTAACAAGCAGGATGCTGCCCGACTGGTATCGATCTTCAACTTCGCTGCTTGTTCACGTTCCATCGTTCCAGCGTCATATCTGCGACTGAGGGTCAGCAGCCAGGTGAGGTTTCTTTCGAGAACCAGATCCATTTCCAGGATCACGTCCTGCACTCGCTGGAATCGACCGATCGGCCCATCAAATTGGTCACGCTGTTGTGCATAGTGGCTCACCTTGTCGAGTGCGAAAGCCAGTGAGCCCAGTGCCAGAGTAGCGACAAATAAACGACCTCCATTGAGAGTCGTCGCCATGACATGAAACCCCTCATGAAGATCCCCAAGAATCTCATCGGAACTCACCGCAACAGAATCAAAAACTATCGAGCCGGTCGAAGAAAGCGGCCAGACCGTCTTCCCATCCATCTCCTGGTAATGAACTCCCGCTCGATCCCTGGGCACGATAAAACAGGTACTCCGATGCCCATTTTTCCCATGCGGATCGGTCAAGGCGTGTACCACGATATGGCTCGCCCACGCTGCATTGGTACACCAGCACTTCTCTCCCCGAATAACAAATCCATCTGCCGTAGCTTCCGCAACAACCTCTGGATTCGCCGCATCAGAACCTCGACCAGGTTCGGAAAGACCGAAAGCAAACATTCTGCTTCCATTGGCCAGATCAGGTAAATGTTCAGATTTTTGTTTCTCACTGCCAAAGCGCAGGATCGGATTCGCCCCCAGAGAAATCGCAGCTCCGGGAGTAATCGCAACCGAATGACTTTGATAAGAAAGAGCCAGTCCCGCCATCACCAAATCGGTCAGGCCACCACCCTGACCTTCGTACGTCTCCGGAATCGGCAATCCGAAAACTCCCATCGCACCGAGCTGTTCCAGCACCGCATCGGGAACCAAAACCTTGTTACGTTCCCAACCGAGCAATTGCCCCGCCAGCTCATCGTCAGCATAGCGAGAAATTGAACGGTAAAGATCAAACCGCTCCTCCTCGACCAGAGGTTTCAGATGGTGATCTAATCTTCTCGAACTCATGGACAGCCCTATTTCTTTTGGTTCTGAATGTGAGATCCAGCACAGAAGACCATATCCATCGACCACTCGCGAGTGTAAGAAATTGGAACCTCCTGTCGTTAATGAAAAATAACCCGTACGGTCTCCCATCAACGAGTGATTTACTGATCAGATCTCTGAACGGCCCTCGACTCACCGATCCTGATCCATCATGATCAGCCCGAAGAGGAGAAACTGATGCCCGACGATCTGTCCAGAATCAGCCGAAACACCTTATTCGTCGGCTTGTTCCTGTTTGCTACAACAACGCTGACCTGCGCACAGGAATCTCTTCAACATGTCGGTAGGCAAGTTTGTGCTGCTTGTCATTCTCAGGAGTTGAACAGCTGGACCGGTTCTCATCACGACCTCGCCATGCTCAATATCGGAGATCCGGCAGCCACGGCTCTCTTTGACGGTCAAGAAGTTCGCCACGGCGGCATCCTTTCTCGATTCATACAGCAACCGAACGGACCGGTCGTCGAAGTCGAAGATGGCAACGGCAAGAAAACGCTGCCGGTTCGCTACTTTTTTGGAACCACTCCATGTCAGCAAGTACTGGTCGAGGGATCCAACGGACGCCTCCAGTCCTATCCGGTCGCCTGGGCAACCAAAGAGGCCAAAGATGGAGAGCGTTGGTACCCCTTGTTCCCGGGCGAACAAACACCGGCCGGCGATCCCCTTCACTGGACAGGGATTCTCAACAACTGGAATCATATGTGTGCCGAATGCCATTCCACCGGGCTGGTCAAAGGATATGACGACGTAACCGATACTTTCAAAACAACCTGGCAAGAACTCGATGTCTCCTGCGAAGCATGCCATGGACCTGGAAGCAAACATGTCGAATGGGCCCGGACATGGAATGCCCTGCCAGCAAAGGAACGCCCCGCCGTGCCAAAGCAGACCGGATTTCCGGTTCGACTCGCCGGCGAGAAAGGTAACTGGATCCGCCCCAAGGGTCAGAAGGTGGCGAGAAGAGAACCGCCTCTTCCCCATCACGATGAAACAGAAACCTGCGCACGATGTCACTCACGCCGCTCGGCTCTCGTATCAGACTCAACACCCGGATCTCCACTTTCAGAAACCCATCTGCTGAGCTTGCTCGAAACAGGGCTTTACCACGACGATGGCCAGATTCTCGACGAAGTTTATGTCCACGGATCATTTCTGCAGAGCCGGATGTATGCCGAAGGGGTTCGCTGCTCTGATTGCCACGATCCGCACAGTGGAACACTTCATGTCGAAGGGAACTCCTTGTGTGTCGGCTGTCACGACAGCGCCATCTACGATGCGCCATCGCATCATCACCACCAACAGGATGGTCCAGGAAGCTCCTGCATCGATTGCCACATGACCTCGCGTATTTACATGGAAGTCGATTCCCGTCGCGATCATTCCTTCAGAATTCCTCGACCAGATCTGACAACCAGCATCGGCTCACCCAATGCCTGTAATAGCTGCCATCAGGATCGTGATGCTCGCTGGGCCACACAGCAGTTAACTGAATGGTTCCCGCAGGGGCAGGGGGGCAACTTCCACTGGGGCGAAGCACTTCATGCGGCGCGAACCGGAGCTGCGATCTCGCCAGAGCTACTACGCATGGCCATCGAGTCCGATGAAACACCCGCCATCGCCAGAGCCACAGCACTTGCAGAACTGAATCGCTGGCTCGATGCAACGACCCTCGATCTGGTCGATGTAGGCCTCGATGATCCGGACCCGATGGTTCGACGTGGCGCGTTACTGGCCCTGACCATGGCTCCACCCGAGGCCATCGCCGGCAGGATTCAGCAATACCTGGCCGATTCAAGTTTGATCGTCCGATTGGTTTCTGCTGAACTTCTCGCGCCACTACTGAGAAATCCAGAGGCCGCAGAGCTTCATCCTTTATTGCTTCAAGCCATCGAAGAATATCGAAAAACTCAGATGGTCAATGCCGATCGACCCGAGGCTCATGTCAATCGAGGTGCTCTGGAAGCCCGCCTAGGCGATGCAGAAATGGCTCTCGCTTCTTACAAAAAAGCGCTCGAGAAAGAACCGTCCTTTGGACCAGCCTCGGTCAATCTGGCCGATTTGTTACGGGCATTGAACCGAGATGAAGAAGGCGTGCAGGTTTTGCAACAGGCCATCGAGCGCGTACCTGAAGATGCAGGACTCCATCACGCATTGGGTCTGGCATTGGTACGCACCGGCAATAAGAGTCGAGCAATCAGCAGTCTCGCCCGGGCTGCCGAGCTGGCTCCTGAATCACCACGCTACGCCCTGGTCCATGCCGTCGCATTGCATGATTCTGGCCGCCAGGAACAAGCGATAGCAGCGCTGGAAGCCGCACTACAGATCTCTCCGCAAGACCGGGATCTCCAGGGAGCATTGCTCGACTATCAAGAACGCGCAAAAAAGGCCAACAACAACTAACAGCATCGGACTAACAACATCGGAAAGATCTGGCGACCAGATCTAATACCGCCTGTCTGAAACCTTACCGAGGTTTCGAAGCGTCCATGACTCGGGGAAAG
>JBBWWC010000062.1:0-26716 GCA_050256555.1 Planctomycetota bacterium | reverse complement strand
GGTTAGAGACGAACGTATTCAAACTCAAGCGGCTGCCCATTGATTCCACGTGACGGAGCAGCGATCCAGTTAGCCATTTTTCCCGGCTCGATGACCTGATTCATGATGGAGACGAGGTAATCGTTGTCGGCGCTGTTAAGTAGCCAACGATCTGCATTCTTCTCCAGTTCTTCCTTGGTGATCAGATTTCCTTCAGGATCAAAGGAATGGTCGGCGTAGATGCCCTGGTGGCGATGGAATCGACGACTTGGAAGAGTGATCCTTGTGTCGAGCTCTAATTTCTCGAGGGTCCGATTCCATTTCCGGAGGGCTCGTTGTACGTCATCGATGTATTCGTCGCGAAGAACTTCATTGATGGCGTTTCTGTAGGGAGTCTCTTCTTCGACCACGGTATTGTTGATGACCTGTGGGATGATCTTGACACCATCCTTCATGATGTGGTCTTCGTATCTGGATTGTTCTTTGAAGCGGCCCTTGAGACCTTCACCGAAGAAGTTCGCTGCGTTCGAGGAGATCTCGCCGCCGAACAGGTCGAGACTGAAGGTGAACCAGTAGTTGATGGCTCTCTGGATCATGTCGAGGGGGATTCCGCCGGCTCTTGTCGGGTCGCCATCGGTTTCTTTGGTCAGTTCAGCGCTACGCTTGATGATTCGATCAAGGCCTGTTTCTCCGACGAAAAGATGATGGGCTTCTTCGGTGAGCATGAAGTCGCAGGTACGTGCTAGTGGCTCAAATCCACTTTCTGCAAGAGAGGCCAGCTGGAACTTTCCATCGCGGTCAGTGAAATGTGTGAAACAGAAAAATGAGAGCCAGTGGTCACAGGCCTCGTTAAAGGCATTGAGGATCCGAGGCTTGTCTTCATCTCCACTGCGACGACTGAGCAATTCTTCCGCTTCGTCACGGCCATCTTTGCCGAAGAAACGGAAAAGTAGGTAAACCATCGCCCACAGATGTCGACCTTCTTCCACATTGACCTGGAATAGATTTCGCATGTCATAAAGAGAGGGGGCAATGGTGCCGAGAAACCGTTGTTGCTCGACCGAAGCCGGTTCAGTATCTGCCTGGGTTACGATGATTCGACGAAGGTTTCCTCTGTATTCTCCCGGGATCTCCTGCCATGTTGGTTTTCCGAAGTGATCTCCGAAGCCGATGGTGTTCTGGGTTTCGGTCGGTGCGAGGAAGATTCCCCAGCGATATTCTGGCATCTTGACGTAATCGAAATTCGCCCAGCCTCCCGATTCGACTGAAATGGCGGTGCGTAGATAGATGTCATTGGTCTGGAATCCGGCGGGCCCCATGTCGTTCCACCACTCCATGTAGAGCGGTAGCCAGTGTTCTAGGGCTCGCTGGAGGCGTTTGTCCCCGGCGAGGTCGACGTTGTTTGGAATCTTACCACTACGATCAACGTTGCTCATGATTGTCCCTTCTCCAGATCAAACCCGATCCCAGGCAAACTCAGGTCTTTCAGGTCGGCCGTACAGCGTCAATGCGCCCTGTGGTCCGGTAGCATTTGGGCGAATGAAGATCCAGTTTTGCCACGCACTGAGGCGACCGAAGACCTTGCTTTCCATATTCTCTGGACCAGCGAAGCGGAGATTTGCCTCCATTCCAGTCAGTGAATCTGGCGACAGACTCACACGTTCTTCGATGGCGACAGGGATCATATCTTCGTAATCGAACTCATCGAGGGACTCGGTGACGAGTCCTAAATCTTCAGCGGTTTGAGCATCGAGGCGTGAGTAGTTTTTTGCGACTGATTCCAGCAACTCTGTTTCACCTAGCAGGCGACATTGACTGCGTGTGATGTCGGTGGTCATCGGAAGTAATCCCTCGTTCATGACGGATCGTTGAATCTCGTTTCCTTCTTCATCGAGCATGTAGATACGATCGCATGCCAGGGCGATTTCGAGCATCGTTCCACCGAAACATGATCCTTGTTCGATCAAGGCGAAAAAACTGCAGGAGGTTCGTTCCAGTCGCTGAATTACATGACTGATCAAGTAAAGGATCTGGTCGACAAACCAGTCGCCTTTGTGGTCTACGAGGATTTGATCCCAGGCCTGGATGTCATCCAGGTTGCCCTTTGTCTTGATGAGGGCCAGGCCGATTCCATTGCGATTGACCCGTAAATCGAGCAGGGCGTCTTCCAGCTCTCTCGCAAATCGTAGCGGCCAGAAGGACTCTCCTGCGGCGTGGATCTCGGCCAGCGTAGAAGGCGCTCCAGCTACCGGAGGTACTTCAAGAGTGAACTCTGCTGTGCGTTTTTCTGGTTGATAGGCGACCGAAAGAGTGGAGGAGCTTCGGATTCCATCGGCGTCAGAGACTTCGATGGGGCCGAGTGCGACACCCTGACGATCCTGACGACCGGGTCGGTCTTGATACGCTTGCTCCAGGTAGTCTTGTAACTTCTGGTCAAAGCGCGAGCGCGGCGCAATGGCATCTACGAGTCCCCATTCGAGAGCTCTTTTACCCTTGAACCCTTCGGCGAGGGTACAGAATACATCGGCGCGATCTCTCCGAACTTTACGTTTGTCGACGAGACGAGTGAGTCCACCGGTGCCAGGGAGAACCCCTAGCAGCGGAGTTTCAGGTAGGCTCACGGCGCTGTTGCCGTCATCGATGAGCCAGATCTCATCGCAGGCGAGAGCGAGTTCGTATCCACCTCCTGCGCAAGGACCGGTGACAGCGCAGATTGTTTTTACATCCGATTGAGCAGCCCAGTCTTCCAGTTCGCAGCGTGTTTCATTGGTGAACTTACAAAAGTTGACTTTCCAGGAATGGCTCGAAACACCAAGCATGTGAATGTTGGCTCCCGAACAGAAGACCTGTTCATGACTACTGCTGATCACGAGAGATGTGATTTCCGGATGTTCGAACCGAAGTCGTCGAACGATGTCTGCCAGCTCGATATCGACTCCTAGATCGTAGGAGTTCAATTTCAATTCGTATCCAGCATGGAGTGGGAATTCTGGATCCACGCTCATATGGATCCGCATGACATGGCCGTCCTTCTTGACGTCCCAATGGCGGTATCGAGAGGGGTCTACCTGGAAGGAGATCTGTTCCATTGTCTATATCCCTTCGACGTGGTTCTTTACTGCGTGATGCGGTTTCTGGGTAGGGTGCTTTCTTCAGCCCAGCAACGGGATCATCCTGCCGTATAGAGGTGGATGTGGCAACCATTCCGGGCTTTCTACGGCAGTGAATCTGGGCCTCTAAGGGACGAATGGAGCAGCGATTTACTGGTCCCCATCGGTTTCGTTCGGATATGATCTTTGATTCCAGTTTGAGCGCTTTTCAGGACACGGAAGGATGGTCTCGGGCCATGCGGCGAACGATGCTGCACTCGAAGATTCACAGAGCCACGGTTACCGGGGCTGATCTTAATTATGAGGGAAGCGTATCGATTGATACGGATCTTCTCCGGGCCGCTGACATAGTACCGGGTCAGCAGGTTCACATCTGGAATATCAGCCAGGGGAGCCGTATTGTCACTTATGCGCTCGCTGGAGAAGCTGGATCGGGCACGGTTTGCATCAATGGTGCAGCCGCTCATCAGAATTCTCCCGGAGATCTGGTCATCATTGCCAGCTGGGTCGAAATGGAAGATTCCCTGGTTTTTGGTCATCAGCCCAGGGTGGTCCGGGTCGATGCTCAGAACCGCATTACTGGTACTTCTCAGGAAATCCCGGGGCCTTCACAAGTCGTGAATCCTGGAATGACCGCCTGTGAATAGTCGCTGACCGAGGGGGAATACATGACGCAGGAACGAATCAGCCAGCCCTTGCTAGTGAATAGCGAAGAGCATCATGTCACGTTTCCCGTGCATCACAGTTTGCTGGAAGTTTTGCGTGAAGAACTTGGACTCACCGGAACCAAGCACGGCTGCGAGCTGGGAGAATGTGGCACCTGTACCGTCTTGATAGATGGGAAACCGATACTCAGTTGTCTTGAGTTGGCCGCTGAATGTACGAACAGAAATATTGAGACGGTCGAGGGGATGATGAAGGGTAATGAGCTTCATCCACTCCAGTCGACTTTCGCCGACCTGGGCGCAGCACAATGTGGTTATTGTACTCCTGGAATTTTGATGGCCGCCCAGGCTCTTCTGGCCGAGAACCTATCTCCAACACGGGACGAGATGGTTTCTGCTCTCGCAGGAAATCTATGTCGCTGTACTGGATACCACAAGATCCTCGAAGCCATCGAGTGGGCGGCAGCCAAGATGAGAGGCGACGATCAATATCGTCCTCCCGATCATGCCATTTACGGTACGCCAGTACCCGGGGAGGAGGTTCCCGATGCCTGATATGGGTGATTCCGATGAAAAAGATGGGCCGGTGACCAGCGATCAGCTACGTCTGATTGGAACTCCATTCCGACGCGTGGATGGTCGTTCCAAGGTGACTGGACAGACTCGCTTCGCCGATGATCTTTCTTTTCCTCGGATGGTCTTCATGAAACTGGTCCGTTCGACTGTTCCGCACGCCAAGATCATCAAGATAGACACCTCGAAAGCCGAGCAGATGCCAGGGGTGCTTGGATTTCTGACCGGCGAATCGATGCCCGATCCGTTCGGGATTCTTCCGGTGAGTCAGGATGAGCATGCTCTTTGCATCGACAAGGTACGTTTTGTTGGAGACCCGGTCGTTGCGGTTGCAGCTCTCACCGAAGACCAGGCGCAAGAGGCAGCTCTTGCTGTCGAGGTGGAGTATGAATCGTTAGAGACGATAGCGACCGTCGAGGAGGCGATTGCTACTCCTGAGCCGCGTATCCATGACTACGGAGATGAAGGGAATCTGCATAAGAAACTCTCGATGGAGTTTGGCGATGTAGATGCGGGATTCGGTGAAGCGGATCAGGTCTTTGAGGATGTCATGTACTTCGAAGGTAACACCCATCTACCGATGGAGCAGCATGCGACGGTTGCTTTGACGGAAGAGGTGGATCGCGTCACTGTTTATTCTTCGACGCAGACTCCCCATTACCTTCACCGTTCTCTGGCCAAAGTGCTGGGACTTCCAGCGGCGCGGATCCGAGTCATAGCCTGTCCTAATGGCGGTGGATTTGGCGGTAAGAGTGACCCCTTCAATCATGAAATCTGTGCTGCCAAGATGGCCTTGGCCCTCGGTCGGCCGGTCAAAATTAGCCTGACGCGAGAGGAAGTCTTCTACTGTCACAGGGGGCGGCATCCTGTATTGATGAAGATTCGTACCGGCGTCAAGAAGGATGGCACGATGACAGCGCAGCACCTCCAGACGGCCCTCGATGGAGGTGCATACGGTAGTTACGGTGTCGCCAGCACCTATTACACCGGTGCCTTGCAAACCGTCACCTACGATCTGCCGAAGTATCGCTTCGATAGTATCCGTGCTTTCACCAACAAGCCTCCATGTGGTCCCAAACGTGGGCATGGAACTCCTCAACCTCGATTTGCCTTCGAAGTTCATCTCGACAAGATTGCGCATGAGCTCGGTATCGATCCTGCAGATCTTCGAATGCAGCAACTGGTTGACGCCGACAGTGTCACTGCCAACTGGCTGAAGGTTGGATCGATGGGGTTAGGTAAATGCATCGAAGCGGTGGTGGCAGGTAGTGGCTGGCGCGAGCGCCATGGCAAGCTACCAGAAGGTAGAGGTCTGGGACTGGCTTGTGGTTCCTATCTCAGCGGAGCCGGTTTACCGATCTACTGGAATCACATGCCTCAATCGGGAGTGCAATTGCAACTCGATCGATCGGGTGGTGTGGCACTCTTCTGTGGTGAAACCGAAATCGGTCAAGGATCGGATTCGGTGATTGCGGCCATCACTGCTGAGATTCTCGGTGTCGATCTACATGACATTCGACTGTGCGTTGCCGATACCGATCTGACTCCTGTCGATCTCGGAAGTTATTCCTCGAGAGTCACCCTGATGGCGGGTAATGCTGCGATCCAGGCCGCCGAACGGGCCCGAGATCTGGTCGCCAAGGGGGCTGCGCAGAAGCTCGAAGTCCCGGCTCGAGAACTGGTTTTTGCCGAAGGACGGGTTTTCCATGGTGAAAATCCTGAAACGGGAATGAGTTTTCAGGATGCCGTGATCGCCGCCGAGTCTCGCTTCGGAACGCTTGGTACTACTGGTAGTTACACTCCACCTCGTTCTCCGGGACGTTACCGAGGTGCCGGAGTGGGACCATCTCCGGCGTACAGTTACAGCGCTGCAGTGGTCGAGGCAGAAGTGGATCCCGAGACCGGTATCTATCAGATTGAGCATGTCTGGATGGCGCATGATGTTGGAAAATGCATCAATCCTGCGCTGGTGATGGGGCAGATCGAGGGATCGGTCTACATGGGACTGGGTGAGGCGATGATGGAAGAGCAGGTTTTCCGACGCTTGCCGAAGAAACGATCCAATGCGCTGGTACACAAGCACCCTTCACTTTTAGAGTACAAGTCGCCGACTTTTGCTGAGATGCCGGATGTGACCAGCTACATCATCGAGGATCCCGATCCCAATGGACCTTTTGGAGCCAAGGAAGTGGGGCAAGGGCCATTGCTACCGATGATGCCTGCAGTGGCGAATGCGATCTTTGATGCAGTAGGAGTACGGGTTGACCAGATTCCAGTGGCTCCGCACATGGTTCGCCAGGCGTTGGAAGCGAAGGAGAAGGGGAAAGAAGGTCGATTTGGACCGAAGAAGTTCCCCGATATAGATTTTGGGGTTCCCCTCAAGGTGCCCACTCCGGCGGAAGGTGGGGACGGTAAGGCGATCAACATCGAAGACGCTGGAGTCCGAAGCGGTACCGGAACCATGACAGAACGTAAGGGTGCTGTGAAGGAGGGAGACTGATGCTGAGATTACCAGCGTTCCGTTTCCACCAACCAGAAACCATTGCGGATGCAGTGCGTATTCTTGCGGAAGATCCGAACAATACACGAATCGTTGCGGGAGGGACTGATCTCTTTCCTAACATGAAGCGCCGTCATCAGAGCGCTGATGATGTGATCTCGTTGCGTCGTATTACAGAGCTCAGTGGGATCTGCGAATCCGATGAGGGTGCGCTTATCATCGGTGCGACCACTACTCTGGATGCCATCGTTCGGGATGAACGGGTCCAGGATAGATATCCTTCTCTGGTCACTGCGGTCAGGAGCATCTCCAGTCCGGTGCTGCGAAACACAGGAACGATCGGTGGCAATCTGTGCCTCGATACCCGCTGTACCTATTACAACCAGAATGAGGAATGGCGTCGGAGTATTGATTATTGCATGAAGGAGGAGGGGCAGACCTGCTGGGTCGCTCCCAGTAGTCCCAGATGCTGGGCTGTATCCAGTGGCGATTCGGTTCCGATGCTGTGCGCTCTAGGAGCGGAAATTACCCTGACCTCGATCGAGGGTGAACGAACGATGCGTCTTGCCGACCTGTTTCTCGATGATGGAATCGAGTATCTGTCGAAACGACGTGATGAGATCGTTACTCGCATCGAGATTCCTGCCGCTGCCGGAGCGAAGACTTCTTTCTGGAAACTACGTCGTCGGGGATCCATCGATTATGGCGTTCTCAGTGTTGCTGCCGCCGGTTGGTTCAATGGCGAGGCGACCGAACGTATTGAGCTCTGGCTTGGCTCTGTCGGCAGTACGCCGGTACGTTGCAATGAAAGCATCACTGCTCTCACTGGTAAAATCCTCGATGGCGAAACCATCACCGCTGCCGCCGCTCTCGCTCGTAAGAGTGCTGGCGCTAATCCGCTCGGTAATACCGACTTCGTGCCACAATGGCGTGGCAAGATGATTGAAAAATACGTCGAAGCGGTGTTGCGCGAGGTGGCGGGACTTCCGAGACAGCGCATGGCCCCAAACCACGGTTGAATTCTCGTAAAAGCGGTCCGGTTCTTTGAATGAAGCGGATTCGATGAGGGTGTATCGATGTACGCAACAGCAGAATTTGAAAGAGGGCTCGTATGCTCGGTAGAATCGCACTTGTTTTTATCCTGGCCGTTGGCTTTCTCTCGCTTCTTCTGAGCGGTTGCTCGGGAATCGGGATCAAATCCCATCATTCTGGTACCAAGAGTTTTAGCCATCAGAGTTTTGATGAGCTCGATCTGGAGATCGTCGGTGAGCCAGGTAATCAGGTCACCATAGAAAATACCGGAACGCAGAAGATCGTTGGGTTTTTCAAGTTCCGGGTCGGAGTCGAGGGTGTCACTCACAACAGCTGGAAGGTGGATCTGGCACCAGGAAAAGAGATGAAATTCCGTCTCTCGCCGATCGGTAGTGAGAATCACTTATCGCTCGATGCTGTTGGAGAATCGCCGGCATCGGTCAAGGTCAGTATCAAGAGACGGGGGATCGGCAGCTCTGCCAATCAGCCCCTGGAAATCTCCGACAAGGAAGTCGATCGATAGACAGATTTCCAGTGATTCAGTTCGTTTGTTTGGATACTTACTCTTCTAGCCACTGCCGTGCTCGTCCCAGAGCCTTGTCCTGTCCACCGTTGATGTAGAAGGTGGGATCGGGTTGCACCTCGATGTCGACCTCGATACCACGTCCATCATAGAGCATGCCGTTGGGACGGAAACTCGCCATCGAGGCGCAGCGCACTTCGATCTGGGAGTGTGGTAATCCAAAACTCATCGAACGAGCGCTACCTCCGGAAGACGCAGTACCCATCAGGGTTACGCGGGGGTGGATTTCCAGCGCGCCAAGGAAGATGTCGGTGGCGCTGAAGCAGCCGGCATCGGACAGGATCACCACTTTTTTGGTGTAGTAGTACTCCTGGCGATGGCCGGTACGGTCGAGCAGCAACGCATGCCACTTGCTGAAACCATCGGGCACTTTCCATTCAGGCTTGAACCTGGCGAAAGCTTTGCGGATGACGGACCGTTGTTTTGAGGTCCATTCTTTGCTGTCGAGTCTCTGCATGAAGCGAGCCGCCAAATGGTCGTCTTTAAATTTTGGCGATTTGCGGTAGACCGCGAAGTTGCCGACCCAGGGGCCTTCATGGCGACCTTCGCCAACCAGAAATCCCGCCAGCGCCAGCAGTGCGCTTCGACTACCGCCACCGTTGCCTCGTACATCGACGATCAAGCCAGCGGTGTCACGAAAGCGCGGCATCCAGCGGTAGACTTCTTCGGTGGCTTCGTCGTTCATACGACTGAGCCGTAGGTAGCCGATGTTGTCCTTGAGTAGGCGGCTTTCAGTACGTGGCCATTCTCTATAGGTCGGTTTTCGATCGGTGGGAGTGAGGTTCAGGGTGTGAGTCTCTTTACCATCTTTCGAAGTGAGTACTACCGGAAGAGTAGTACGCATCATCAAGTCGATGTCGCCGAAATCTCTTACTTCCATACGCCGCCACATCGTTACTTGGCGTAGCAGTCCCAGGGCGCGCCTACGCACCAGTTGTGGACTCCCTGCGGTGACAAAGGGAGTCACATCGGCGATGCAATCCTCGATGGGGCGACCATCGAGGGAAACGAGATAAGGAAAGTCTGGATGAAGAAGACCACTCCGATCCGAGTTGTAAGCGACGACTTTTCCATCACTTTCACTGAGCAGGAACGGGATAAACGGTTTCATTTCACCGGGACGAAAATAATCGCTGCGGACAGCGGCATGACCATCCCCAAACTGTGTCAGTGTCCGCTGGAGGATCAGCATGAGATCGCTCGGAGGAATTCGGTCGGTGAACCCTTTTGAGTACTGACTGCGAATCTCCTGTTTCAAAGTTTTATCAAGATCGATTCTGCGTAACTGGAGATAAGCGAACTGATCGCGTAAAGCCGTGGTGAAATCCGCAATATCTGCCAGTGCTTGTTCCTTTGAAAGCCAGCTGGGAAAAGGTTTCCGTATTGACTCAGGAGACGAGGACGATTCCATGTTTGCTCGCAGAAGATTTTGTCGCTTACTTCTGGTGTTGGCAATTTCCTTGAGAACAATTTCGGACGATTTTCCGATAGGGACGAGTCGCAGTGAAACGGTCGCACCGGGTGAATGTCCGAGTAAAGCCATCGCTTCCATCAGGTCCTCGGAGAATCGTTTCTGCAGTTTTCCTGGCCAACGTTGCAGGCATTTTTTAATGATCTTATCGACCGAAACGTCATCGATGGAAATCGGTGTGTACCATTCCTCTTCGATTTGCACTTGTGGTAGTTGATCGACCCAGCGGATGGCATCAAACGGAGAGGCTTTGTTGGGGGATTTTTGCGCCATGGAAACCGAGCAGATGCACAAAAGGAAGATGGTAAGAAATGAGGTTGTTTTCATGGCCCCTGTTTTTCCGTTTCGCTTATAAAGAGTTCCTGGAAAAGGTGCTTTCAGAATCTGTTGGTATCGAAAGTTCTCGATACAACGAAACGTAGATACCTGTTGGTGTTTATAACACGAGTTTTTATAAGAAAGACAGGAATAGTCGTAGTGTGTTGTTTGTCGTGGTGTTGAGAGATAATATACGTATTAGTTTTATAGCTGTCTGATATTTTGTGTTCTGAATATCTATTTTGTGTTCTGAATATCTAGTGTTGCGTTTATTACTTTTTTGATGCCGAGCATTTTATTCAAATAGGTCACTGGAGGTGTTTATGCAGGGCCATGGCCAATTCCTTTCGATGGTATGTCTATTATTATTATTCCCGATGTTTTCCTTGGCCCAGGTTCCTCAAGGTTCTTTGGTGATTGAACTTGAGCCAGTTGCATCTGGCATGATCTCACCGGTCGATGTCACCGGTGCCGGCGATGGATCCGGGCGATTGTTTGTCGTTGACCAGGCAGGCTTGGTTCACGTGATTGATAACGGAATATTGCTTTCCGAGCCTTTTCTCGATCTCAGGGACACGATTCCGACACTGGGGCCGATCTTTGATGAACGAGGGTTGTTGGGTCTGGCCTTCCATCCTGATTATGCCACCAATGGTCGATTCTTCGTCCGCTACAGTATGCCCAGAGTTGGTGATCCCAGTGAGCCATGCAATAACCCGGACGGTTTTATCGTGGGCTGCCACATGGAGGTGACTGCGGAGTATTCAGTTTCCGCCACCGATCCGAATCAGGCGGATCCTGATTCGGGGCAGATACTTCTATCCATCGATCAACCGGAGTTTAACCACGATGCTGGTGATCTGGCTTTTGGGCCAGATGGCTATCTCTACATCGCTGTTGGCGATGGGGGAGGAGCTAACGATGGCCTCGATTTACCTAATCTACCGCACGGAGAGATTGGTCACGGTCAGAATATAGAAACGCTCATGGGATCCTTGTTGCGGATCGATGTTGATAGCGGATCTCCTTACTCGATTCCAGCTGACAATCCATTTGTGGGGCAGGCTGGTCGCGATGAGATCTACGCCTACGGATTGCGTAATCCGTATCGATTTTCCTTCGATTCAGTGACAGGCGACTTGTGGCTTGGTGACGTCGGGCAAGGTATCTACGAGGAAGTAAATATCATCCAGTCCGGTGGCAACTACGGGTGGGCGATTCGCGAAGGCGAGCATTGCTTTGACCCATTTTCGAACTCTGAAACTCCGGATGACGCTTTTTGTGACGCATCCGGATTGATCGACCCGATTGCTGAGTATACGCATGCGGATGGTCTTTCTGTGGTAGGTGGTTTTGTCTACCGTGGTAGTCAGTTCCCAGAGCTTTCAGGTAAGTATCTGTTCGGCGAGTGGTCGCGTTCATTTGGTCCCGAGGGCCGAATCTTTTATATCGATGCGGCAGCCGGTGTTGCCCCGTATCAGGTACAGGAAGTTCAGATCGGTGCCGGAAGTGCTGCGATGGGGACATATGTGAAAGGGATCGGAGAAGATGACGATGGCGAACTTTACGTCATCACCGGTACCGAGCTCGCTCCTTATGGAACCAGCGGAGCTGTTTATCACGTGATTGCGCCGAAGCAGTTTTTACGAGGTGATAGTAATAGAGATGACACTGTTTCGCTGGGTGATGTTGCGACGGAGATTGATTACATCTTCCACAATGGACCCATGAGCTGTCTTGATGCAGCAGATGCAAATGATGATGGCATCGTAAACCTTGCCGATCCGGTTTATACGATTCAGTATCTCTTCCTTAATGGGGCACAGATTCGTTTCCCCTTCCCTGATTGTGGTTTCGATCCTTCGGGTGATGCAGATGTGAATCTAGGTTGTCAGGACGACTGCCTGTAAGATCTTGAATATATGAGCCCGCTGCTGGGAATCCAGCTGCGACAGAGTCTCCGGGTTTCCCTTGTATCGCGGGAAGCTCGGGGACTCTTTTTTTTATCAAGGTTGCGATCTTCTGACGTTAAATTCAGGGCGCTGAATCTGGTAGTGGCGAGAGATCGATTCTACGAAACTGAACAGGAGCGCCTTCTGCCTGGATTGCAATTTTTCCACTACTGGCCGTGCAATCATAACCATGGTTGACCAGGTCTCCGTTGACCCAGACGACGATGTCATTGCCCTTGCACTGAATCACCATCTGATTCCATTCTCCGGCAGGTTTTTCTGAATCATCTGTGAGGTTGCGAATCCTTCGATTTTTCCCCTCATCTACGCCCCATTTCTCGGTGGGCCCCCGCCGGGCAACCATGTTGTCGACCTGAATGTCTTCACCGATGCACCAGAAGTCGCCAGCATTACCGACGTAAAGCTGGCATTCGATAGATTGGGGGAACATCGAATAGAGCCGACGTGGTGTCGAAGCATGTACCAGGATTCCGCAGTTTCCAGGCTTCTCGACCCAGCGATATTCGACCACCAGCTGGTAGTTACTGTAAGAGTCGTCGGTGATGAGATGCCCCTGTGGATTCCCCATGCTGACCAGCATCGATTTCTCAACCACGAAAGATGGCGGGACCGTTGGACTCTGATCTGCAGCAGGAACATCCGTATACCAACCAGTCAGATCTGTACCATTAAAAAGAGGTAGTGGCTCTGACACGGTTGATTTACGCAGAGGAAAGGAATCACAGGAAGCTAGCAACGGGCAAAGGAGCACAGCCAGTAGTAGCACAAGAAAGGAGGACCGGGGGGATGGATTGTTATTCATGCCACCATGTTAGACGACTACTGGCGTGGGTCCACTACCGATCGATCAGGCAGGAACCGATCAGGCAGGAACCGGCAACGATTGTTCCAGCGCAAGGAACTCTTTCCAGGCCATTTTCCAGGCCCGTTTTGCCTCTTGTAGAGAGCTCAATAAGCTTTCGGTGACTTCGCCGTTGCGACAGGCTTTTCGATATTCACGTAGGTTCATTGACCAGCGATTCAGATGCTCGTCGACTTGCTGGCGGGCCGATTCGATTCGTTGTGTCCAATCGACATCTGTTGCAAGAGCGATCTCCGACAATGAGATTTCATACTTTTCGGTTTGTCGCTCAAGCCTTTTTCGCCAGCGGATGGGAGCCTCGGTCCGCTTGAGGTTGTAGGTCAAGCCAAATACGCTTCCTGCGCAGATGAGCCACTTGGCAGGATCGAAATGGTACCAGCGCAAGCCGTTTCGATAGTCGGCAGGAAAGGAGTGATGGAAGTTGTGGTAGCCCTCTCCGAAGGTGACCAGAGCACAGATCCAAGAATCTCTGGAGGTATTGTTCTTTGACCATGGTTGGGTTCCGAGGATATGGCACAGGCTATTGATACAGAAGGTTGCCTGGTGAGTGAAGACGATCCGCGCTAAACCGGCAAACAGCAGCATTCCCCAGGGACGGTCGATGAGAAGTCCGAGTCCCAAAGGTACGCCGATATTGACCGCCATGGAGATGGCCCAGTAGTACTTCTGTTGCCAGCGGACCAGCGGGTCGGCCTGAAGATCGGGTACATTGCTGAGATCATCGACCAGATCATTGTCATGGAAGATCCAGCGCATGTGAGCCCACCAGAACCCACGCGTGGCATCGTAGGGGTCGCCCTCGTGATCAGTATGACGATGATGGCGTCGGTGCGAAGCAGACCAGACGATGGCAGAGTTTTGCAAAGCAGATGCACCAGCCACGAGTGAGAGAAGCCGCCAGACTTTCGATCCCTCGTAGGATCGGTGAGCGAAAAGACGATGGTATCCGATGGTGATGCCTAGCCCGGCGAACCACCACAGAGTAAAAGCGGCGACCCACAGCGCCCAGTGACTTCCGGCATTCCACAGGTAGATGGGAATCAACAGTGCCACCAGTATTGGGCTCAAACTCAAGAAGAGGGTGTTGACCCAGAGGATCGGCCCATCGGTGGGCTTCTCTTCTTGTTTTTCGATAACCGCAGTATCTGGCATTGGTGCTCCCCTGCTTGGGCCTTGGCGTTACGGTATTTGGCAGTTTATCGGATCAGATTACAAGAGGACTTCTTCGGCTTTTCCTGGATCTGTGTGTAGATTTGCCCTGATTGTCAATATCAAGCGAGCAATGGCTCGATTACTTTGCCGTGGACGTCAGTGAGTCGATATCGGCGGCCCTGGAACTTGTAGGTCAATCGCTCGTGGTCGATTCCAAGGGTATGCAAAATTGTGGCCTGTAGATCATGAACATCCATCGGGTTTTCGACGATGTTGTAGCCGAGATCATCGGTCGATCCATAGGTGTGTCCCGCATTCACTCCGCCACCGGCCAGCCACATCGAGAAGCAACGTGGGTGGTGGTCACGTCCAAAACCTTGGGGCGTCAGTTTGCCCTGGCAATAGCTGGTGCGACCGAACTCTCCACCCCAGATGACCAGGGTATCATCGAGTAAACCTCTGCGTTCCAGATCGATGACGAGTGCGGCGGAAGCTTGGTCGGTTTCTCGACATTGTGTCCGTAAAGCTCCAGGCAGATTTCCATGTTGATCCCAGCCTTGATGGAACAGCTGGGTGAAGCGGACCCCGCGTTCAGCAAGGCGACGTGCCAGGATGCAGTTGGCGGCATAGGTGCCAGGAGTCCTGGAATCTTCTCCGTATAGCTCGAAGGTTTCTTCCGGTTCGTCTGAGAGGTCTGCAACATCGGGGACCGATGTTTGCATTCTCCAGGCGAGCTCGTTTCTGGTATCAACAGAGTTGATATCAGGGGAGTCGCCAGGGTTTTGTAATCGGTGCATTTCTAGCAGAGCATCGAGCATTTTTCGACGCATCGATCGAGAGAGTCCCTGCGGGTCCTTTAAAAAGAGCACCGGGTCTTTCCCTGGTCGGAATTGAATCCCCTGATGTTCAGATGGTAGGAATCCGGCTCCCCATAATCTTGCATAGAGGGGTTGGCCACCTTTGTTCTGGGTGACCATGGCGATGCTGGCCGGAAGGTCTGGATTTCCGGCACCGAGGCCATATGACAACCAGGCTCCGATGGAAGGTCTACCAGCGATCTCTGATCCAGTCTGTACGAAAGTGATGGCCGGATCATGGTTGATGGCACGGGTATGAAGTGATCGAACGATACAAAGTTTGTCGGCAATCGCAGCCGTGTGTGGGAGCAGTTCGCTGATCTGTGCGCCGCTTTCTCCGTGAGCCGAGAACTGGAAGGGGCTCCCAACCAAAGGTAGCGAGGATTGGTTTCCAGACATTGCGGTCAGGCGTTGTCCCATCCGGATGGATGCTGGCAGTTCTTCGCCATGTCGTTTTTGCAGCAGCGGCTTTGGATCAAATAAGTCGATCTGTGACGGGCCTCCACTCTGGAACAGCCAGATGACACGCTTGGCACGTGGCTGGAAGTGCGGCTTCAATCCCTCTAGTGCTTGTGCGGGTGACTGCATCGAACCCCAAAGGGCACTGCCGACAGCCATACCCGCTGCTGTGGTCAGGAAATCCCTGCGAGATGTTCCAGCGCCATGTCGAATCGGGCCAGTCATCGGATTACCTCAATCTCGTTGTTTCATCCATGTTGAAGAGTGTTGAACAAACTGCTGCCATCGCTGCCCACTCGACAGGATCGAGAGACTCGTCGATCGGACTTTCGCCGACCGCGAGCCATAGTTTTGCAGATTCCGGGTTGGCGTTGAACTCTTGTTTTATTTGTTGCAGCAAAGAGAGCAAGATGGCGAGTTCTTCGGCATGAACAATTCGTCCAGTTAGTCTTCGGAAAGCACTGGTGATGGCAAGCGAAGAGTCATGGTTAGATTCTGACAGGACCAGGTGTGCAAGCATCCTGGCAGCCTCAACGAACTGGGGGTCATTCATCAAGACCAGTGATTGCATCGGAGTGCTGGTTCTATGTCTCCTGGTAACGCAGACATCTCGTTTTGAAGAATCAAAGATCATCATTGTTGGGGGAGGAGAAGTTCTCTTCCAGAAAGTGTAGAGGCTTCTTCGATAGAGCCCTTCTCCTTTTGATGCGGTGTAGGTGTGACCACTCTTTTCCTGCCAGAGACCTGCAGGTTGGTAGGGGAGTACACTGGGTCCTCCCAATTTTTTGACCAGTAATCGACTGGCTTGCAGTGCGTGATCTCTGACCATTTCCGCAGACATTCTCATCGACGGGCCGCGCGCCAGAAGTCGATTGCCAGGGTCCTGTTCTAGCAATGCGGAGTCGCAATGAGATGATTGCATCCAGCTACGCGAGGTCAGAATCTTCTTCAGCATCTTTTTGACGTCCCAGCCACTTTCCTGAAAATTGATGGCCAGGTAGTCGAGTAGCTGAGGATGAGAAGGACGCACTCCCTGGGTGCCAAGATCTTCAGAGGTCGGAACGATTCCCTGTCCAAAGGCGATTTGCCACAACCGATTGACCGCAACTCTTGTCGATAGTGGATTCTCCTGTGCGACGAGCCAGCGAGCTAGCGTCAAACGGTTTCGTGGCAGTCCGGCTGGCAAGGGCGGCAAGATGGAAGGCACGTCAGGTTCGACCCGTTCGCCGGGTGCATCGTACTGCCCCCGTTTTAACTGGTAGGTCGTGCGAGGTGGAGCCATCTCCTTCATCGTCATGATCTTGGGTTTCGAATCATAGAATTGAGAGAGTGCTTTACGGGCTGCGGTCACCTGAGAGCGGACCGCTCGAGTTTCTTCGTCGATGGCCAGAGACCACCAGCGATACAGTTCTTCATCTTCGATGACAATTTGCGCACTTGGATTTTTGACATCGAGAAATAGTTTCTGGACCTCTAGTTCGGAGACGGATCGATTCAGTACATACATTTCATCGACTTGTCCATTTTTAAAACCGCGATCACGGAATCGTTCTCCGATGGCAAAATAGGGACCGCCACCTGTGATGGGAGATTGTAGTTGGTCGCGGATAATCTCGACCGGTGCTGATTGCCCATCGATGAAGAGCTGGATGCCTCTGGCCTGACTTGACCCGTCGTAGCTGAAGACTACATGAGTCCATCGTCCGGGCTCGATTCGTTTTTTTGAAGTGACCGATATGGCATCTCCTGGCCAGAAATGGATCAGGGAGGCGCTCAGATGATTGTTTTCAAGCAAGAGTTCATATCCCTGACTTCCAGCATCTGTCCATGCACGTGATCGGTGCAAGATCACAGCTCGTTCCATCTCTTGCTTGGCATGAATCCACAGGGAGATGCTGAAAGGATCATTGCGACTGAAGGCGCCGATTCCGTTGAAGCCGAGAGCGTCGTCTCCGGTCAGCTGGATCGCCTTACCGGAGACTCCATCGGTCAAAGATAGCGCTGCAGGGACAGTTGCAGGGAGGTCCGGATTCACGAGGTTCTGGCTCTTGGCATCGTTGATTTCATCAAAGGAGAAGTGAGCCGTAACATCGGAGATTTCCAACAAAGGGAAGCTGTTTCCTGGTTGTTGCTGCCACAAATCGAACTCTTTGCGACGAGCGATCTTGGTTTCCTCCAGTCGTTGCTTGGCACCGTCGACAGCCGAGGTCAGCTGGTCGATACGATGACGAGCATCGTCGTCGAGAAGTGCTAGTGCCGGAGTAGGAACTGCAGAGGTGAAGTGAGAATAGAGGCCGCTTTCATCGATGTTGGCGAAGAAAGCAGATAGTTCATAATACTCCCGCTGCTTTAGAGGGTCGAACTTATGGTCGTGACAGCGGGCACATTCGAAGGTCAGACCAAGGAATGCCGTGGAAAACGTCTGAGTACGATCTGCGACGTACTCGGAACGAAACTCTTCCTCGACACTGCCACCTTCATTGGTTTGTCGGTGAAGTCGGTGGAAAGCAGTGGCGAGTTTCTGATCTGGGGTGGCGGCTTCTAGCAGATCGCCAGCGATTTGCCATGTGATGAATTGATCGTGTGGAAGATTCGAGTTGAAGGCTTCGATGACCCAATCACGCCATGGCCACATTTGTCGATGTACATCCGACTGGTAACCGTAACTGTCAGCATAGCGAGCCAGGTCGAGCCAGTGAGTGGCCATCTGCTCGCCAAAAGCAGGAGAATCCAATAAAGAATCGATCCACTTCGACCATGCTTGTGGCGATGTGTCGGCGAGAAAATTGTCGAGATCTTCCAGCGGTGGGGATAGTCCGGTCAGGACAAAAGCAGCTCTGCGCGCCAGTATCTCTGGATCGGCATCGCCAGCGGGAGAAAGACCCTCGCCTTCCAGTTTTGCCAGCACAAAACGATCGATCGGCTGCTTTGACCAGTCCTCATCGGCGACAGTCGGTAGTTCAGCTGGTTCAGGAGTAACGAAGGCCCAGTGGCGATCGAAAGGTGCTCCCTGTTCGATCCATTGTTCGAGCAACTGTATCTCTGCGCTGGAGAGATCCAGTTTCGAATCAGGAGGAGGCATTTGGTCATCATCGTCGAGGTGGACTCGTTCGATGATGAGGCTTGCGGCGGCATCCCCGGGAACAATCGCAGCTCCTTCAGCACGCAGAGCGAGAGCATCCTCACGTCTGTCGAGTCGTAACTTTGCTTTTCTGGCTGCTGCATCGGGGCCATGGCAGGGATAGCAGCGATCTGCCAGGATGGGGCGGATCGATTTGTCATAATCGATCTTTTCGATGTTAGATGGTGGGTGAAGAATCGCCCCGAGAAGAAAGAAAGTCGAGACTCCGAGGAGCATGATTCGTAGTGCCAGTATTTCTGTGTGGCCCAGTGAGGAGTTTGAGATTTGCGATAGCTTCATGGTGGAATCGTAACATGAGGAACCAGTAGAGGCAGTTCTTGAGAAGCAATCCTTTTTTGAGAGTACATGGCACTGCAATTGCGTTCTGGTCAGGATCCTTCGCATGTTAAGTTGTGTTTCAATGTTGGCGTGAGTCGCTCTTTTTCGGTAAGAATTGCGGTCGATATAAATTCCTGCCTCACGTTTTCAGGAGGATAGTCTTGTTTTCTGCAAGAGAGCTTCAGCTCATCGATGGCGCAACAGGTTCCGAGTTGGAACGAAGAGGAGTGGATTTGTCACTCCCTCTTTGGTCAACCCGGGCTTTGATCGATGCTCCAGAAGTTTTGAAAGAAGTTCATCGTGATTATTTGCTGGCCGGAGCTCAGGCGATCACCACCGCTACCTTTCGTACCCACCGTAGGTCGTTAGAGAAGGCTGGATTGGGAAGCAGTGCATCAGATTTAACCAAGCAAGCGGTCGATTTGGCCATGAAAGTTCGCGATGAAGTTCGATCCGAGGCTCTAGTCCTGGGGTCGGTTGCGCCGCTAGAAGATTGTTATCGTCCTGACCTGGCGCCGGCTGAAGATGTTTGCCGGATCGAGCATGGCGAGTTGATCAAAGATCTTTTCGGTGCAGGAGTAGATCTGATTCTGATCGAGACGATGAATAATATCCAGGAGACGCTAGCTGCCATCGAGGCAGCTCAAGAAGTCATGCCGGGACGTTGGATGGTGAGTTTCTGTTTCAAACAAAAGGGAGATCCTGGAATCTTTCTCAGTGGTGAGAAATTCATCGATATCGCTTCGAAGTTGGAGAAGGCTGCGGCAGTTGGTATCAATTGTATGGCGGCCCCGGTCATCGAAAATCAGGTTCGTTTTCTTCGTCGATGGTTACCAACAACACCAGTTCTTGCTTATGGAAATATTGGGCATGCTGATCCGGCGGGAAACTGGATCTCTTCTGAGGCTGTTTGTCCCGAACAATATGGTCGATATGTCGCTACATGGATTGAGGCTGGTGTTGATATCATCGGTGGATGCTGTGGAACCACTCCGGAACATATTAGAGCGGCCAGTGTTGCGATTTCGATTTAATGCAGGCTGAATTCCTGTTTCGATGTGTGATTCTGTTGGTTGTTGAGTTTGAACTCCAGCAATATAAGATTCTTCTGTTGGCGAGTTATGTTTCTGCGAATAGGACCAAAGAAGAAGTCAGGAGCCTGTCATTTTTGTACCAATGATTTTCGCGGTTTGCTTGCTTACTGCTGATGAACCAGCCCTTCCCGAAGTCGCTACAGTTCCCCCGATGATTCTTGAACGGCTCGGTGAGCATAGGCGTCCAGTCGCTACCAATTCAGAAGAAGCACGGCAGTGGTTTGATCAAGGCCTGGCGTTGATGTTCGGATTTAATTTTGATGGTGCAGTTTCTTCCTTTCTTCAAGCTACCAGTATTGATCCAGATTTCGCCATGGCCTGGTGGGCGATTGGATATTCCTGCGGTCCAAATCAGAACAATCCGACCATCAAGTCACCGAAAGATCAGTGGTCATATGCGGCTGCACAAAGAGCCTTTGAGCTTCGGGAGAATGAAACTGGCTCGAATCGGGCCCTGATCGAGGCCCTCGTGCATCGTTATAACTATCCGTCGCCAGAAGATCTGAGCGAGCAAAATGAGGCTTATCTCAAAGCGATGGTCAAAGTGAATGATCAGTTCCCCATGGATCCTGATGTGGCAGCCTGGACGGCCGAGGCGATGATGGTGACCCAGCCCTGGGAGTACTGGTCACTCGATGGGGAACCACTTGACCGTACGCCAGAGTTTCGCAAGCTTCTCGAAAGTGTGATGAATCGACACCCCAATCATCCGGCGGCCAATCATCTATACATTCATGTGATGGAATCGTCGCCGTGGCCAGAAATCGCTGAACCTGCCGCAGATCGTTTGATCGATTTGATTCCTGCTGCCGGTCATCTGGTGCATATGCCCTCGCACATCTGGATGCAGACCGGTCGTTATGATGATTCCGCTGATTGTAATCGACGGGCTGCTGCCCTCGATGACGCCTGGTTCGAGCGAGATCCTTTTGCCGGCGAGTATCGTTTTTACATGGCGCACAACAGGCACTTCCTCGCTTTTGCTGCGACGATGCAGGGACGTCGTCGGGAAGCGTTGTCGGCTGCTCGAGCGATCACCACGGAGGTCCCTGCGCCGATCCTCGAAGCTCTTGGGTTTATCAGTGACGGCGTGGTTTCTTGTAAGTGGCATGTCCTGGTTCGATTTGGTTTGTGGGAAGAAATTTTGTCAGAGCCGACACCTCCGGAGTGGGCAGTGGTTGGACGTTCGATGCGACACTATGCTCGCGGAGTGGCTTATGCAAACACGGGCAGGATTGACGAGGCCCGTCAGGAACTGGTTGCTTTCGATGAGGCGATCAAGGCGATTCCGGCCGAAGATTGGAATCTTGGTGGCCAACCTGCGGTTGAGATCATGCCACTGGCGAGATTGGTTTTGATCGGCGAAATCGATTTCAAAGCTGGTGATCGTTCCAGGGGGCTTGAATCCCTGGCACAGGCAGTGGCGATGGAGGAACGCCTCGTGTATGCCGAACCTGCGGCCTGGATGATTCCTGCCAGGCATGCTTATGGTGCACTCCTTATCGTCGAGAAGAGATACAAGGAAGCTGAATCCGTCTACCTCAGAGATCTTGAGATCTTCCCTGCCAATGGGTGGGCTTTGTTAGGGCTGAGAGATTCGCTCCGCGGACAGGGCCGAGTTGCGGAAGCTTCTCGAGTCGATGAGTCGTTTCGGAATGCTTGGCGCAGTGCGGATGTGATCCCCCCTGCGTCATGCTACTGTGGCGAATCGGTGGTCAAAAACGATTGATGGATCACAGGTCGATTCAGTTGTTTGAATAGTTATTTAGTATCACTTTTCGGCCAAGGCTGGCTTGCTGAAAGCATCAACAGTGCCTGCATGTCTTCCTTTTGTTTATTTCGCATCGGTAAGGTTTAAAGGTGGGATTTAAAGGCGGCACCCTGGGCTCTCCAAGAATTGTAATTCGAGAAGCAACCGCTGAGGATCGAGAACGGATCTATCGCTCTCGGCATCAGGTTTACGCTACCGAATTGCGACAGCATCCCTGTAATCCTGAAGGTGTATTGAGAAATCAGCTGGATGATCTGAACCGTTATTTCGTCGCCATTATCGATGACGAACTTGCTGGTTTTATCAGCCTCACGCCGCCCGAGGCGGGAGAGTATTCGCTCGACAGTTACCTGCCGCGTGATCAGTGGCCTTTCGAAATCTCGGACCAGTTGTTCGAAGTTCGATTATTGACGGTGATTGCCGGGAATCGGGGTTCTGTACTGGCACCCGCTTTGATGTACGCCGCTTTCCGAGCGGTCGAGGTCTGCGGTGGAGATCGGATGTTGCTGATTGGTCGCAAAGAGATTGTCTCCCTCTATTCAAATAGTGGATTTCACGACCACGGTATCGAACTGGTTCGCGGTGAAGTCACGTTTCACCTCATGAGTGCGACCGTCGAGGAGGTGAGGAACGTTGCAGATCACAAGCCACAATTGATCGAAAGAATCGAGCAGGTGGTGGATTGGCGATTGAACGAATCTTTCAGCAAGCCAGCAGCATGTTTTCATGGGGGCGGATTTTTTGCGGACGTCGGAGATGATTTCCGTGAACTCTCTCGGCATCAGGAGATTATCAATGGCGACGTTCTGGATGCCTGGTTTTCACCGGCCCCGGGAGTTCTTGCGACTCTGGGAGAGCATCTCGACTGGTTAATCAGGACATCGCCACCGACCGGCAGTGAGGGATTGGTTGCGGCAATCGCAGCTGCCCGGGATATTCCGGCCTCGCGCATTTTGCCGGGTGCTGGGTCATCGGACCTGATTTTTCTGGCGTTCCAACAGTGGTTGACGACTGATAGTCGGGTGTTACTGCTCGATCCGACCTATGGTGAATATTTCCATGTTTGCGAACAGGTACTGGAGTGCCATCTCGAACGTTTTGCTCTTGAACGAAAGGTCGACTTCCAACCGGATTCAGAAGCGTTGAGATGTCGAATCTTGGCGGGCGATCTGGATCTGGTCGTCATCGTTAATCCGAACAGTCCGACCGGTCGGTACATCCCGGCGGATGAACTGAAAGAATTGATCGAATCGGCACCGAAGAGTACTCGTTTCTGGATCGATGAGACCTATATCGAATACGTTGATAGTGATCAATCGCTGGAGAAGTTTTCTTGTCACAGAGAAAATGTCATCGTTTGCAAATCGATGTCAAAAGTCTATGCCTTGTCTGGAATTCGATCTGCGTATCTGTGTGGTTCTTCGGCATTGCTTGAACCGCTACGAGCTTTGACGCCACCCTGGGCGGTCAGTTTGCCCGGTCAGGTGGCTGCGGTGAAGGCTCTGGAGGATCCTCAATACTACCAATCGCAATACGAGAAAACGGCGGCACTTAGAAACGAGTTCAAGCAAGGTCTCGAACAACTGGGGCTCGCTGTGATTCCTGGTGTCGCAAACTTCCTTCTGACCTTCCTTCCATCGCCAGGGCCCGATGCCGCTGAGGTGACGAGAAGATGTCGTGAACTTGGCGTCCATCTGAGAGACGCAAGTAATATGGGAAGTCAGCTTGGCCCATATGCATTACGAACGGCAGTCAAGTCGGCGCCAGAGAATCGTCGAATCCTTGAAGTTCTGGAACAGGTTCTCGAGCAAACTTCATCGCGTTGAAATCATCGCGTTGAAATCATCACGCTGGATACGATAAAGAACATGACGTCGTAGTGGGTGCCCCTCATCCAGTGCCGGGTGATCGAAATCTCCGGTCAGTTCTTGCGTCATACCGATTTTCTCCATGACCCCTCTTGAAGCGAGATTTTCGGGCACGGTGAAGGCCACCACTTCTTCCAGCTCAAGCTGTTCGAACCCGTATTTCAGTACAGCCACGGCTCCTTCGGTGGCGTAACCCTGACCCCAGAATCGGGGAACGAGGTGCCAGCCGATTTCCACGCAAGGAGAGAAGGGCAAAGTGACGGCTGGAATCGTCAGTCCTAGATAGCCGAGAAAAGGCTCTTGTCGAGGTAGCTCTACGACCAAGGGACCGATTTGATGAGCGCGGGTGCGATTTTGGATCTCAGTAAAGATCTGGTCCGCCTTGTGCGGTGGGAAAGGTCCAGGCATGAATTTGTTGTAGTCTGGATCCGCCAGCATCTGTGCAAAGGGAAGCTGGTCGGAAAGCTGCCATGGTCGTAGCAATAATCGTTTGGTTTCGATCTTCAAAGCGCACTCTTTCTTGGGTATTGCGAGAGGGCTTGGATCGGTGCAGGATCTTTACCACTGCCTCGCACCTTGAGTCATGATAAAGAGAGGAAGAGGACTCGTGAAGATTGATCTAGATGGAAACCCTGACTTTGGTGAGGCTCTGATTGAGCTGGAATCTGGCGAAACTTTTCGAGCGGCCTCCGGTGCGATGAACTGGATGGATGGCAACCTTGCGTTAAAAGCTCGTTTGCTCGGTGGTCTGCTGACTTCTCTTGCTCGTCGTTTTCTTGGTGGGACTTCCCTTTTTATCACTGAGTTTTCTGCTGCGGGTCCAAGCCGTATGGCATTGAGCCATTCGTTGGCAGGAACACTGGTCCGGATCCCGGTGACACGCGAAGGCATTTTGATTGCAGGAGGGGCCTTCACCGCCTGTACGCAGGGGGTTCGTCTCAAAACTCGTTTCGGTGGTTTCAAGGCGTTTTTTAGCGGTAAGGGAGCGTTTTTCATCGAAGCTGCTGGCGAAGGAGAAGTTCTCTTTGGCGCCTACGGAGCTCTGGTGGAGAAGGAACTCGATGGAGAACTGGTCATCGATAATGGTCATGTGCTCGCCTGGGAACAAACCCTGGACTGGAAACTCGGCACTGCTGGGGGACTGAAGAGCACTTTCTTCTCCGGAGAAGGTCTGGTGATGCGTTTTTCTGGTCGCGGCCGGATCTGGTTACAGACCCGCCATCTGGATTCCACTGCCGGGTGGGTAACTCCGTTCTTGAGAGCCTAGGGGGTACGATGAGATTTGAGATTCTGGAACAGGGAGCTTTCCAGTCGGCTCTGATTCATTTCGATCCCGGTGATCGCATCGTCAGTGAATCAGGAGCGATGGTCAGAGCTTCTGGCAATGTAGATATTGATGTTACGACTCGTGCAAAGAAGGGTGCTGGACTTCTTTCTGGCGTCAAGCGTCTCTTTAGTGGCGATTCTTTCTTTCTTTCGACTTATACCTCTACCGATGGTTCTGCTGGAGAAGTGGGTATCGCGCCGATTTTGCCAGGCGAGGTGAGAACTATAGAGCTCAACGAAAACAGCCAGTGGAAGACTGCCGGCGGATCATTCCTGGCGGCGGGAGGGGATGTCGAACTGGATACCGAGTTCCAGGGATTGGGTGGAATGTTCAGTGGCGAAAGCCTCTTCTTTCTCAACGCCACCGGTACCGGAACAGTGCTGGTGGGAGCGTTCGGGGCCCTGCGGGAGCTGGAAGTCGATGGTCAACTGACGATCGATACCGGGCATCTGGTCGCCTACGAATCGACACTCGACTACTCCGTCGGCAAGGCCGCTGGTTCCTGGACCCAATCTTTTCTGTCTGGCGAAGGTTTCGTATTGAAGTTTAAGGGTCGTGGTCGTGTCATCGTGCAAACGCATGATGCCAGTGGATTTGGCAAGAGGCTTGGTCCCTTGTTGCCACCGAGGGAGTAAAGATGAAATACAAGATCGATTGCCAGCCTGGCTACTCCTACCTCGAAGTGGAACTGGACAAAGGGGATTCGATTGCCAGTGAATCGGGTGCTATGGCGTGGATGGATCCTGCCATCGAGATGGAAACTTCCACGCGTGGCGGAGTTTTTTCTGGGCTGAAACGGAAAATTTTATCTGGCGAGTCTTTCTTTCAGAACACCTACACCACCGCGGAATCCGGTGCACGCCTTGCCCTGGCTCCCGGACCGGCAGGAGCCATCGTTGCTCTGGAACTGAATGGCGAGGAAATATTTTTACAGAAGGGGGCCTACCTTGCTTCCATCGGAAACATTTCGATAGATACAAAATTTGACGGTTTGCGAGGCTTCTTTAACGAGGGCCTTTTTGTTCTTCGTTGCTCGGGCACCGGAACACTTTTCTTCAATGCCTATGGGGATATTCAGGAAGTCACCGTGGATGGTGACTATCTGGTGGACAACGGCTTCGCTGTTGCCTGGGAACCGACACTGGAATACCGCCTGACCAAGGCACGCCGAATTCGTTCATTTTTGTTTGGAGATCAGATCTTGTTACGTTTTTCCGGAAGAGGAAAAGTGTGGATTCAGTCGAGATCTCCCCAGGGGTTTGCCAGCTGGGTCCATCCTTACCGGAGAAAAAAAGCGAAAAATAATAATAATTGAAGAAGTGGGTCTGATTTCGATGCGGATCCGGATATGGGCAGAAGCTAAGAATCGGATGAATTGTGGATTCTTCTGAATCTGGCATCGTAAATAAATTCAAAGCGAGGTGGGATGTCTTTCTCTCAGGACCCAAAAGCGTTGATTCCTGTTGCCGCTGTAATCTCATTCCAGAAAGTTGCTGATCGTGTGGAGCTGCCCGCAGGGCAGCAATTTATCACGGAGAATGACTTCGAAGAGAGTCTCTATCTGATCGAGTCTGGCCAGGTAGAAGTCGAGAGATCTGGCACGATACTTGGCACCATCGACGCCGGTGACGTGGTCGGAGAGATCGCTTTCATCGACCGTCG
>JBBWWC010000061.1:0-4136 GCA_050256555.1 Planctomycetota bacterium | reverse complement strand
GCGTAAGCCACTGCCGAGATGGCGTGCTGCAATCGTCCAGAGACTGTCACCTGTCTGTACCGTGATGGTTTTCATAGTCGGAGAAGAACTGGTTTTTTTCACCGGCGTACGAGCGACCGGGCGGCGAGTCACTGAAGATGTTTCGCTGCTACCCCGAATCACTGCTGTTGCCTGGATCACTCCTGCTTCTTCCAGCTTGCCAACAGCCGGCTGAACTTGCCCCTCTGCCGGGGAAGTCGTCGTCACAGGAGCCACAGGATCTACCAGCGGTTTCGTTACGCGTTTTTCCGGAGCTTCGGTAGTACCGTTAGCGGCCAACCTACGTTCCTGCACCGGACGTACAGCACCACGTTGATCAGTGGCAGAAGGTTTTACAGAACGCTTCAGTGGTTGTTTGAGAGTCGGTGCAAAACGTGAATTTTTGCCCGTGACCTGTTGCTCAGCAGTCGGCCCACGCTGGACCTCGCTATCAAGCAAGTTGGCGATGACGACCACCACCAAGATCATGATGAGAATAATACCGATCTTCGTTCCCGTACCCATGACTCCCCCATTCCCTCGCGATGAATCTCGTACATCGCTTCCCCGAGGTGGGTTCCGAATTAAAAGTGAGGAGATCGCCCCCTCACTACCGTTAACCGAAGATAACCCGAAGCGAGACAGGGATCTACGAACCAAAATCGTGATTTCCCCGAGTATTCTCTGGAACCGATTTGCCGCCCCGGGCAGAGATCTGGCTTCGACTGGCCCTACAGCCGGGGCCTGAACCTGCCAAAAAAGGAGGAGGCGGGCCTGGTTCGAAAAACCAGACCCGCCTCCTGAGTATCTCACTGGGCGCTACCAGCAGTCTTATTTCTTCAACGAGGCCTCTGTAATAACCTGCTCCTGACGCATTCTGGCCTTCTCCTGGAAGTAAATCAGGGACGGACTCGCCACGAATATCGACGAATAAGTCCCGACCATGACTCCGATGCAGAGAGCAAAGGAGAAGGCGTGAAGGGCCTCACCACCGATAATGAGCAAGATCGAGACCACCAGGAATGTTGTCAGCGAGGTCAAAATCGTCCGGCTCAGAGTCTGGTTGACCGACGTGTTGACGATCCCCACGTAATTCGCATCTCGACGAGCATCGACCAGATTCTCACGAATCCGGTCGAAGATCACGATGGTGTCATTGAGTGAATATCCCACCACTGTCAGCAATGCCGCCACCACCGGAAGGTTGATCTTCAGATTGAGCTGATCGCCAATCAGGAAATCACCCACTGCAATCGCACGGAGAGTGAAAAGGATGTCATGAACCAGCGCAACGATGGCCGCCATGCCAAAACGAAGTTCAAATCGGATGCCAATGTAGAAAACGATGGCCAGGAAGCTGATCATCAGAGCCACAAAGGTCTTGCCCTGCATGTTCTGAGCAACCCGCCCACTAATACTACTGACCTCAGGAAACGGTTCCGAAAGGCTAAAGGCCTTGGTCTTGGAAAGATTCTGTAGTGTCTGTGCTAGCGAACTCTGCAGTGCAAAGGCCGCAGTTGCATCGGACTGCCCAACACTACTGACCTCAAAGGTCACGATTCCAGCAGCAGATCCAGGCCCGGCGGTTTCCGTCACAGTGGCGACGGGATATCCGGTTTCTCTGAGCGATTCTTCGACCATGCTGGCAGTCAGTCCCGTGAGCGCAGCCTCTCCGATGCCTTTCATGGCATGGACATGAGTGGAGAAGACATGGGTGTCCGCTGCACCATCCTCGCCCTTGACCACATCGAACTGATCGTTAGAAGTTGCGCTCGGAGCCAGGATGCCATTGGCAACAAAAAGATCAGAGATCGTCTGCTTGAACACTTCCGTCTCTGCCGATCCACTACCGAGAGTTTGCGTCTTAAGTGCGTAACGCGAGTTCTCAACGGTACCGGGTCCGAACTGAGATTGAATCTGGAGATCGGCAAAATCGAGGTTGCTCGAAACCAACTGACGCAATTCAGCCTCAGTGGTTGGTTTCGACAGATTGATCGAGAGCTTGGTACCCCCGGTAAAATCAATCCCGAGCGACTCACCACCACGCCAGATCAAGAAGGAACAACCAAACAAAACAAATACGATGGAAATGAAACGCGTGGTTCCGCGTAAGGACATGAAGTCGATGTTCGGCTTCGAAATCAATCGAGCCATCGACATCTCCTTGATGGTTCCGTTACGAATCAAGAACGACAGCAACAATCGACTCACGTAGATCGACGAGAAGAAGGAAGTGAGGATTCCGATGGAGAGAACCACCGCAAAACCTTTGACCGCTCCGGTTCCGAACAAAAACAATATGTAGGCCGTCAGCAAGGTGGTCAGGTTCGCATCAAAGATGGTCCAGAAGGCTCTCTGGAATCCGGACTGGAAAGCTGCCGGAAGAGCCTTCCCACGATCCTTCTCCTCACGGATCCGTTCAAAGATGAGAATGTTGGCATCGACCGCCATACCAACCGTCAAGAGCAAGCCTGCCATACCTGGGAAGGTCAGCGTATTGCGGAAAATCACCAACAGCGTGAGCACCAGCAGCAAGTTGAAAAACAGCGAGAAAGTCGCCACAAAGCCGGCGCCACGGTAGTAAATCAACATGAATGAGATGACCAGCAAGAAACCGATGACCATCGCCTGGGTTCCACGGTCGATCGATTCTTTTCCCAGCACTGCCCCGACCGTCTGCTGGCTATCCAGCTTCGGTTTCGCAGGAAGCGATCCGGCCCGGAGGATGGTCACGATGTCATTGACTTCGTCCGTTGTGAAATTACCGGAGATGGTTCCTCGGCTAACGATCTGATCATTGATCGTTGCGACACTCATCGCGACACCATCGAGAACGATGGCGAGGCTACGGTTAATATTCTCTCCGGTGAGATTCGCAAACAGGGTGCTCCCTGCACCACCGAAGGTAAATCCAACCGCCGGATTACCGGTACCGTCCGACGTCGAGCTCGCCTCCTGGATAAACGATCCAGAAACTCGGAAGCCTTTTCCATTTTCGACCACCACCGGCGCTCCACGAAGGCCATCCGCAGCGGCACTTCGATAGACGACGATCCGATCGAGCTCTGCAGGAGGAGCCGTCTGAGCCCGTTGCTCGGTCAATAACGAGTTGTAAGCCAGCAGGGCCTGTTCTCGTTCGACCATCTTGGCTTCGATCTCGGCAATCACCGTGGCTGTCGAGTACTCGGCTGCAGAAACGAGGTGGATATTCAATTCTCCAGCTCGTTCGATCTGGCCTTTCAGGCGTTCCAGCTCGTCATTGTCAAATCCGGGCAACTGAATCAGTAGCCCGTTTCTTCCCGAGATGGCGACGCTGATCTCCTTGAGACCATAGCTATCGAATCGACGAGAGATGACATCCTTGACATCTGCCGCCACGCTGGAGCGTTGCTCGGGTGGAATCAGATCTGTTGGGATGGAGTAGAGAAGCTCGGTTCCACCCGCGAGATCGATGCCCTTCTTGATGTCTTGCTGGTAATCCTGAAGCGAGTAGAGACAGGCAGCGATGAGGAGTGCCAACAGAAAAAATCCGCGGCCAGTTTTCTGAATCATCGTGCAGTATCCTCTTCCTTGATCTTGGCGGGGATTTCTTCCCCGGAGAGAACGGCAGCTACCGACTGGCGAGCCACACGCATCCTGACATTTTTTGTGTCGTCTATCATCAAAACCACAAAGTCATGGTCATTGTCGACCTGGACCACTTTCCCGATGATTCCTCCGATAGTACGTACTTGATCATGTTTACTTAATTGCGACAGCATATCGCTGTGAGTCTTGGCCTGCTTACGTTGCGGACGAATCATCACGAAATAGACGACCACCCACATCAGAGCAAACATCGGCAACAGGTCGATCAGACCTGGAGTGGCGCTTGCGGCGTCACCGGCCCCGGCTTCTCCCTCGATCTGCGCCAGAATCAAAAACGACGCCTTGTCGAAAAAAGGAACATCGAAACAACCGGCTAAACCGGAGCCTATGGCAACAAATCCGGACATCTTCGCTTCTTTCTCGCCCGCTCTCCGGGCCTTTCAACAACATGCCCCTGATCAAGTCCAAACCGGACTCGCTCGAGCACCTCGCGAAACGGATGGTGAGCCCTCAAGATGAGGATTCACACC
>JBBWWC010000060.1:0-6375 GCA_050256555.1 Planctomycetota bacterium | reverse complement strand
CAGAAGATGTTGAAGGTGAAGCGCTTGCTGGCCTACTTCTCAATAAACTTCGTGGCGTTGTTCCCGTCGTCGCCGTCAAGGCTCCTGGTTTTGGCGATCGTCGGAAAGCTTTGCTGGAGGATCTGGCCATCGTTACCGGTGGACAGGTGATTGCCAAGGATACCGGGGTGACCTGGGATATGGTCGGCAAGGATCAACTTGGATCTGTTCAGAAAATTGAAATCTCGCAGGATCGTACCGTCTTTTTCCGCGGGAAAAGCAACTCGGAAGCTGTAGCGCTGCGTTGTGATCAGATTGAAGCGCAGATCGAGCAAACAACTTCCAATTACGATCGTGAGAAGCTTGAGGAAAGACTCGCTCGGATCCAGGGTAAGATTGCCGTGATTCGTGTCGGTGGTTCCACGGAGCTGGAAATCAAAGAGCGCAAAGCTCGTGCAGAGGATGCTCTCAGCGCTACGCGTGCGGCAATGATGGAAGGCATCGTTCCCGGTGCTGGTTCCGCTTTCTTGCATATTTATGAGAAAGTTGCTGCGACTCGGGTTCCGGGAGAAGCGCGTCATGGGGTTTCAGTGGTCGCCGAAGCTTTACTGGAGCCGACGGCTCAACTGGCGAGAAATGCTGGTTTTGATGGTCCAGCCGTGGTGGCAGAGGTTCGTGAATACGAAGACCTTGAGATGGGATTCGATGCCGTCAAGGGGAAGGTCGTAGATCTTTCGCGTGCAGGTGTTGTTGATCCTGTAAAAGTACTCAGGGTTGCTCTTCAGAATGCTGCCAGCGTGGCCACCATGTTCTTGACTTCAGACACTGCCATCACGGATCTCGAGAAAGACGAGACGGCAGTAGAAGGTGCACTCGTCTAGGGGGAATCGGATGGCTTCCAGGGATTATTACGACGTCCTCGGGGTGTCTCGCGATGCCGATGCGGATGCGATCAAAAAGGCCTACAAGAAATTGGCTCTGAAATATCACCCGGATAAGAATCCGGGTGATGCGAATGCAGAGGGTCAGTTCAAGGAGGCCGCTGAGGCTTACGATGTTCTCCGTGATTCGGAGAAGCGCCGTATCTATGACACTCATGGCCATGAGGGGTTGTCGGGAGCTGGCAGCGCCGCAGGTTTTTCTGACGTCGAGGATATTTTCCGGGTTTTCGGAGACATCTTCGGTGGCGGTGGCGGCGGTGGAGCTGGCGGCATCTTTGGCGATCTCTTTGGAGGTAGTCGGCAGGTGCAACGTGGCGAGAGCTTGCGAGCTCATGTTCAGATCACTTTAGAAGAAGCTGCAACGGGTACGACCCGAACTCTCAATCTTCGTCGGAAAGTTTGCTGTGACCCCTGCAAGGGAAGCGGTGCGAGTCCGGGAACTCACCCGGTTCGCTGTGGGACTTGCTCAGGTGAGGGGCATGTCCTGAGGTCTCAGGGGTTCTTCAGTGTCAGGACGCCATGCCCGGCTTGCCATACCAAGGGTGAAATTATCAAGGATCCTTGCCGGAATTGCTCCGGGTCTGGTTTGACACCGACAGTGGATGAACTAGAGATCGAAATCCCACCAGGGATCGATGAGGGAGTCGTGCTTCGTGTGTCGGGTCGGGGAAATGAAGGTCCACGAGGAATTGCTGCCGGAGATTTGCAAGTTGTGATTCGTTACGAATCACACGCATTTTTTGCGCGGGTTGAGGATCATGTTTGTTTTGAGTTGCCGATTGCCTATTCACAGGCCGCCCTTGGTTCGGACGTTGAGGTGCCGACTCTTGAAGGGAAGGCGATACTGACGATTCCGCCGGGAACTCAGAGTGGTGACGTACTTCGCATGAAATCGATGGGCTTTCCTTCACTGAATTCACGCCGTAAAGGTGATCAACTGGTACAGGCGACCATCGAAGTGCCGAAGAAGCTGGGTGAAGAAGAAAGAGATCTACTGAGACAGCTAGCAGAGATTGAAGAGAAGGAAGTCGGGACCCGTCGTCGAGGCTTTCTCGACCGGTTCAAGGAATATTTCGGGTAGGAGACGTTTTCATGTCTGAACACGAGCAAGATCCGCCCTGTGACGAGGAACAGAATTCGATGGAATCTGAAAATCCAACAGAGTCACACTCGGAAGAAGAGACTGCAGATGATTCTGTTGTCGAAAGCCAGGAGTTTTTAGTAGAGCAGTTGCAACGGGCTCGTGCTGAACTGGATAATTTTCGGCGCCGTACGCATGAAGAAAGAATAGTTCTTCGTCACCGCATTGTTGCAGATGTCTTCAAAACCTTTTTGCCGGTTTTGGACGGATTGTCGGCAGCCTTGAAGGCGAATTCTGAAGATTCAGAATCGTCCGGTATCCGCGATGGTCTCCTGCTGATCACTGGCAAGATTGATGAAATCCAGAAAGAGCTGGGGATCGAATCGGTGGCTGCTGTTGGAGAAGATTTTGATCCGGAAGTGCATGAGGCGATGCTCCAGGTCGATCAGCCTGGCTTTCGTAATGGAGAGATTGTCGAGGAAGTGGAGCGAGGTTACCGAAGTGGTGACCTTTTAATCCGTGCTTCTCGTGTGGTTGTGGCCCGTACCGAAGAGACTTCCTAGGAGCCTGCAATGCCCACTTATGATTATGTTTGTGATGGTTGCAGCCATAGCTTTGAGTTGTTTCAAAAAGTCACTGACGGAGTGAAGCGAACCTGCTCAGAATGTGGGGAAAAGAAACTTCGCCGACTGATCGGTGCCGGTGGTGGCGTGATCTTCAAAGGCAGTGGTTTTTACGAGACTGATTATCGCAGCTCCGAGTACAAGAAACGTCAAAAGGAAGAATCCAGTGGCGGTTCTTCTTCCTCCTCGGGGAGTGAAAAAACTTCCAAAGGAGATGGGGGCGGTTCGAAAAACAGTGGCGAGGGGAAATCAGGCGGAGGTTCTTCGTCTTGAAACGCTCTTTTTTGTGCCCTGTTTGCAAAGATACCGATTCGCCTGTGGCCGAAGGTGCGGATCACTTTCCTTTTTGTAGTGAGTCTTGTCGAGATCGGGACCTCGGTGGCTGGTTGCAGAACCAGTACAGGATCGGCTCACGGAGCGCTGATTCCGACGAGTTGCCAGAGATTCAGGGGCCGCTACAGGACTGATCGCTAACTGTTCAAGATGGGTTTTTTGGGTGAGGGTGGTTCTTGCGGAACGTTCCGTGGGAACTGTGCATGAAAAAGGCGTATGAAAACGTATGAAAAAAGGTGCAAGGGATCGATCCCTTGCACCTTTTTTTATTGGGAATGTGAAGGCTGAGCTTTTACTGCCCGCCTTCTTGCCCGACACAATTTCCAGGAAGGTCTTGGCCCTCTGTGATGTCAGCGCTATCTACTTTAGTCACACTGCCATCGATGCGGAACATCATGAGGAAACCGTCGTGGTTCTCTGTGATTTCTTCATCTTCATTTGCAATCGAGTCATCGCAGCAAACCGGCGTTCTACCTGGCGCAGTTTGTTTGGTCTTTTTCCCCAGGTATGCATAGGAGTTGTTGGTTTCTCCCATGGTGAACTTGCCTTCTGAATCGGTCTCTGCTTTTTCATCCAGAGAGGAGGGGCAGATGAAGACTTCGGGAGTGAGGTCCTTGCCTGCATTCGATTCAATCAATTTGTTCAAGGACATGTACGCTGGTGGCTTGGTTCCGCCGGCGTAGGGGAAGAATCTTTTTTCGAATGCATAAGCCATGCAGGCCTGGCCTATGTTTTTGAGATTGTTTGTGCAGGTAACCTCGTCACCCTTGCGCAAAGCACTAAGGATGTTTGGCGAGAACAATGCTGCCAGGGTTCCAATGATTGCGATAACCACGAGTAGCTCAACTAGAGTAAACCCGTCGGTTCTCCTCTGATTGTAGATGTCTCCCCTGTGAGTAGACTGATTTTCCATTTCTTTCATCTCCTTCCGGGTGGGCTTCAGGATCTCGTTTCTGATCTCTTTCGGTCCTCCATGGCCTTTTACCTTACATGGTTCCCAACGGCTGTCGTCAGGTCGGCCAGGGCCTTCGGAGGCCAAGATTACCCCGAACCGGCATGATAAGCCCAAGAGAACCTCTTTACCAGTCTGTCGGGTCCGTTGACACCCTAGATATTGGGTTGCTATGATTCCTCCTTCCTTGCCTTGGGTCGAGCCCGCCATTGTGGGGGCGATTTTGGCTTAGGATTCCACCTCGGAAAGAACTCGATTCGGATCGAGCGATTCGATCGAGCCAGGTACAGAACGGGGAGTTGTCAGTTTCTGCTCTTATTTGGGCTAGAGACGGAGAGACTCCCGGGGAGGCTGAAGTATGTTGAGCCCTGAATTTACGACGGTCAGATCTATACGTGGATCTTTCCAGCATCGGTCTCTCTTTACAGGTTGGGTCCTGTGTCTGCTGGCGCTGCTTTTTATTGCGACGCCGGTCGAATCGGTCATGGCCCAAGATGATCCAGGGATCGCAAGGCTTGAGTTGAAGTTCGAGCGCCCCCGGCAGGTCACGGTCTTCGGTGGCAATGGCAATGACCTGCGCCCCGATGGAGTTCCCACCGCTGGCCGAACCTATTGGTATCTGCCTTATACTCTCGAAAACAAGAGTGGTATGGATGGTACCTTTCATGTTGGGTTGAGAGCTACGTCGGATAAGAAACGCAAATATTGCGACATCGCGCTGCCCTGGGTTGAAGAAGTCGTCGAAAGGCGAGAAGGAAAAGAGTTTTTCTCCAGAGCCGACTTGATCAAGAAAAACGGTGTGGCTGATTTTGGTCAAGCCATTGCGGCTGGTGAGAAGCGCGAGTGCGTCGCTATTTTTAATGCGATTGACCCCGAAGCTGACAACATTGTCGTCGATGTACATGGATTGATCGACGATATGGAAGTTGAGGAACTGGCCAATGGGGGGTTGAAAATCACCGAGCGGGTGGTTCGGATTCAATTCCACCGCCCAGGAGACGAGTTCTTTTCTTCGATGGACTCATTTCGTTTTGAAAAGAAGAGTTGGGTACGGCTAACTCACGAATTTCCTGGGTCCTAGGGTAGTTTTGAACATGGGATCCATTGAAGGTGGGGTAACCGTAGTGAGCGCGACCTATCGCGAGTTTCTGCGGAGCTTATCCTCTCAGGAGCGGACGCTCCTTGTCCTTCGTGAAGAACTGTATGAGGGATCCTGGGAAGAGATGTTGACCGATTTGGAGTCTCGTCTTGTGAAGGGGCCCCATGTCAATGGACTTGAAGAGATCATCGAAGCGGATGTCGAGCGGATTGCTCGGTTGGTTTCGTATGAGCAAAAACATGATATCGATCTCGGGGAATACCTCGGGGATGAAGAGTAGTGATTCGGTGAACACGGGTGTGTTTTTCGATTCCCCTGAATTTGAGTGGAGTACAGAGCGAATGAACTCGCGAGTAGTCTTGGCCATAGTTGCCTACCTCAGTCTCACAATACTCATCAGCGGTTGTTCTATGGGCGCATCGGAGAAGGATTCTCCTGCTGTAAATCCATCGAAACCTGCCGTTTCTAAGCCCATGAAGACTTCCGCTGCTGGCACTGGATTCAGTGATAGTGAAGTCGGCCCCTTTGGGCTCAATCTGGTCTGGTCTTACCATCACCCGAACAAAATCCAGCAATCTTTCGAGGCGAATGGTAATCTTTACCTCGTTTCTGCTGGGAAACAGGGTGGCTATGTACTGGTAAAAATCGATGGCAAGTCTGGGCTCCCGCATTGGACTTACCCATTACAAGTGCCGCTCCAATTTGCGCCAACGGTTTATGTTTATCCAGAGGATCTAAAAGCTGCGAATCCTGATGAGTTGTTCATCGTAGAGCGCGGCACGGTTTTCTGTATCGACGATCGCTATGGTGCTCGAAATTACAAAATCCCCTGCAATTTTCCGATTTCAACGTCCGTTGCCGCCGGCCAAGACATCTTGGTTCTGGGTGGATATGACATGCGGATCTATGGCCTTTCCAAGGCGGATCGGTTTGTCTCCTGGACTTTCCTGACCAGTGGTGGGATCTCAGCGACTCCTTTAAATCATGCTGGGCGGTCCTATGTTGGCAGTGAAGATGGTTCGCTTTATGCGCTAAACCAAGGTGTTGGATTTGTCCGTGGAGATAGCTGGAAATACAAAACACTCAACAGTATCGAAGCCTCGCCGAGCATTGACGGTGATCGGATCTACGTTGCTTCACGTGATACCAAGATTCACTGCGTTTCGGATGTTGGTGACGAGAGCTATCTCAACTGGCAGACCTCGTTGGGGCTTCCAGCACTGGGTCATCCAGTAATTGCCGGAAACAGCCTTTATGCTGTTCTTCGGGATGATCGTTACAGTGATAGTCCGATACAAGAGATGGCATGTCTGGATACTGCCGATGGAAAAGAGAAGTGGCGCCAGGAGGGGATTGCTGATGTCCTG
>JBBWWC010000059.1:0-9050 GCA_050256555.1 Planctomycetota bacterium | reverse complement strand
TGGCGGCTCCAAGAAAGACGAGGCGCGCAAAAAGGATACTCCGGATGAAGCCCTTCGCCGCAGAATTGAAGAAGCCAGTCGCAAGATCCAGGAAGCGATCGACTCCGGCGCGATGACCGAAGAAGAAGGCCGTGAGAAGCTGGAGGTTCTTCGAAAGAGAGCTGCCGGTCGTCAGGCGGAAGGTGAGTCAGGGGATAATCCACGAAAAAACGAAGCGCTTGTTGCTCGTTACAAGGAGCTGGAAAAGCGTCTCAAGACTGCGGTTGAGGCGGGGCGAATGTCTGCTGAGGATGCCGAGAAGAAGCTGATCGAAGCTCGCACCAGTATGTTTGGCGGCTCCAAGAAAGACGAGGCGCGCAAAAAGGATGCTCCGGATGAAGCCCTTCGCCGCAGAATTGAAGAAGCCCATCGCAAGATACAGGAAGCGGTTGAGGCCGGTGAGATGACCGAAGAAGAAGGTCGTGAGAAGAAGGAGCAACTACGCAAGCGCGTTGCCGGCCGTCAGGCTCAGGGTGAATCGAAGGAAGAGGAGAAAGAGCAGGCTGCCGATGAGGGGGTCCAGCGTCGTATGGAGGAAGCGGGTCGTAAGATTCGAGAGTCGGTGGCTGCTGGCGAGATCACCGAGGAGCAAGGCCGGGCTCGATATGAAGCATTGCGCAAACGTTTGATTTCCAGCAGTGGGCGTGAGGCCAAAGGGGATACAGAAGATAAAGGGAATGCAGAAGATGCGGTTGCCAAAGTGGAACGTCAGTTAATAGAGGCGGGAACCGAGCTCCGCAAGGCGATCGCTGATGGAGAGATGACTCGCGAGGAGGCCCGTGCACGCTTCGAAGAGCTGCGTCAGAAGCTGGCTGCGGAAAAGGAGAAGGCTCGAGCTACGGACAAAAAGAAAACCGACGAGAAGTCTAAAGTGTCCGGAGAAGGGCAGCGTCGGATGAAAGCGGCCCAGGGAAAGATTGAGGAGGCGATCGCTGCCGGTGAGATCACCGAAGAGCAGGGCCGAGAGCGGATGGAAGGCCTCAAGAGGCGACTTCGTCTGCCACCGGAAGCGAAAGAGTCGAAGGAAGAAGATGGAATCCGTCGCCGTATTGGTGCTGCGAGACGCGAGATCCGAGATGCGATCGCCGCCGGTGAAATGACGGCCGAAGAAGGCCGTGAGAAGATGGAGACTCTTCGAAAGAGAGTCGCCGATGCGACACCGAAGGCGAAACAGCCCCAGTCGAAGGAAGAAGAGGGAATCCGTCGCCGGCTGGAAGTCGCCGGGCAGCAGATCCGAGAGGCGATTGCCGCCGGTGAAATGACGGCCGAAGAAGGCCGGAAGAAGCTGGAGGATCTGCGAAAGAAAGCGGCTGCGCGTCAGTCGGCAGGCTCCAAGAAGCCCGCTGAGGATGAGCCCGCTAGAGGTCAGAGAACCTTCACTCGTGAGCAATATGTCGAAGCCGAGGCCAATATGAAGAAGATGGTAGAGGCCGGTAGGATCACCCCCGAGCAGATGCGCACAAGGTTAGAACAGATGCGGAAACTGATCAAAGATTGATGGATTGTGGTGTCATAGTTTTTGAAGGAGCTCGGATGCGGTTGCGCATCCGAGCTCCTTTTGAATTCGATTTGATCCGGTTACGGAAGCCTGAAGAGTTGCCGACTGTTGGCGGTGGTCGCTTCAAGAATGGACTTTCTCGAGGTGCCGTGAACTTGAGCCAGCTGATCGGCAGTGTGTAGAGAGTTGACCGGTTCGTTGCGCTTGCCTCGCATCGATTGTGGTGCCAGGAAAGGGCTATCGGTTTCGAGTAGCAATCGATCGAGTGGGACCACGGCGGCTGCATCACGGAGATCCTGTGCCTTCGGATAGGTCAGGTTGCCGGCGAAGGAGACATACCATCCGAGATCCAGAGCTCGCTGCGCTTCCTCCACGGTGCCACCGAAGCAATGGAAGACGCCCACCACACCATCGCCATCCGTTTCGATGACCGACAGCGTATCGGGCCACGCCTCGCGACAATGAATGACCACTGGTAGTTTACGTCGACGGGCGATTTCGAGTTGTGCGATGAAAGCGCGCTCCTGATCTTCGGGGCTGACATCTTTCCAGTAATAGTCGAGTCCGATCTCACCGATCCCGACGATCGACTGCGGATGTTCATCGCAAAGAGCCTCGATATTAGCCAGTGTGGTTTCCAGTTCGCTGGCAGGCATGCCGGAATGAGTCGGATGTACACCGACCACGGCATGACAGAAACCAGGGTTCTGTTGGGCCAGCTCGATCACCTGCTGACTGGTTTGTTCATCGACGGCGATGTTGATGATGGCAACAAAGCCCGCCTCCTTGGCGCGCTGGATCACCTGTTCTCGATCGTCATTGAAACGATCAAAGTAGAGGTGGGCATGGCTATCGATTGCGGCTGCTGGCACTGGGCGCTCCTTACTGCTGTCTTCGGTGCTGGTCATCTGGCCCCATCTTGACCTTGAAGTGGCTTTTGTGACAATGCCAATTGTCCAGTCGCTGAGGTCGATCCTCATGTTCGGCCGCTGGAGTTGGATGTGATCGTATTTTAAGGAGCCTCAGTTTGATCATCGGTAACACTTGGCAACACCTCTACAGTTTTTCTCGGATCGGGCTTCTCGCCCTTCTTGGTTTCACCGTGTTCTCGGGTGGGTGTTGCGCAACACCGCCGACTCCATCGAGTGACGCACCGGTCGCTGCGCCCGCCGCCGACACGCTACGGGTTCTGGTCTGGAACGTTCTACACGGCTCGAATGATGTGGTGGATGGGCCGGAGAAGGCCCTGGCAGTCATCCGGACCTCAGGGGCGGATTTGGTCCTGATGCAGGAAAGCTACGACATCAATGGCGAGCGACCACTTCTTGGTGCGTGGCTTGCCGAGCAACTGGGCTGGAATCAGTGGCAAGCAGATAGTCCCCATCTTTGTATCCTGTCTCGCTTTGAAATCACTGAACGGTTCACTCATGAGCCGTGGCACGCAGTCGGTGCCAGACTGGTCGATGACCAGGGCCGCGATTTCGTCGCCTGGAGTATCTGGCTCGATTACCGCGATTACATCACGTGGAAACTGCGGGAGGTACCCGATATCACCGATGGCGACCTGCTCGAGTCAGAGTTCGTGCGATCGAGTCGTCTTCCCGAAGCGCAACGTATCATCGCCCGGCTCAAAACTCTCGATCAGCTCGACCTTTCGATACCACTGCTGGTCGGTGGTGATTGGAACACCCCTTCGCATCTTGATTGGACCACCGACACCTCTCGTGTTTACAAGCGACGCCGTTCGCTCGATCTTCCAGTGAGTGTTGCGATGGCGGAGGCTGGTTTTATCGACACCTTCCGGACCGCTCACCCGAATCCGGTCCAACGGCCGGGGATCACCTGGTCGCCGATGTACCGCACCAGCGATGGAAAGGCTCAGGGCTTCGAACGAATCGACCGGCTCTATATCCACGAACCGGATCTACTGAAGGATGGGGAAGATGAAGATCAGGCCCGCTGGAGACTTGAGCCAGTGGCGGGGCAGGTCTATCCAATCGTCTGGGAGGACGACACGATCCCGGTACCGGATCGGCAGTTTCCATCGGATCACGGGGCGGTCTTGATGGAGCTGCGATTCGTTGAGCAAGCGGGTGCAATTCGAAAATAAGTCCTGTCCGGTAGTGTTGGAGATCCGGATTTCCCGAGGGGAGTGCACTGCGCCCCGGTCAGGCGTACTTCAGACTTTCTTGATCGCCGCTGCTTTTGTAAGTGCTTTGATAATTAGGGGATATAAGGAAACAGGTCGGGAGCACGGATGAATGCTGGGAATGTCTTTCGGATGTTGGTTCTGCTGCTGTCGACAGGGTTATTGCTGACTAGCGGTTGTCAGAAAACCTTATTCTCGAGCTCTTTTGCCAATCCGAGCCGCACCTATCCAGTTGGTTTTAACGGAATGAATGGAGAGGTGGATAGCTTCCTCTTCCATAGCCTTGCTTTCTACAGGTCCGGTCGTTCGCCGATAGTTTTTACTTCGAGCTGGAGTCGTATTTTATCAACAACCTCGCCCTCTTCTTCGGCGGTTGAAAAAGTAAAGTTGACCACCATCCCTTTCGTCATCCTGCTGACCGATCCTGAGCAGCTAAATAGCAAATCTCAGGGTGTGGTAAGGCCACGGTTGGGCGTTCCATCTAGCGATTGGGAGACCGCTTTCGATGGTCAGTTTATTTCTTTTCAACAAAGCACCTCGAGCTCACTGCTGGGTACGATTGAGTGGAGTGCATCGATCGAAGGAGAAGAGCCACATCTCGAATCTCTGAAAATCGGTAATCATGAAATCGATCTGTCTCTCGGTACTTTAATCCTGGTCGATAGTGGGACTGGATCGGCTACGGGAATCAAAATTCGGCAACGCCAATGGAAGAGCAATTTTGATCGACGAGAACTGACCGATTTGCTGGACTTTAATGGCCAGCACCAGTCTTTGGCGCCGAAGATCTTGAAGGAGCTCGGATACTGAATCGCGGGTACAGAAAAAACAATGATGACCTGATTTCGGAATCAGTGTGGTGGCCAACCTTCGATTCCAGTCACTGGATCTGCGGCCAAGAATCCTTGACGGCATCGATCTCTGCTGACGGAGTAGTAATTTTATGTTGAAGAAACGAAAGAGCTGGTTGTGTCTACCAATGCTGGAGCGACTCCAGCAGAAGTGCGGTCGGTTGATCTGTCGAGTGGCCATTGCTCTGGTCTGCCTGCTGGCGCCGGTGGGCTGCTGGATGCAGCCGAACAGCGTCGTTTCGTCGACCAGCGTGGGGCCGAGTGTCGGTTTCCAGAATCAGGGCGGAGATTTCTTCCAGGTATATGGACTCTCGCTTGTAAAAGAAGCGCGGAATCGTGGTTCAGGAACTCTCCTCCCAGCTGCGTGTGTCATGTTTGTGGTTGTCGAGGTGGAAGCCAAGACGACGGGAAGCCAGTCCTGGTCGATTCCTTTCGTGATCGTCGATCGGTTTGGCCAGACCCAGTTGAAGAACGGGGCGATTTCTAACAAAAACGGTTCTGTGGTCGAAGCTTCTTGCGAGCTGGGGAGAAGTGCTTCGCAAAGCCAGCAGGTCAGCGATCCTTCACTGAAGAAACAAAAGTTGATTCCATTGCGCTGGTCGGTCGATTGCAGCAGTAGAGCCGCGGAAGTTCAGAATTTTCTATTCAATGGGAAGCCGATAGATTTGACGAAAGGTACTCTGTTGCTCCTGCAAAATAGTGAAGCTGGGGCCTTGGAATTGATTCAGCGTGAGTGGCTCGAGGGCTTTGAGAAAAAGAAGTTGACCGGCTCGGGGCGGTTCCCCAGAAAAAGAAATGGCGGCCTTTTGCTTGATCGGGTCGCTCGTATGATTTGTGAAGAACTCGGTTACTGATCAGGTAGCGGTTCCGGCGACAGGGCTCGTCCATCGATCCAGCAACCGATCACTTGGCCATCGAGTGCTTTCTCGAGTGCTTTCTCGAGTGTCGTATTCTTTCCCTGTGGAATTGATACCGCGACCAGATCGGCCGGATCTCCCGCCTTCAAGGTTCCGCTCCCGAGGAAATCACCATGCCCCGTTCCGGCGAGCCATTTTCTTGGATTGATCGTGGCCATTTGCCAGATGTCCGTGGCATCGAGGGTCGAGGTTGTCTCGCGAACCGAGGCTGCCGCACAGCGCATTTCATCGAGCATCGATAGGGTGCCGGCGGACACCTTGCCATCGGTACCCAGCAGTACCGGAACCCCCAGTCGAGTAGCTTCCGGAGCGGGATGCGTGGGTCTGCCGAAGAAGGCGTGCGAGCGCGGGCACCACACCAGCGCCGACCCGGATTCCCCGATGGCGGCGAGTTCCGTCTGACTGCATTCGTTGCCATGGATGACCAGGCCATGTGAAGTGAGATCGTTGGTTTTCAGTAATGATTCAATCATCGTTTCGCTGCGGCAAAACTCGTCCGGGTTGGCGCCGAATCCTTCGAGGAAACGAGCTCCTTCGCCGTGCCCGTTGACGAGTAAGTCTCGCTCCCAGGTCGGTTCAGCCACATGCATGGCCCATGGGGAACCTTGTTCTCGACACAGGGGAAGTAGCTGCCGTAGCACCTCGGGATGAACCGTGTAAGAGGAGTGTGGTGAGAGGCCGCGTCGCTCATAGGCTGGATCGGAACTGCCACCAAGAAAACTTTGGATGGCCGTGAGGTCTGGGCCGGGTTGTGCCTGCAGCGAGATCACCTCGCGTAGGATCAATCTTCGCAGTGGACTGTCAGTCAGTGCCGCAATGGAATGCCCGGCCGGATCGATATCAAAGAGCGCCGTGGTACCGCTGGCGAGCGCTTCTTCGCCACCACAGGTGGCCGCCATGGTGATGCCATCGTCACCCAGATTACGACGCGTTTCGACCACCGACCGTAGCCAGTCATCGAAAGAACTTTCCATCGTCTCGGTGGGCCTGGGCAGGCTGAGGTCGAGGTGTACATGGGCATTGACGAAACCTGCACACAGAATCGCATCGCCGAGATCTAGATCTGCCTCGCCGGGGGGCAGGAGCCCTTCGATTCGTCCAGCAGCGATGGACAGTCGCCCGGGAGCGGGTTCGCCGGTTCCGGTCCAGATGCCGTTGGCGGCGATTTTCATGTCCGTGGCTCCATGTTCGTGGCTCGATTCGAACTGACCTTTTGCTGGTGGATGTTTAGCGGGCAACGTTACCCGTCTCTAAACGATGTTGTCTCTGCTATGCTGCCGTTGCGAGAGATCGGTTGCGAGGGGAAAAGAGGATCGATGAAGAGGTCCGGTTTTTCGAGAGGCTCGATCTGGTTACTCTTGATCTGGATGGTGGTACCGACGGGCTGTGGTTCAGCCCCTTCTCATGCCCCTGTGGGTCAAACGGTTCAGGTCTTACGAGCGAAAGGCTTGATTTACCAGAGTCGCCCAGGGGATACCTTGAATGGCATCGCCCGCGATCGAGGGTTTGATTTGAAGGTCCTGGAGGCGCTCAATCCGCGCTGGAAAGGGATCAAGATTCGAGTCGGCAGTGAGATCCGGTTTCCGGTCGGGAAGCCGAAAATACGGAGGATCCAAACAGGATCGAAAGGGAACCGATGAGTGATGGATCGTTTGAAGTCAGCGGTCACGGTGCTGACCCTGATTTCGCAGCGCTGGGTGATTCACAGCGGCGTGAGGAGCTACTTCTGGCTCCCTATGCGATGCCGAGTGCGCAAAGTCGTGGTCGCGTTCATGCAGAAGACCCGGATTCTTTTCGCACCGTTTTTCAGATCGATCGAGAACGTGTCATACATTGCACGGCATTTCGACGTCTGGAGTACAAGACTCAGGTATTTGCCAATCACCAGGGTGACCATTACCGAACTCGCTTGACCCATACCCTCGAGGTCGCACAGGTCTCGCGTGCGGTCGCCAGACGCCTGGGTCTTAACGAGGATCTGGTCGAGACGATCGCCCTTGGACATGACCTGGGCCATCCGCCATTTGGTCATGCTGGCGAGCGAGAACTCGATCAATTGATGGAGTCTCATGGTGGTTTCAATCACAACCGTCATGCTTTACGAGTGGTCGATTTACTGGAGCAGCGTTATCCAGGATTTCTCGGTCTGAATCTGTCGTGGGAAGTTCGTGAGTCGATCGTCAAGCACTACGGTCGTTTTGATGAACCGGCTCTGGCCGAATTCGAGCCTGAGAGTCCGCCCACTCTGGAAGCTCAACTGGCCGATATCGGTGATTCTCTGGCCTACGACAGTCATGATCTGGATGACGGGCTTCGCTCGGGTGTTCTCCAGCTGGAAGACCTCCGTGAGATGGCCATCTTTGCTCGCTCTGAAGAACGAGTACGTCAGCAACATGGCGCAGGATTGCCGCGCAGAGTGCTCATCGCCCGGACCATCTCAGGAGTGATTTCGGATCAGATCAACGATCTGGTGGTCACTTCGCTGGAGCGAATCGAAGCGGGATCGATCGATAGTGTTGCGGCGGTTCGTGCGGCTTCGGGCAACCTGCTACGATTTAGCGATTCGATGAGTGTCGAGAAAGCTCAACTGCAGGGGTTCTTGCAGGACCGTCTCTACCGAGATCCTCATTGTGTTCGTGTGTCGCAAAAGGGAAGACGGATGATTGCGGCTCTCTTTACGGAGTTTGTCCGTGAGCCGGCACAACTTCCGAGGACTTATCTTGAACGTTGTGGCGAGATCGGTCGTGAAAGAGCCGTGTGTGATTATGTTGCAGGAATGACCGATCGTTATTGTGTTCAGGAATACGAGCGACTTTTCAGTCCACATAGAAATGATCCGGGACGTCTGTCGTGAACTGCGATTACTGGGTGATTCTGGTCGCCGCTGGTGAAGGCCGTCGGCTCGGTGGGCCGGTACGTAAGGCGGCGATTCGCCTGCATGGCAAAACACTGGCTTCGATCTCGCTGGCAGCAGCGATGGCGCATTCTTCCTGCCGGGGAGCAGCCCTGGTGGTTCATCCGGATGATTTTCGCCAGGCGGGGCAGTGGATTGAAGAATCGGGAGTGGCTGCTAGTCAGGTCGAGCTGGTCGTGGGTGGCAAAGATCGTCGCAGCAGTGTTCTCGCTGGCCTGGAGGTGATTGCCGGAACCGCCGGAGATCTGGTTGCGATCCACGATGGGGCCCGTCCTGCACTTCATCCTGACGATTTACATGCGGTGGTCGAAGAAGCGACCGAGCATGGAGCTGCGATATTGGCCCAGAGGGTTACAGATACGCTCCATCGTCTCGATGAAGCCGATTCGTGGCAAGAATCGGTCGATCGGCAGCATCTCTGGCAAGCTCTGACCCCACAGATTTTCCCACTCGGGATTCTCCGCGATGCTCTGGCGAAAACCGGGGCCCTGGCGACCGACGAGGTCGAAGCTGTGGTCGAGAGAGGGCAAAAGGTCCGTTTTGTTGCGGCTTGTTACCCGAATCCCAAGATGACTACGCGGGGTGATATATCCATGATTGAGGCACTCCTGTCCGGTTGATCAGCGTCATCGATTGCGAAACGTCATCCGGCACCGTTAGTCCGAAAATGTACACAAGTGGT
>JBBWWC010000058.1:0-5100 GCA_050256555.1 Planctomycetota bacterium | reverse complement strand
TGCATACGGGCTTCGTTTTGCGCCTGATCCATCAAGTCAACGCGCATGTACTGTTGGTGGAAATATTGCCGAGAACTCTGGTGGGCCGCATTGCTTTCTCCATGGCATGACGACCCGTCATATCCTCGAGGTTCGATCGGTTCTTTCGGATGGTTCCATAGTGCAGCTCAAGCGTGATGGTGGAGGAATCGACTGGCGAGGAGCGTTCATCGGTTCTGAAGGAACCTTTGGTGTTACGGTACAGGCCAAGGTTCGCCTGGTGCCGAGGCCTCAGAAAGTTCGTACGTTTCTGGTCTCCTATACTTCGCTGGCAGCATCCTGTGAGGCTGTGACTTCTATTATTGCCAAGGGATTACGTCCTGCGGCACTGGAGATTCTCGATCGATTGACCATTCAAGCAGTAGAGGCCTCCGTATTTCGAGCCGGATATCCAGTAGATGCAGAGGCGGTATTGTTGATCGAGCTGGAAGGTCTTCCTGGAGAAGTGGACGAGGCTGCCAAGGAAGTCCGTAAGGCTTGTTCATCGGTAGAGACGATCAAGTTTGAGGAAGCCGATGATCCAGTTTCTCGAGAACGATTATGGCGAGGCCGAAAAGGTGCTTTCGGTGCCATGGGCCGCATCGCCAGTGATCTTTATGTACTGGATGCGGTGGTTCCCAGAACTCGTTTGGCTGCTGCGATTACCGGGATCCAAGAAATCGGCCACAAGTATGAGGTTGTTTTGAGTAACGTATTTCATGCCGGGGATGGGAATTTACATCCAAATATTTCTTTTGATGCTGCCGATCCTGAACAGCGAAAACGAGTTCTTGCTGCCGGTGATGAGATCTTGCAGTTATGTGTTGATCTCGGCGGCACTCTTTCCGGGGAACATGGAATTGGTCTGGAAAAGAGAGATCAAATGCCACTGATCTTCAGTGCTGAGCAGATGGAAACGCAGAGGTTGTTAAGAAGAGCAGTGGATCCGCAGGAGTTGGCGAATCCAGGCAAGATATTGCCCATCGGCCGGGGGTGTGTGGAAGCAGGTTTCCGGGGCCTGGATCACATACGCCGAACGGAGCAGGTTCTTGGTACCCGATTAAAAAACAAAGGGGTGCCACCTGAAGGTGACACCCCTTGATACACACACCTCCTCAGCCGGGCCGAGGAGCTCGTACTTATGGACAGGGAGCGAAGCTTGCGCAATCGATCGAGTCAGTCGTTGGATCTTCGCCACAGGTAGCTGGCGCAGGATCCGCAGGTGCTGGCCCGCCACTAAAGAGAGCGGCCAATGTGAAAATGGCATCCGCAATGTTCAGGCTACCATCGTCATTGGAGTCACAAGCATCAGAGCAGGTTCCAGCGGGTCCACCACTGAATAGTGAAGCCAGGGTGTAGATGGCATCTGCAATGTTGAATCCACCGTCTGCGTTACAGTCGCCACGACCAAAGGTTGGTCCCGCAGGTGGTGCACCACCCATGGCGCCGATGTAGCGGGCGAGGAGATCAGCTTGATCGCCACCGAATCCGCCGAATTCCCACGACTGAACAAGGACTTTTCCGCCGTTGTCGGTGTCGTAGAAGATTCCGGTTCCGTAGCCGGTGATGTCTTCTTGCCAGGTAAGGGTGGAATTCGGTCCGAGGGCATCTGTTGCAGAGGTGATCAGCTGGTCGGTCCAGTCAACAGCGGCAGCTTGATCCTGGGTGTAGGCGATATCGATGAGATCGCTGAGGTCAAGGCCGTAGGTAGTGTCGAGACCATCCATGATGAGGAAGCTATCGTCACCATCAGCAATGGTATCGGCAACACCATCGATGTCGTTAAAGGCGGTGATGGCATCGAATCCCCAGGCATCTCCACTTTCGACATAGATGTGTTTTCCAGCTTGTTGTGCTGTTGCCAGAGCTGTGCCGTCGGCATCGGTCAATGCGCGGTTAGCCGGGAAAGTTCCACCCATGTACCAGATACGTTCCAGTGAGGCATCTGTGAGACAAGGAATGTCGCCAGGTCCGCCAGGAAGTATGTCGACAAAGATACCAGCGTTGGTCAGAGCGGTTTGGAGAGCCAGTACGCTGTCAATACCGCCGACACCTTCTCCAGCAACAATCAGGTCACTAAAGCCACCGGCGCCTTGAACGTTTACGTTAACTTCAGTGTTCACGGATGTGCCCTGCTGGCTGCAGTTGCCAACGATTCCGTAGACGTGTGCGCCAGGATCAACGGCGAGATCCTGATAGCTGGTGGTTCCGAAGGGAAGTCCACTGGCGATCGTGACATTGTCACGCAGGATATCAAAACTGGTGAAACTGGAAGGGTTCCAGCTCAAATCGACATCACCATTGGAGCAGTTGACAACACCTATCACATTGGTAAGTCCGAAATCACAGAGTTCCTGGACAACCAGGTCTCCGGTGAGGATCGCAGTGGTTGGATCGGGATCATCCCAGGAGCCGACACGAATGATGTATGTCGTGCCAGCGGTACAGGGGATGGTGATTTCAGAAGAAACACCACAGATATCACCGCTACATGCGATTTGAGTTTTGGTACCACAAGAGGCGCCTTCTTCGTAGATGGAAAGATCTGTATCGATGGTTCCACACGTTGAAGCACGAAGGAAGGAATCGGTACCAGCGGTGTAGGTGTACCACCCATCACTCCAGAAACCACCGAGGAAGGTACCAGCGCACTGGAGTCCATCTGCGGGGTCAGGACTGTCGGTGTAAAGAGTCAGGTCGAAGGGGTTGGCTCCGGAGACTGCGGCGATCGGATCACAGCACTCATCACCAGCACCGCCAACAGGTGGGCAAGCACCAGTGCAGGCTACGACAGCGGTCGCTGAAGTTGTTTCTCCAGCACCACAATCACCGGTCAGGGTGTATTCCAGAAGTCCAAGAGGAGCTCCGACATCAACATAGCTGGTGTCATCTCCGGCAAGAGTCGCGACGACGGCGCCATTACGGCTCAAGGTGATGCCTCCAGCATATCCACCAGGAACATTCAGGAAGCTAGTCCAGTCCATGGTGACGTCGTTGGTGACGCAATCGATGGACACATTGAATTCATCAAAAGGAAGACATCCGCAGCTACCAATGCACTCAATTTGAACAGTGTCATAGTAGAAGATGCCATTTCCACCATTGTAGAGGTCAAGACACTGCATCGCCTGTTGACCAGTCAAAGTCCACTCGCCATCCGTGACGATCGGCGCTCCGTTGTAAAAGGCCTGGTAAACACCGATACCGGCGGTTGGTGCTCCGGTGGTTGGATCAATGGCAACTGCATCGAGATCCACATCGACCTGAACTTCTACCCATGTGTCATAGACGATGGGTGTCGCGGCGAAGGTACCAATTCCACCAGAGACATTATCAGCAGAAACTTCTCCAGTTGCATCGTTCATGGTGATTTGCCCCGACCAGTTGTAGCCAGAGCCACTACCGTCGTAGGTGTTGAGCAGGATAAAGTAGTAATTTCCTGCTTGTCCCGATGGAATGTAGGTTTGCGAGGTGAAGGAGAAAGCTCCTCCGGTCAAGCCGCCGAAAGTTCGAACGATGTCATCGGCAGGGGAAAGTTCCAGGGCGTTGCTACCAATTGGCAATCCACTGAGGGCGAATGTGTCAACCACATCAGAATCGACATTGGGATCAAAATCCCAGGTTTGCCAGGATCCTTGTCCTGCGATGGTTGAACCGACTGCGTAGCTTTCAAAATCATCGAAATCGAGAAGTTGCGCCTGGAGACCAGGGGCAATCAATAGCGCAACAAACAAGCCAAAAACTTGCAGTGCAGGAAAATTCCACTTCCTCATTAAACATCTCCTTTCGGGAGATTTTTGGGCGAAACCCATAAAATGCAGTTAAAGACGGTGGCTCTTATCTGGCGGTGACCGATCCCTTAGGACCAAGCACTGCCGAAGTCTTTGCCGACCGACGGAACAAATTTCTATTTATTTAAATTCTAAAGCCCACACCCAGATTTAAGAGTTGCAAGAAGACGTTGCTGTGGTGCAACAATTGTTGAGCTACAACCACTAGCGTCGAGCTGCTAAAGAAACCTGCAAATCCAACCTGGCTGAACTGTCTATTTTAGAGGATCTTGGAGTACGAGACAACCGGGGGCTATTTTAGGGAGATGTAACTATCTTGTGGTTTTTAAGAGAGTTACAGAGGTTTTCAGAAATTACATCGCCCCAATTTTACCGACCATTTGGGATTCGTTAGTTCGCAAAGTCTGTTTGTGGTTCGCATGTGATCAGTAAGTCATCGCAGTTTCGAAGTGTCGCTGTGCCAGCATGTATGTGTAACGAAAGTCGTCACAAAATGATATTGGGAAGTCAAAGTCGTCATCTGATGGCAGAAAAGGGTCAGCACAACTTTGCTTCGGAGATCCCCGATGTTGTTGAGAATTTCGATCCCGACGAAATGGTGGTCACGGTTGGTGGTGCGACTGCGATAGCTCGGTTGATGAAGTTGTCTTGCGAACACGGGTTGGTCCCGAGCGGAATTCAACCGGATGAGGTCGGTACATTTGGCGGTCTATTTTCCGATCCAAGAGAGGGGCCATGCGATTCATTTTCTGGTCGATTTCGTGACCATGTACTTGGGATCGAAGGATACCGTGGCGATGGAGGATCGCTTCTTTCTGGCGGTCGGGTGGTCAAGAATGTAACCGGATATGATCTGGTGCGATTGCTTGGCGGAGCATTGGGCGCGCTGGGTGTGGTGACTCGATTACACCTTCGACTCGAGCGACAAGCAGCCTGTTGGCATCGGATCGATTGGCCGATGACCAATGAAATTGTTTCTTGGGAGACCTTGGATTCGATTCGACGATTGCCGTTTGAACCTTACTGGTTATCCATGCAGCCTGCAGAGCAGCGTTGCCAGATTCTTCTCGCAGGTACCATGCGAAGCATTGAAGAGTCCCTTCAGTTGCTGGAGCCCGTAATTGGTTCTACTGATTCTTGTATCGATAGTCGAGAAATTGGATATCAAGAATTGGTTCAATCTCACCGAGAAAAACGGGCGGCTGTTGGCAATGGGTTGCGGGTTCGTATGCCCTGGCAGAGCTGGCGCCATGTGACGTTTTCGGCGCCAGGAAAGTGGCGTTCCATCTTT
>JBBWWC010000057.1:0-4316 GCA_050256555.1 Planctomycetota bacterium | reverse complement strand
CAATCGCATTCCCATCGCGCAGATGGAAATTTGCGATCGACTTCTTCGCCTGGGTCAAAACGGGCCGCTGCCCGGTGATCAGCGCAAGCTCATCCGTTGCCGACTGGAGTCGCTTCTTGTTCTCAAGAGCTTTTCCGACGCCACGGTTGACCACGATCTTGCCGATCCTCGGAGTGCTCATCTTATTGCCGATGCCATACTTCTCCGAAAGCTTCGGAACGATCTCGTCGTCGTATTTTTTTTTCAGTCTTACCATCTTATTTTTCCGTACCGGCCTAGACCGGCTCTCCACTCTTGACGGAAACTCGAACCTTTTTTCCGTCGCCATCTATCTTCATTCGAACCCTCGTGGGCTTACCACTTTTGGGATCGACGAGAAGCACATTAGAGCTATCCATGGCAGCCTCAAGTTGGATACGACCACCCTGAGGATGCTTTTGACTCTTACGTAGGTGTTTATAGACCATATTCACGCCCTGAACGGCAATCCGTCCAGCACTTCGATCTACGCGCAACACCTTGCCGCGCTTCCCTTTCTCGGCGCCGCTGACAACCTCCACGAGATCGCCACTCTTCAGCCGGGACATCTCTATCGCCTCTCTTTTCGACTCAAACCACTTCGGGTGCGAGACTAATGATCTTCATGTAGTTCTTTTGACGTAACTCTCGGGCCACAGCCCCGAAAATCCTCGTACCCTTTGGGTTTCCATCGTTATCAACAACCACCAAAGCATTTTGATCAAAACGAACGTAAGAACCGTCTTTACGACGGATCCTCTTTTTTGTTCGAACAATCACTCCTCGAATCACCGCTCCGGCTTTGATCTCACTGGTTGGCAGGGCCTTCTTGACCGAACATACAATCACATCGCCAACATGGGCGAAATGACGCTTACTACCGCCAAGCACTTTGATGCACATCACTCTCTTGACGCCACTGTTGTCAGCTACATCGAGCTGAGTTTGCATCTGAATCATGCTTCACCATCCTCAGTCGCTCGACCGGCTTCTTCCGGCGTCGGCGCATTGTCTCTGGGAGCCATCCGGATGATGTCCTTCAGCTCCCAGCGCTTCAGCTTTGAGAGTGGACGACAAAGCACCAGTTCCACGAAGTCACCGACAGCAGCCTGTTCAGTTTCATCATGGGCGTAGTACTTGGTGTATTTACGCATGTACTTGTGATATTTCGGATGTCGAACCAAACGCTCCGTCTTGACGACAAGAGTCTTCGACATTGAATCGCTCACGACAATTCCACGAACCGTTCGACGAATCTTCGTGGTGGCATCTGGAGTCGTGTCTTGAACGACGTTGGCTTCTTCGCTCATCCTCGGTCCTCCTGCCCCGTAGCACTATTGCGCTCAAGGGCTCGCTCGCGCAAAACCGTGTTCATACGAGCGATGTCTTTTCGCATCTCTCGAATATCTCCGGCTCGCTGTGTTTCTTCATTAGCCGCCTTGAGCCGGATCTGAAAGAGACCTTCTTGTCTCTTACGAATCTCGATCGCGAGATCCTCATCTGGCAACTGGCGGAATTCACTAACCTTCATACCGTAGGTCTCCTACCAACCATCCGTGTTCTCAGTCCCAGCTTGTGGGCGATCCGATTACACGCCAGGCGCGCGGTCTCGACCGGCGCCCCTTGGATTTCGTAGAGAATCTGTCCCGGCCGGATCACGGCGCACCAGAACTCAGGTTCTCCCTTACCTTTTCCCATCCGAGTTTCGGCGGGAGTCGAAGTGACCGGCTTGTCGGGGAAAATTCTGATGTAGATCTTTCCCGTTCCGGCAAGAGCACGGTTTCCCGCGATACGACCGGCCTCGATCTGCGTTGCTGTAATCCAACCCGGCTCGACGGCACTCAGGCCGTGCTCACCGATGTGAACAAAGTTTCCTCGGGTAGCGTTGCCACGTACTCGTCCGCGATGGACTTTTCTACGTTTGACGCGCTTGGGCATCATTGCCATAGCGTTCGCTTCCCTTCTTCTTTTTCTCGGAAATCACTTCGCCGCGGTAGACCCATGTCTTGACGCCGATGATTCCGTAGGTGGTCCGAGCTTCGGCAAATCCGTAATCGACATCCGCCCGCATCGTCGAGAGTGGAATACTTCCATCCGCCGACTGTTCGGTACGCGCAATTTCGGCGCCACCGAGTCGACCAGAAAGCATGATCTTCACGCCTTTGGCACCGGACTCCATGGTGACACGAACCATCTGCTTCAAAACCCGCCTGAATGGCATTCTGCGGCGCAACTGATCGGACACGTTTTCCGCCAGAAGTTGCGCATTGAGATCCGGATTCGGGACCTCTTTTATGTTGAGGTTAAGATCCGCCTCCTTACCCACAATCAGCTGCAGGTCTTCACGGAGTTGCTCAACCTTGGCCCCACGCTTACCGATAACAACTCCAGGGCGAGCTGCATGCAGATGGATCGTCACGTGGTGACCACTGCGCTCGATCTCGATCTCTGGAATACCAGCAGAGTAGAACTCATGTTTGATGTAGTTGCGGATTCTATTGTCTTGAACCAGCAAGGGGCCGAAGTCCTTCTTGTTGGCGTACCAACGTGAGGACCAGTTCCGGGTGATTCCCAGACGTAGACTAGTAGGTCTGACCTTATGACCCATAGGAGCTAGCTCCCCTTCTTCGCGGCAGCGCCGACTTCGCCACGATCGGCGAGAATGATGTTGATATGCGAGGTTCTCTTCAGGATCGGGAATGCCATTCCTCTTGCCCGGGGCCGCCAACGTTTCATCGTCGGTCCCTCGTTGATCGTCGCACGCCAGATCACCAGGTTTTCGGCGTTCGCTCCGCCTTCCTGGATCGCATTATGCAGCGCAGACTTGATCACCTTGGCAATCATAGGGGCGGCCCTTCGGTTGCTAAATCGCAGCATATCCAGGGCAGCCTCCACAGGCATATTTCTTACCTGATCGACCACGTAACGAGCCTTACGCGCAGTGATTCGTGCGTATCTGTGACTCGCTTTGTATTCCATGACCATCGATCCCTCACCTCAGGGCTTGCTCGCACGTAGGTGCGAGGACCCAACCACTACTTACTTGCCATGTCCACCAAGACGTCGGGTCAAACTGAACTCACCCAGCTTGTGCCCCACCATATTTTCCGAAACCTGAACCGATTTAAACTCCTTGCCATTATGGACAAGGAACGTCTGCCCCACAAACTCGGGACTGATCGTGCATGCGCGAGCCCATGTTTTGATGGGCTCCGTGGAACCCGCCTCAATGTTCTTCTGCACCTTCTTCAACAGTTTCAGGTCCACGTAGGGACCCTTTTTCAAGGATCTACTCATGTCTATTTCTTCTTCCGGTGTCGCACGATGCTCTTGTTACTCGGCTTACCAGGCCGACGGGTTTTACCACCCTTGGAAAGTTTTCCAGTCGCCGAGCATGGATGACGACCTCCAGCGGTACGGCCCTCGCCTCCACCCATCGGGTGGGCGACCGGGTTCTTCGCAGTTCCACGAACTTTCGGGCGACGCCCGAGCCAACGAGAGCGACCCGCTTTCCCCAACTTAATCAAGTTATGATCTTCATTACCAACGACACCAATCGTCGCACGACATGAAGAGTTGACCTGACGGATCTCACCGGAAGGAAGAGCCAACGTAGCGACCTTTCCTTCCCGGGCCAGCAACTGAGCACTTCCTCCAGCAGAGCGAACTAACTTCGCACCCTGTCCGGGAACCAACTCAATATTGTGAACCGGAAGTCCGATCGGGATATCAGCGAGATTCAACGAGTTGCCTGGCTTCGGATCAGCCCCGGAACCAGAGCTCACGCGGTGTCCCACCTCGAGGCCTCTGGGAGCCAGGATGTAACGCTTCTCTCCATCTGCATAATGTAGCAACGCAATCCGCGCCGTTCTGTTTGGATCATATTCGATCGTCGCAACCCTGGCCGGGATTCCATCTTTGTTTCGAAGGAAATCAATCCGACGGTAAAGACGTTTGTGCCCACCACCACGATTCTTCGAGGTGATATGCCCATGATTGTTTCGACCACCAGTCTTGTGCAACGGTTCACACAAGGACTTCTCCGGACGCTTCGCAGTGATCTCCTTGAAATCGGAGACCGAAGCATTGCGCCGACCTGCAGTCACTGGCTTGTACTTGCGGACGCCCATGCCGTCCCCATCTCCTTCGCCGATGCATTCATCGGCTCTCAAGTTTCTCGGCCAGGATCCACTACCGACTCAAAACAGCGAGTCGAAGATCCCCACCATGCTCATCCGTTACGACAAAAGCTGCCGGAACGGGAAAAAATCCTCAAAGAAGGTCGATCTCGTAGCCTG
>JBBWWC010000056.1:0-8164 GCA_050256555.1 Planctomycetota bacterium | reverse complement strand
AAATGAGAGCTGCTGCTGGTCGGGGGGACCATGCTGGAGATGCGCTGGTCACGCCAGCGTTAGACGATGTAACATTGTCGGTCTATCTTCCATCGGCGCAGTATTTACTCACGGAAATGATGGACTGATGCATGGCCATCGATCAGGGAGTAGTGAAATGAGAATCAGGCTCGGAAATTTTGCTAGTTTTTTGCCAGGAATATCTTCGTTAGCGTCTCGATGGACTTTGCTAACGGTGTTGGCTTTGGTGGTTTTTGTCCCGGATTTGAGTTTTGCCCAAGGGGAGGGACGTGGTCCTGATGGGACCGAGTTGACCCTGTTGGAGATCACCCGGATTGCGGTCAATAAGAATGAGGACAGTGGTCGCTATACGATTACTGTTGCAGCGAATTGTCCTAAAATCCCTGCCGGTACAAAGATTGATCTGTTATTGACGTGGCGTAGCCAGTTGGTGCAAACCTTTACGGTGACGATTCCCGCCAATAAAAAGCTGCGTGAAGACTTCTTGGTGAAAAAACTAGAACCGTCTTCTGATAAATACATGTTTCGATCGGTGATCGATCCGAAGAAGCAAACCCGCAAAGTGGTCAGTAGCCTGGAGAAGGAAAAAGAACTTTTTCCGCCCGCTGCTGCGCCGTGGACAGAGTTTCACTTCAAGAACCAGTTTGTGATCGGGACTGCGGAAGAAATTGCGGCTTCCCTCAAGAAAACCCAAGAGTGGTTCGTGACAAGATATACCAAGATGGCTCAGCGTGATGCCGAGGTGCGCAAGAGTGTTGAATCGGTCGAGGCTGGGACTGAATACACCAAATCTAGTGGTGAATTCGACGAGAAAAAGTGGCGTGATTTCATGGACAAGAAGGTGATCCAGGAGCTGGTCGAGATGCAGGAAGAGATCCGGAAGAGTTTTCAGGATCCACGCTTTCTGGCCCATCGCCTGGCGTTGTCTTATTTGCTGGAGTTGTCGGTGGCCGTCGGTAAACGAACTACTACTGAATCAAAGAAATTGTATGCCTCCAAGGAGTTGACCCCGTCACCGCTGGATACGAAACCAGAAAAACTCGATGTGAAAGTCAGATCAGGGCGTCGTGTTCCACGTGGTTCTGATCTCAATGATCTGGTCCAGAAGATCAATCAATTGATTGGTCTGGGGACCGAGGATGAAGAAAGCCAATCATGAAAATCTTTTTCAGCGTATTGTTGATGTCCCTTTTGTTTTTTGGTGCGGAAGTCTTGGCTCAGGACGAAGATTCCGGTCCACCCAAGCCTCCTCCGACCTTTGTAGAGCTCACCTCTGTCCAGGTCACGAAGGTCAAGGACGATTGGCAATTGCGGCTCTCTGGCAAAGCGTCCGATCTTCCTGCGAAAACAGTTATCGGTTTTGAGATCCGGTGGCGTACCAACATCGTATACGCCTTCCAGGTCGTTCTGGATGGGTCTCGCCGAATTGACGAACGGATCCTTTTGAAAGGCCTCGAGGGGTCGATTTCTGGTTTACAGCTACGCTCTGAAATCCGACCTCGAAGCCAGCCGCGTGAAGTGCAGATCGCTATGGAGAAAGATCCGGCAAAATATCCGGTCGCTACCGCTCCCTGGAAACAGTCCTTCTGGAAGAACAAGTTTGACCTTGGGTCTGCTGCGGATCTGGAGAAGGCTAAGGAAACGGCACAGAACTTTTTCCTGGTGCGGATTCGTGACGTGTTGAAAATCCAGCGATCGTTCGAGGATGCTCGGGATGCCGTGGTGTCAGGGACACGCTTCCAGAAGGGTGGTGAGTTCGATCCCAAGTCGTGGCAAGTATTTTGTGAAAAAGACGTTCGTGATCTGGTCCGCAAGATGCAAACGGAGATGAAGGATGCAGCGAAAACATTAACGATGTTACCGCATTCTCGCGATATGAAGTATCTGGTCGAAATTGTCAATGCTGTGGCCAAGCGTACTTATGATCGTTCACGTAGCCTGTACCAGGAACTCGGTTTGAGCGCTGATCCGAGAGATCTCAGCCCGGTTCGAATTGACGTGAACTGTCGATCGACCAAGTTGTCGAACCTGCAGAAAACGGTCGAGCGTTTGTGCGAGAGTCAGGGCATCGATATGTCAAAGCTGGCTGGCTGATGGATTTTACGCCTGACGCTACAGGCGGTCCGTATCTGTCTGCACGTGTCGCTGCCCAGCGTTCGACGCTAGTCAGGGTTCAAGTTCCTGCTTGTTCCGATAGCGTTGATGGTGGTGAACCCACTGCGTTCCTTTCTCGGACCGAAGCGAGTCCTGCTATTGGACTGGTTCCCCGTCTCGATGCTGGTCTCGATTCTGGCCATCGATTTGCAATGCTGGGAGCTATTTTCAGGCCGATGCGTCAGTTTCTTCGGCGAACCTTTGACGGTGATGACGAGGCGGCACTCTCCAACGAATCGGACGTTTCGTTACAGCGTTGAATGCTTCCAGTACAGCCGAGATATTTTGACCTTTACAGTGATTTGGCTCGGTTGGATTTCTCCTGGTAGGTTCCGATGTCACTGCGATGTATTTTTCCAGCAAAGTTGATTTCCGAGGCTTTTTCGTAGGCTCGCTTTTTTGCTTCTTCGAGCGAATCTGCCAGTGCTGTGACCCCGAGGACTCGTCCGCCTGAGACGACACATGTGCCGTCACTTGCGGTCGAAGTTCCAGCGTGGAAGACCTGAACATCATCGTCAAGATCACTGTAGATCTCACCTTCGATGATTTGTCCTTTACTTGGGGTGGCTGGATAACCATCGGAGGCCAGTACCAGGCAGAGTGCTGAACGTGGGTCCCAGCTGACCGAGGCCGATGAGGGGCCGTCGCCTGCCGTGGCTTCGAGAATCTCGGCAAAATCACTTTGCATACGCATCAACACTGGCTGTGTTTCTGGATCTCCGAGGCGAACGTTGTATTCGAGAACTCGTGGTCCTGATTTGGTCATCATCAAGCCGGCATAAAGAACACCACTGTATTCGACGCCATCACTGACGAGCCCCTCCAGGGTTGGTTCGATGACGCTACGGCGAATTTCATCGATCTCTGAAGCACCAACAATGTTGCCGGGACAAAAGGCTCCCATGCCGCCAGTATTGGGGCCCTGGTTCCCATCGAGGAGTGGTTTGTGATCCTGGGCTGGCGGTAGCAGTAGTGCATCGGTTCCACGGACCACGGCGAGTACTGAAACCTCGGGACCAAAGAGTCGTTCTTCGATGACTACGGTCTTTCCGCTGTCACCGAAAGATTCTCCAGACAGCATCCCGCGAGCGGCTTCCGTTGCCTGGGAGCGATCATCGCAAACGATGACTCCTTTACCCGCAGCCAGGCCGCTGGCCTTGACGACGACCTTCTCGGGGAGAGCGTCGAGGGCCGCTTCAATTTGGTCGGCGTGCTCGATGGTCTGATAGGCGGAGGTCGGAATGCGGTGACGTTCCATGAAGTCCTTGGAATGAGCCTTGGAGCCCTCAAGGCGTGCTGCTGCGACACCGGGGCCGAAACAGGGGATCCCGGCCTCGCGAACTCGGTCTGCCACTCCAGCTACGAGAGGGGCTTCAGGGCCGACCACAACATGGTCGATGTTTTCGGCCAGGCAGCGCTGGATGAAAGCCTCTGTGGATCGGAGAGGATCACTCTCTGGCCAGCAACTGGCGATTTTTGAAATGCCGGGATTACCGGGGCATGCAATGACCTCGGATACACGTGGGGAGCGGGCCAGCTGCCAACAGATCGCATGCTCGCGACCACCAGAACCGATGACGACGACCTTCATGGAGACCTCCTCAAGATGCCGATGGCTTGCCGGAACCCAGGCTGAAAACGAACCAGGGTCTGACGGAAAGCCACGCCAGCATGTGTAACGATGCAATCCACGGCTGAGAGTAGGTACTGGATGCTCGTAGATCAAGTAACGGCAAGGCCATTAACATCGCAACCGTACACAGTGCTGGGGCAGCTCCGTGGCGAAATGCCTGACCTTTGTGGAGAAATACAAGAATCAAAATTGTCAGAATGCTGGCGAGGAGGATCGGGTCGGATTCATTTCCGAAAAAGATCAGCAAGCTAGAAATGACCACGAGGCAGATCAGGAAGTGCCGACTGCGAAGCTGATTTTTGGATCCGCTTTCCTCCGCTTCGGAGAAGTAAGTCACGGCAGCAGTGAAAGCTCCAATTGTGAAGGCGTGACTCCAGGCCAGTTGTGCTGAACCGGCGTATATCGCTCCCAGCATCACTATCGAGAAGCGTACACCGCCCATCAGGAGTGGCCCCAGGATCGCAACGTTCTTCAGCGCCAGATCGTAAAGAACGGCGCAAGCGATCGCTGCGTAGGCGTAGGGGCGAACCAGCGGCGGCATCCAGAGTGGTAGTAGTAGTAGCGGAATGGCCAGGAACAAAAGAACTGCTTGTGCCTTCTGGAGGGAGATGGCTCCCGCTGGAAGTGGCCGATGGGGAGCAGTTTTTTTATCGCGGTTATGGTCAATGAGATCGTTGAAACCCATTCCGACCATGTAGAGCGAGAGAGTCCAGGTTAGAAGAATCAGCCACTGTGTGGGGCCGAGAGTCCAGCCCCCGAGCGCCACTCCGGCGACAACATTGGAAAGCGCTGTAGGAGCGAGCCTCAGGCGAAAGAATTGAAGCCAGGGACTCATTCCAGGAACTCTCTATCTGAGACGGAGTAGATCGTTATAGGTAACAAACAACGCCAAGGAAATGAGCATCAAGAAGGCCACGAGATGGACGTAGTGCTGGATCTTTTCCGGAACCGGGCGACCGCGAGCACCTTCGATGGCGAGGAAGAAGATGTGGCCCCCATCGAGGATGGGGAAAGGGAGTAGATTGAAAACACCCAGGTTGATGCTGATGAGGGCGAGCAAGAAGAACAGATTGCCAAATCCGACCTCGGAAACTTTACGTCCCAGATCGATGATGCCCACCGGCCCATTCAAGTTTTTGCCGTGTACGTCGCCAGAAAATAACGCTTTCAGGGTGAGGAAAATTCTTCCACCCCAGATCCAGGATTGGCGACCTCCTTGTGCGACCGCTTCAGAAATCCCCAGCTCTTCGGTGAACTGATCGGCTGACATGGCGATGCCCAAGGGCTTGCTGAGGACGCGGGGGGTCAGTTCGCAGGTGCTTTTTTGCCCTGTCGACTGGGTGACGCTCAGTGCGATGGCGCCTTCCGATGCACCGATGGTGGCGGGAAGATCTTGCCACTTTTCAATCTGTATGCCGTTCACTTCATTGATGATGTCACCCGCAGTGAGTTGCTTGGATTGAGCCGCTACAGCAGCGGGAGAACCTTCAAGGATCCGGCCGATCCGAGCGGGGTTGCCAAGGATGACATTGAGAGGGGAGTCGGCGTCGGTTTTTGAAAGCTGGACTTCTTGCGATGGCCCCTGTGGAAGCCACGAGGGGTTGATCCACTGGATCGTAGTTCCGGCAGGGATGGGGTCGTCGATGTAGTCGGTTGCGCCTATGTTCAGGTCTCCTACCTGGATCAGTTCGGCTCCGACAGGAATCCCTAGTTTTTGCGCACCGGCTCCTGCTTTGATAACTGTCCGAGTGGCGGAGCCGATGACCAGTTGCTCACCAAGCCAGCTTCTCAAATCTTCACTACCGACTCTGTGTTGTGTTCCTTGACGATTGGTCAGGAGCAGCTCTTCATCTCGATCGTCACAAACAGCGCCAATCGCCAAGAGGTCAAGGATCTCAATGTCCAGCGTTGCGTCTTGTGCACTTCGAGGTTGTTTCAGGCTTTGAATCGAAATGATCTCTTCACCGATTTGGAAAATTTCGCTCGCAGCAGAGTTTGGTTGTACGGCAATAACGGTGCGGATTCTCGGCATGATTCCGATGCCTCGGGAAGATCCTTCGGTCTCGTCAGATTCGTCAGGTGGGGCGAGCTGAATCGTTGCTACGAGAGATTCATCGCCGCGCTGGAAATCCAGGATGAGCTGGCCAGAAACGGATGAGTTTCTGAGCGTAGAAAGATTTTGTAGCGTCCGATCGGCGGTCAGTTTGCTGGCTCCGCTGGCCACTAGATCCAGGGAGGGGAGGGAAAGTCGGACTCCACGAAGCCGATCTCCTTCTCGTAGATCTACCTTGGCGGCCAGGCTGTTTGGCAGGACGTAAGCGATTCGGTTAGAAATGGCAGGCTGGATGCCGACCCGGTAGCGACCGGCGTTGGAGTCCCAGACCGGATCGACGCTCATCTCCTTGGTGATGCCGTTTCGTTCTATGGTGAGCTCAACCGGTTTGGAGCCGCCAGCCAGTGCGATGGCAGTGGCGACGTTGGAGTAGTCGCTCCAGTGGTCACCATTGACCGCTTTGATCAGATCTCCCGATCGAATCCCAGCATTCCAGGCGGGACCAGTAGTGACGCTAGATCCGACCACGGCGGACTGCTGTTTGACGCCTACCGAGAACGCGAGGATAAACAGCAAGAATCCGAAGATCAAATTCATGGCAGCGCCAGCAACGAGGATCAACAAGCGACCAGGAATCGGCTTTTTGTGAAACTCGTCATCGGAGTCCGTGCGATCTTCTCCCGGTTCTTCACCGGCCATTTTTACATACCCGCCCAGAGGAATCAGGCCGATGACATATTCGGTTTCACCGCGAGTGAAGGCGAGCAGTCGAGCTTTCCAGCCAAAGATGGTCGGCTGGAAACCAACCGCGAATGTTTCAACTCGAACGCCGACAAATTTGGCAGCAAGGAAATGGCCGAGCTCGTGAACGAAGATAAGGAAGCCGATCCCGAGGATGGCGAAGATGATGTTCAAGTTGTCCAGCTCCTGATTCGTTGGCGCGTTTCTTGATCTGCTGCGATGACCTGCTCTAAATTCTCGACGTGTGTCGGCGAATGTTCACTCAAAGCTCTCCGAACCAGATCATAAATCTGGAGGAATCCTACATCACCTGCAAGGAATGCTGCGACCGCTTCTTCATCGGCGGCGTTGAGAACAGCACCCAGCGTGGTTCCTGGATTTTCAAGGACGATCGTTCCAATGTCGAGGGCAGGGAAAGCTTTTGCATCAACTTCTTCAAAGGTCGATGCGCCACGGCCGAGAAGATCGAGGGCTTTGTAGCCACCGGCGGGCCGCTCTCCCCGGAATAGCGCATTTCGGATGGGTACCTTCATGTCGGGTTCTCCCAGTTGCGCAATGCTGCTGCCATCTTGAAACTCAACGATGGCGTGGACGATCGACTGTGGGTGTACCAGCACTTCAATGCCCCGTGGTGGAGTTCCAAACAGTTGCTGCGCTTCGATGACCTCGAGGGTTTTGTTGAAGAGCGTGGCACTGTCGACACTAATCCGGGCTCCCATTTTCCAGGTTGGGTGTTGAAGGGCTTGTTCAGGAGTGACCTGTTGCAGCTCGCTGGTGGAGAATCCGCGAAAGGGTCCACCGGAAGCGGTGATGATGATTCGTTGGACCGTGGCGGGGGCTGAATCTGCAATGCATTGCTGGATGGCACTGTGTTCTGAATCGACCGGCAGAATCTGTGCTCCACTCTTTCTCGCAGTCGCTGTCAGTAGTGGGCCTGCCGTCACCAGGGATTCCTTGTTGGCCAGGGCCAGATCGATGCCGGCCTGAAGCGTTGTCATGCTGGCACGTAAGCCAGCGGCGCCGGTGATTCCATTGAGAACCAGATCAAGATCTAGCTCCTGGATCGCATCGAGTTGGGCTTGCTCGCCGCTGAGCCAGTTGGTTTCCGCATCGTTGGTGGAATCTGGAAGTGGTTGATCGGGTTGGATGATCACGACTCGTTCCGGCAACAAGCTCGGGTGCTTTTGTCGCATTGTTTCGAGCTGCTCGCGTAAAGCGTCGACGCGATGGCCGGCGCTGAGGAGTACCGGTTGCAGAAGGCCGTTGGCTTCTGCGATGACTTCCAGTGTTTGAAGTCCGATCGATCCGGTGCTTCCCAGAATCGCGATGCGACGTGGAGACGTTTTTGTGTTGTCGGGGGAAGCCGAACGATTCAACAGGTCTCTCCTTTACGACTGTAGGATAACTGAAGGAAGTGCCGGGGTGCATGGTTCTCTTGCAGCTTGGACCGATCTCTTGGGCTTGGAGTGAATTCTGCAATGAGGAACGATCCTTGATGAAGGCTTGTTGCTGAGGTAGGCAATAGGCAAAGAGGAGGTACCCCTGTATCGCGAGTTGTTTCG
>JBBWWC010000055.1:0-4610 GCA_050256555.1 Planctomycetota bacterium | reverse complement strand
TGCGTGACGCGGAATACTTCATCTGTGGTTGTGATGCCTTGGGCGACTTTTCGAGCACCATCCATACGCAATGTTTTTAAGTGTCCTGTTTCAACAGCGACTTGCTTGATGACGGAAGCGCTGGTTCGCCCGATGATCTGATCTCGAATGGTTTCATTGATGGTGAGGATTTCGTAGATGGCCGTCCGGTCGTAATATCCTCGGCCGAGGCATTCATCGCATCCTCGTCCGCGATAGAGTAGCCCATCGAGAAGTTGTTCCTTGACGAGGCCTATGCTTTTCAATTCATTTGGATCTGGATCGTAGGATTCCTTACAGCGGCTGCAGATAACCCGAACCAGGCGTTGGGCCACGACCCCGATCAGTGACGAAGAGACGAGATAGGGTTCGACGCCCAGATCGATCATCCGGGTGACGGCTCCTGCCGAATCGTTGGTATGAAGGGTCGAGAACACCAGGTGGCCCGTGTTGGAGGCCTGGACAGCGATTCCAGCAGTTTCCTCATCTCGGATTTCTCCCACCATCATCACGTCCGGATCCTGACGCATCAGGGATCGAAGCCCCGAGGCGAAAGTCAGGCCCTTCTTGTTGGAAACCTGAATCTGGCTGATGGAGTCGATGTTGTATTCGATGGGATCTTCGATGGTGATGATGTTGGTTTCGGTGGAGTCCATCTCTGCGAGACCCGCGTAGAGAGTGGTCGTTTTTCCTGAACCTGTCGGTCCGGTGACGAGAAGGATTCCATGAGACGAACTGATCAAGCTGTTGAGCATTTCGTAATTACGATCATCGAGACCGATTTCGTTGAGCGTGTACAATCGAGCACTTTTGTCGAGTAGTCGAAATACGATTCGTTCTCCATGACTGGTCGGCACTGAAGAGATACGAACGTCAACGTCTCCGTCACCGATTTTCAGAGAAGTTCTTCCGTCTTGTGGAAGTCTTCGCTCGGCGATGTCCATCTTTCCCATCACTTTGACTCGAGAGATGAGCGCGTCTTGTATCTTTTTCGGGATGACCTTGGAATCGTAGAGGATTCCGTCAATCCGGTACCTTACTTGCAGTCTGTCAACGAAGGGCTGCAGATGGATGTCCGAGGCTCGGATTTTCAATGCTTCGAACATGATCGTGTTCATCAGCTTGATGATGGGGGCCTTGTTGGCGATATCGAGGACGTCTTCTGTTTCATCGATTTCTGCTGCGATACCGATGAGGTCATCGTCTTCAAGGCCCTCGAGTAGTTCATCTACATCGGCGCTTGATTTTTGGTATGCACGATTGATCAGGGCGGTGATTTCAGCGCGCGGTGAGATGACCGGTTCAACAACCCTGGAGAGCATCGCTGCGAGGTCATCCATAGGCTGGACATCGAGCGGATCACAGGTTGCGATCTGTAGCACTCCAGCGACTTCTCCGACGGCGATCAGATTGTAGGTTCGTGCGAATTGAGCTGGCACCAGCTGGGTGAAATCTTCAGGGACCACCGAATCGCCCAGATCCTCTATGAAGGGGATATGGAGCCGTCGAGAAAGCACGTCCAGTAGCGCAGATTCCGCTACAAAGCCCTTTTCACGGAGGATTTTATCAAGAGCCTTTCCGGTGGCTCTTTCTTCTTCCTGGCATTCATCCAACTGGTTTTCGTTGAGAAGGCCTTGTTCGATCAGATCGTTAAAGAGAGGAATCCTCATCTGCTTTACTCCGAATCACTCTCATCGGTCTGCTGCTGAATGAATGGGGCCAGTTCCTGATCTCGAGGATTATCGGGATCTGTGAACTGTTGCAATCTGATGGTGTCGCCGAATGAGCGAACGCCGTGAATAGCATCGCGCGTGAAATCGCCGAGGCTGTTGAAGCGATCGTCTTCGAGGATGTGAGCACTGAGGAACACATACAGATTATCTCGGATTTTGGATCCTGTTTTTCCCTGGAACAAAGTTCCGACCAGTGGGAGATCACCTAGCAGTGGTACTTTACTGGCAGTAGCGGCGGCTTGTTTTTGTGCCAGACCACCGATGATGAACATTCCACCATCGGGGATGGTGACCTTGGAACTGATGGTGTTGGTGTTTCTCGGAGGCAGAGCACCGGTAGAGCTGGGGGCGCCAGAAAAGGAAGATACTTCGAGTTCTAGTTCCAGCAGCACGACTTCACTGGAGATGGTGGGAACCAACGACAATGTGATGCCGGCGGTCTCTGACTGCTGGCTTGTCGTGGTGTTAACGTTTGTGGTATTCGAGGTGGTGTAGAAGATTTCATTCTGCACCGAAATCGAGTTTTCCTGATTGTCGTCGGCCAGGATGAAAGGTGTGGCCAGGATGTTGGTGTCCTGGTCCTGCTTGAGTGCATTCATGATGATGGGGAATTGCCCATCTTGTTGAAGTGCTGCGCTGAATCCCGTTCCGATACCCGGTGTCCTGGAAAGTCCGGTGATGACACCGTTTGGATCGAGATTTGGAAGGACTTCACTGGCGCCGAAGGCACTCAGCATGATTCCCGTCAGGGCCTGGTCGTCGAGGTTTCCAGCCAGGAATTCGAGAGTGTAGTTGAGGCTGGAACTGTCACTGACCTGAACCAGGGCGACTTCGAGAAACACCTGGCGACGACGCTTGTCGATCTGCTTGAGGATATTCTCGACTTCTTCGAATTCTTCCGGTTCGGCCTGGATGATCAGGGAGTTGGTTTGTTCATGGGGGACGATCCGGGTCGGTGTGAACTGCTGTTGTTGTTGTACACCTCCGGTAGTTCCGGTGTTTCCACGAGTGGTACGACTGGTTCCGGTGCTACCGCGGCTGGTTCTTCGGAGGGAGCCTTCTGATCCTTCGACCAGCTGCCGGATGTTTTCCGCTAGCTCCTCTGCTTTGAGATAGTTGACATGGTAGATCCACGTCGTGTTACGCACGTTGCGGACCTTGGTGTCAAGCTCGTCGATCAACTGGTGAACCAGATCGAGTTCATCCGGATCGGTCGACTGGATGATGATCTTCTGGGTTCTATTGTCTGCAATCAGATTGGTCGATTCGCCGACCTGGCCACTATTTCTACTGGTGGCTGAGCGATTCGAGGTCGCTCCAGCTCTTCCCTGTGTTGTCGAGTTAGTCGTGGTGCGACGTCCGGTGGAACCAAAGGCTCCCGTATCGTTGAGGGCTTCCTGGACGATGCTGACAATGTCTTGTGCATCGGCGTAGAAGAGCTCGCGAATCTGCAGGATACGCTCGGGGCCAGTGACCTCGACATCGATGTATTTGACGAGTCTCTGGATGTGTTCAAGGATACGAATCTTCGCCTTGATGATCAGGGTTTCATTATTGGAGACGGTGACGATCTTGAGACTTCCAGAACCGCTTCCAGCACCCTGGATTCCGAGCAGTTCCTGGAGAGCCTGACGCACGACACTGGTTTCGACGTACTTCATTTGCAGGACCAGGGTGGCCAGTTCATCGCTGGCATCGCCAGTGGTGTCACTGCCGGCTTCAATGATGGGGCTGACCGGATCGGACGGGATCGGGATCCTGGCTGCTGCGGCACGGACATTGATGACCACGGTGCCGTCTTCGAGGGTGCTTTCCCACATCTCGTAGCCGTTGGTCTCGAGAATCGCCTGGACAATCGGATACGTCAGTGGATCGACGTCACCAATGACGTCGACGAAGGTATCTTCGGCAAAAGCCTGATCATTGTTCAGGGAGGGGTAGTTGACGAACTTGCCCGAGGTGCGCTGGATGAAGCGAAGTAAGGCCAGAACCGGGAATTTACCCTCGGTCATGGTGAAGTTCTCCGCCTCGGCAGAGTCACCATCGGCCGGATCGGCTCCAGCGGGTGCCTCATCGGCCGCATCTCCAGCCGCCTCATCGGCAGTAGCTCCGGCCGGATCGGCTCCAGCTGGCGGATCTTGCGCCAACAGACTCATTTCTCCGGGTACCAGAGAAACGGTCAGAAATACCACCAGACAGGCCACCAGGGCACTTCTGGTACATTGAATCAGGGTCTCCCTGGGGGAAACCTTTGAGTTGCGGGCCATCGCTGCACACCCTTCCGTCATCGGGTTCATGGCTGCTCCTCTTCCATTGATCGGTTCGATCGAAGCTTCCCTGTTGGGAAAGTTCGAGGATTATTTTCCTGAGCCCATTTTTGGACTGATCCAGCCAGGGCCGCGGCGTTGACCTCCGTTTTCCCTCCGGTGGGAGGGAGGCAGGCCATTGCATCATTACGCAAATGAAATGCCCGTCCATGCCAACCGGGCAAGTTCCACAACTTTATTTTTGGTAAGGGGTTATCGAAATTCCGGTAATCAGGAAGTATGGCGGAGTTGTCTGATCTGAGGTGGCGAGTGTTCGAAAATCAGACACTTTTTATCGGGTAGGCTCAGGAGTCAGGAAGGGGATCGAGCTTCTCGAGGAGCTGTTCAACGGTCGGCCAGAGATGCTTGGGAACCCGGATCATCAGCGAATTGGACTGACTGTGTTCGACGATGTGAAGGGGAATCCCACCACGTTCGTTCCAGGCCTGCTCCAGTTCCAGTGCGAGATCAGCGACTCGGCCTCGACGTGAGGGCCAGTGCCGAAGGACCGGTCGCTGGGTTCCAGCTACGGGGGGGCGATCTGCGGCGGAGA
>JBBWWC010000054.1:0-17967 GCA_050256555.1 Planctomycetota bacterium | reverse complement strand
TCCTCAAGAACAGGTGAATGTTTCCATTCAGGATCCTGCAACGGGACAAGCCCCGACATGGGGAGTAACAACCACCGATGCTCAGGGGAACTATGCGATCGAGTTAACACCAGGAATCTGGGATGTTTTCTTCGCTACAGTCCCGGGCAGCATCTTCCCCGACCACCTCGAAGAAGATCTTGATCTCTCCGCTTCTCTGGTCTTTGACATCGATTTGGTCCAATACACCGAATCCATCATCGATCTCACCTGTATTCTCAACGGTAACAGCATCGAACTAACATGGACCAATGGCGCACCCAATTATGATTCCATATCGATCGTACGAGAAGGAATCCTACTGGCCACCATCGCTGGGAACTTGTCCGAGTACATAGACTCCACACCACTCGGAGGGATCATCGCCAGCTACGAAGTGCAGGCGACACGCACCGCTATCGATTCGCAGGTGACCCAGTGCTCTGTTCAAGGTCCAGAAACCTTCATCCGTTGCGATGCAGGACCGGACGGATTCGTCTCCATCGCCGATGCCGTTGTGATTCTTGAATACCTTTTCGCCTCGACAGCTATTCCCTGTCTTGATTCGGCAGATTGCAATGATTCAGGATCCATCAACATTGCAGATGCCGTGTCGCTTTTGCAGTTTCTTTTCGGCAGTGGATCCACCCCACCAGCACCCTACCCCGATCCAGGTACGGACCCAACTTCCGACAATCTCGATTGCTTTTGAACAAATATCTGGGGGAAGAGCTCCACCAAGAAGCGTGATTCAGGGGCAGTTGATCGCCGAATCACAGCCTAAGCCATCAGGAGTGGGATCAATTCCACAGTCCGGAAATGGCGCCACCGGGGGCACTCCGTTGCTGAAAATATAGCTCAACTGGGCAATCGCATCGGCAATATCCAGAACCCCTCCATCATCGAAATCTACTGCTGCCAAGCAACTCACCTGTCCCGCTCCGAAGATGTAATCGAGTGTCTGGACAGGATCCGAGATGTCGATCACTCCATCTCCGTTTCCATCTCCTCTGACAAAGGGAGCGGATGCCGCTGTAACCTCGATCGACACACTGGATGAATCCACTCCACCTGGCCCGGTAACCGTTAACTCAACAATAAAGGTACCCACCTGGTCGAAAACATGAGAAGGATTGGCCTGACTGGAGCTCGTTCCATCTCCGAATTGCCACAGAGCGGTCGAGATAATACCCGTCGAAGTATCAACAAAACCAACGGTTAAAGGCGTACTTCCAAAAGTCGTAGATGCGATAAAACTCGCTACAGGAGCCGGAACTTGCTGTTGAACATCGACTGCGCAACTACTGGCGGTTCCATCGACTCCAGCAACCGTAGAAAAAAAGGAGTAGATCTGGATTCCTGCTGGCACTAGTTCCTCGACAAAACTGGTCGTTATCGCCGGTACTTCAGCCACCACGATTCCCTCACGTTCAATCCTGACGGTCTCACTCCCTGCTGGTGGACTCCAGCTCATGAAGACTGTCCCGGGTGCCGAATTCTGGCAAATCAAATCAGTCACGCTTCCCGGTGGTACCAAAACCTGACAGAGAGAATCAGCAGAGCTCAATGTTCCTGAAAACGCTCGAACCGAGTAGTCATTGAGTCCTCCGATGGGGTTGGTATCGAGGAAGAATCCGTTACCCGGTGAGACAGAAGCGAGCGGCACTCCCTCGCGGCGAATCTCTAGTCCATCCAGACCCGGTTCTTCGCTCCAGGTTAGAATCACAGACCCACCGCTATAAAGGCATAGAAGATTGGTCACAGCTTGCGGAAAAACATCCACAGTGCAGCCGGATGAATTGCTGAGGGCTCCATCAGTCGATCCAGTAATTTCATAGAGAAATGTGCCGGGGCCAGGAATATCGACCAGCGAAGTCACGGTTCCCTGCACAGTGGTCAGCGGTACTCCATCACGAGTCACAAAAATCTGGTCGTATCCTGGCGCATTGGTCCACTGCAAGGAGACCTCAGGACCGACGGAAACGCAGATGAAGTCCGATGGATCACCCGGTGGTATCGTCATGAAACAGATCTCATCGGTGGAAAAAATCCCGCTGATGTTCGCACGTATTTTCCACTCGTGAACTCCCCCTCCGGGACTATCAACCAAGGAAGTACTATTACCTGCCAGGGAAGCGATGAGAACTCCATTCCTCAACACTGAAATTGAGTCGTAAATCTCGCTATTGACCCAGGAAATTGTGACTTCTGATCCGTCATCTACGCAGCTGAGCGAACTCACCGGAAGCGGGCCCAGAACCATTCCACAAATCGTCGGCAGGCTATCTGATCCATCAAATGTTCCCTGCACAAAATACTGGTGTGCTCCACCACCAGGCCCGAGGTCCAGGTAACTCGTTTCAGTTCCTGGCAACGCATCTAGAAAAACTCCGTCTCGAAAAATTTCGACCGAGTCGTAAACCTCGCCATTGACCCAGGACAACTGTACGTCTTGTCCCTGTTGCAGGCACAGAACTTGACTAGGAGAAGCAGGAGAGACTCCGAAAGAACAGGCGATTCCTGTCGAGGATTCGATTCCTGCAACCGCAACCACTTCTACAGTATGGGTTCCAATCGAAAGTCCATTGAAGGTCACAGTCGTCGCAGATCCAGGCAGAACCAGCGGGATTGCTCCATCGAGAGAGACCTCCACGGAATCCCATCCTCCTGGATTGGTCCATGAAATCTCTGCCGATTTGTTTGTGACAGCACAGAATAGATCACTCGGATCGATCAGAAGATCGGCAAAACATTGTATAAGAGCCTCGAGCAGTTGAAGTTTTGTTGAAGCCCCATCGGCAAGCCCGCCCAGTTCATAGGACGCCCCAAAGGTCTTGAAGGTGTTTGAATTGCGATAGACCGCAATATCGTATGCCGGATTGTTATTGAACTGAATGATCGTCGAACCAGGATTTGCTGAAAGGCGATCGATCCAGCTATTTTCACCGATGTAATTGTAGGTCAATCCGAAAAGATTACAGCCAGGAACCTGGAAGCCTGACACCAGGCCAAGATTATCGACGGTCGCACCATCCGACAGAGCTGTGATTCCAAAACGTAAATGCGCTGCCGTTTGTGGATCAAAAAACCAGGTGTCTCCACCCTCCATGTAGAGGGAATCTCCCCCGACTCCATTGGTCAGGTAATCGTCGAGACGATCACCATCTTCAAGAGAAAGAGCCTGGTTGTTGGGAAATACACCCAGTTGAATCCAGATGCGGTCAAACTGATCCAGATCGGCAAGAGCCGAAAGATTCGTTGTCACAACAACGCTTCTACCGGATTGAATCAGCAGATTTGCCAGCACTGTCCCGGAATCCACCGGGCCGGTTCCTGGCGAAAAAATCAAATCCTTTGCATCTCCGAGCAGAAACAAAGAACACGAACGTGTCAGACTCTGGAGTGATCCCGCAACACCCTGTACTTCCCAGGTATGCTGCCCCGTCAATACCGAGGTATCGAGGAAACCGGTCGAGGTTCCAGAAAGCGTTGCCAGAAGAACACCGTCACGACTGACCAGTGTCTGGTCATAGGGTTCTCCAGGACTCCAGCTCAACTGAACTCCGATCACTTGCTCGGTACAGGTCAGATTGACGGGAGCCTGTGGTCCGCCAACAAGAGTCAACATATTGACCAGGTTGATTCGCCCATGACCAAACTCGTCATCAAATCCTGGAGTGTCCTGCCCCGGTGGACCGACCTGGTCCTCACTACTGAGCTCAAGAATCACACGCGCCTCGTTAAAGGAAATGTCCTCATCCTGGGAAAGAAGTAATGCCAGAGCTCCAGACACCACGGGAGTGGCTGCTGAGGTTCCGCTGAACCCGGCCAGGTAGTCGCCATTGACGAACCCTCCAGAGCCACTGTTGTCAGTAGTCGCCAAGAAAGCACCCGGCGCCACGACCGTCAGCTGGGATCCAAAATTGCTTCCCCAGCTACTATCGCCGTCACAGGAGGAAGGGCTCTTTCGTTCATCGCAGGGGCTTGTCGCTCCAACAGCGATGGTCTCGTTGTATGCGGCTGGAAAAGCCACCGCTGTATTCTGATTACCACTGGCAAAAACCACCAGACAACCCAGACCATCTCTGCCGACCGTCTGGGCATACTGGATGGTATTCTGCTCTGCTGTACTGGGTGAGCCACCACCCCATGAGTTGGACAAAATATCTGCACCATTATCAGTGGCCCAGGTCAGGGCATCGATCACCCAGGCATTTTCTGTCCAGTGATTACCGAAACCGACTCTCACCGGTTGGATTTGCGCATTCCAGCTCACACCTGTCACACCAAGGCCATTATTGCCCGCCGCTGCAGCCAATCCGGCACACGAAGTACCATGAGCATCATCAGCCAAGCAGTTTCCAGGGACTCCAGAAGGAGCAGGCTGTGAAGTAGAGTCATGACCTGCAACGATGCGAGAGATAAGATCTTCGTGGAAAATATCGACACCTTCATCAAGAATAGCAATCCTTACGGCGTCTGAACCGGTCTCCAAGTCCCATGCAGATACCGCATCAATATCGACGCCCGGATTTCCTTGCTGCCCGATGTTTCGGAGATGCCACTGACTTCCGAAAAATGTGTCGTTAGGAACCGCCATGGGGTTCAACTGCATGATGAAATTGGGACTCGCTGCAAGTACACCATCGAGCGCAAGCAATTCATCCATACGCTGTTCGATGTGACGGGTAAGAACTCCAGAGGAAACCAGAAACAGTGGTTTCAACCCCGGGAACTCGCGAATCAATGAAATACCCGGATAATCGATCAAACGGTCATAAGCTTGGCGATCATCAGGATCCAGGGTTACCAGGATCTCGGGACGTGGTATGTGAAGAATCCCGCGATATCGCAAGCAGGCGGAAGCCCAACCACCTCGTAATTGATCGGCAATCTCGGCCGATGCCGTGGTCTCCAAAAAGAACTCATCCAGCCAGGAGATTACTTCTGAGGCATTTCCGTTGTTCAACTGGAGCAGGTACAGGCCGGGATATCGAGTCCCCTCGATCGACCCGATGGCCGCAAGAATTCCCTTCGCTCTCAGTTGCGACTCCAAAGCGATCGGTGATTCCGTAGCCCGAGGTAAATAAACCGCCAGCTGGTGTCGATCAATTTCCAGGCGGACGTTTTCTTCTCCCCAACCATATGAAAAAGATGAAGGTTCCAAAAGATCGAGCTGGTTCTGAGAAAATGCCACACAACAGAAAGCAAATAGCAGTATGGGAATCAAGATAGCGGTCTTGAACTCCCTCATGACTTCATTCACCATTCTGATCACACTCCTGATCCCAAAAATAAAGGAGAATCTAAGCCGGGAATTTGATCGATAGATCAACAGAAGCTGATCTAGAATTCGAAGATGAAACTCCCACAGAAGCGTCTCAATAGTGAACGCTACAGACTCCAAAATGTAATTTTAGTGGAACAGAAACAGAAGGATACCAAGGGATTATAAATCTCTCCTTCTGGCACCAAAAACCTGATCAGATTTACCTGTCACTCCTGTCATACATAATTCTTTCAACACGGTCTCTTTCGATTTCCATCTGTTGCTTTTACATTCAAAAAATCTAAGTTAACTCCCTGGGGAGAATGATGTCGTCTGTGAAGTCATGTTTACCGCCAAGAATATTGGAGGACTGTTGATTCATAACCATTCGCAGCAAAACAACATGGAAACCCTGATCCCGCTACGTCATCCGGTACTGCTGATCCTTCTCATCCTGGTCGGCTGCGGCGGTGGCGCCGGCGTTCCTGATAATCCAGCGCCGGTCCTCGATCTGTCGAAACATCGAAATCTCGCTACCAATAGGATCGAACCGATTCTCTCTGATCGGCAAACAGCCTCCGGCAGCAGTCTCCCGACAGATTTTGACTACCTGGAAGTCGACAGCCCCTGCGTCATCGATGATGACCAGCGAAGTGATCGTTTCATGCTTTTCTATGAAGGAACGGACGGATTGGGTGAATCCAGCATCTGCCTGGTCACGGCAACGGAAGAAGATTTCCAGGGTCTGACCATTTCCAGATCACTGATTCTTAACGCTGCAAACATGCCGGATCTGAATGTGAATGGAACCCTGATCGGCCCATGGGGTGCCGGTGACCCAACCGTATTGCTCGATTCTGCTTTCGCTCCCGGCGTCGATGGCCGTTACCGCATCTGGTTCGAGGGTACCTATGGAGTACTGGGGTTAACCAGCGCCATCCTGACCTGTACCTCGCCAGATGGGTTGAGCTGGGGAGCACCCGTTTTCTGCACCGGACTCGAACCTGGAAACGCTTTTGGAAACGTTGTTCGTGTCTCCGACCCTTCGGTCGAAAGGACACCCGATCCAAACGCCCCGTTCCAGATGGCCTTCGAAGCCGAACGAGATGATCTCTCATCGGTGATTGGTATGGCCGTTTCTGTAAATGGTATCGACTGGACACTCGATGATGGAATTCTGACGGGAATCGCTGCAAGCCCCGTTTTCAGCGGTGGCCCCGGTTCTTTTGATAACTTTGCGGTTCAGGCGCCCAGCATTGCACGAGAAATCGACAGCAGTGGAAATCTGGTCGAGTGGCATCTCTTTTACGAGGGTGCGCGCTTTTCCCCCCTGATCGATAACGACTCAGTGATCGGTTATGCCACCAGTCTCGACGGCTTCAGCTGGAGTGGGTTTATTACACCCGTTCTGGATCCTTCGAGTGACCAGGTCTCACCACCTTTGTTCGATTCCGACGATCTCAAGCACCCATCGGTATTGCTTCCCGAACCGGAACCTCTCAGCCCTCGTTTCCTGCTCTATTACGCAGGGGACCCCGAAGGCCTTCCGCAAGCCGAAGAGGTCAACAGGATCGGCCTGGCAGACGGTTCCTGAGAAGGTACCGCAGCGATTCCCTGGATGCGGTAAAATGAGGAGAGCACAGGACTTCCCCGTAATTGTGCCAGTCGAATCGTCCGGAGGAATCGTTGTCGAGCCAGACACCATCCCATCTCACGGGCCTACACCCGGGTCTGCCAACTTTGTACTGGAGCGTGATCTTCATCGCACTCTTGTGCGTATCTGGTTGCACTCCCAATTCGCCACCAACGCCATCCAACAGCGACACAAGCACAACTAAAAATGTCGTAACAGAAGAGTTCACGACAACCATCGTCAGTCAAGGTATCAACACTTCCCCCTTCTTCATCGGTCCACAATCAGTGATCGCTGCAGATCAGAAAATTCATCTCTACTGGAAACCAGCACAAGACGACCACACTCCAGCGGAAAAGATCTCCTACCGGATCTATCTCGCAACCCGCACAGGTAAACAGGATTTCGAAAAACCTGCGGCTATCACTGCTCCAGGAATGACCTCTCACACCATCGAAAATCTCCCCAACGGAGACCCCGTATACGTGGTGGTTCGCGCTTTTGATGAACAAGGAAAAGGCGAAGAAAACGAATCGGAATGGCCAGCTCTTCCAAATCCAGTTCTGTATGTCAATGGCAACGCTAAACCAGGCGGCGATGGAACAGATCCGAAACAACCACTCAGAAGCATCGACAATGCCATCGGAGAAGCGATCGGTCTTGCTGGAGTCAATATCCATGTCGCCGAGGGTCTTTACCGAGAGCAACTACTGCTCTTTCAAGGAATGGGAATCTATGGCGGATTCGCCGCTGATTTCACAGGTCCTTCGAACCCAGAGATCCATCCCACAGAACTGCTGGGAAGATCAAAAAAGGACACTCTCATCCTGCCTCCTGGTCATCGGTTGGTTGTAATTGATGGATTCTCTTTTGATGGTTTCGGTGAGGCTCGACGGGCCATCGTTGCCGATGATTGCCAGATTCGTATTTCGCGCTGTCAGATTCAGTCCTTTCTCGACAAAGGGATACAGGTCGAAACCGATCGTGACGATGAAGGCGTATCCTCTGGAGTGGTCCAAGGATGCGTGATTCAGAACAATGGCGGTGACGGAATTCGCATCGAAGGATTTGTCGATCTGGCTCTTCGCGACTGTGTTCTGACAGACAACGGTCAGAGTGGTATTTCGGTCTCCCCACTAGTCCCTCACCATGGTGAAAAAACTCGCATCGAAATAGAACCCTGCGCCATCTCCAACAATAACGACGTGGGACTCAGTATAAGAATTGATGACCCCCTCGGAAATACTGGCTCCCCGGCACGAATCCGGATCGGATTACGTGGAGTCCTCGCCAGCGGTAATAATGATCATGGATCCAGTTTTGATATCCGCTACCCAGAAGATTCCAACATCGATCTGAGAATTCGAATCGAACAGAGTTCATTCATTGAGAATTCTCGCTCTGGAATTCATATCGATGCCGATGCTCCTGGAGATTTCTCCATCACAGATTCTGCTTTCCTGGGGAACCTTGGAGAGGGAGCTGTACTCCTCACTGGCGATTCGGATTCTGCATTGACTCGAATTCAATCGTGCCTATTTGCCTCGCAAGCCAATTACGGAATTCATCTCAAAGATTCGGGATTACTCGATGTCAGTAGAAGTCTTTTCTTTGACAATCAAGGCCCCGCCGTCTTCACCACAGATGAGAAGCTTCTGCGATCCAGAGCTTGGGCCTCCATCGGTTCTGGACCAGTGCCCGAGGGTATCCGGCTTGAAAACTCAGATTTCCGCCCCGCCACTTCACAAACACCTGTCAGATTTTTACGGATCAATGAGAACTCTGCCGATGGGATCTCGGTTGCCGTTTCCGAAAACCGCTCACTACCTGAAACAGGTTTTATTTTCCCCGCACTGTTCGGGCCTGGAATCTCTTTTCAAAGTAGCGCCGGAAATCAACTCTTACTTGCTTCCAAAGATGCACCAGCGGTTCAGAAAAACAGTGTCTGGCTCCTATCAAGCTCAGCAAAACGACCGGTATGGAAAGAGTTCATCTCGATCGACCACTCCTCGAATCTCGATGTGCTGGAACTACCAACAGAAACCATGCGAAGTTTCCCGGGAATCTCCCGGATCTCTTTTCCAACTCACCGCCCCCTGGATGTCGTGGCCATCTCTCCGAATCCAGGGCTACTCCTTTCTGGGCAATCTCTCCGATGGGATTACCAGCTCACGGAGGCGCTTTCGCGACCACCGGAGGTTCACCTCACCATTAACGGTACAAAGTCTCCGGTCAAAACAGAGGTCAGCGGAGAATCTCTGAAGGTCATGAGTCTTGTCGATCTGCCGAAAGGAAGTCGTATTCGGATCGAATGGGCCGCCCCGCTGGAGCCTGGGGATTCTCTCCCCCAGAAAATCTCTCACGAATGGGTCATCGCAGATGAGGTGGCCAACTGATGCTAATTCGCACACGCATCCGACTACTCATACTCGCATTACTCGTCACTTCTCTCGGCGGTGGAATCGCTGCACTGGTGGTGATCGATGATCTCCAGGAAGCGGTCTTCGAGAGTCAAAGGAGCCGTGAAAGCCTTGTCGCTACCGGCGAGATTCGCGACCTGCTTCTCGCAAGCACTGGAGAAATCGAGCAATTACCCCTCTGGACGCAAAGTGATAAAGAACAGTTCCGAAGCAGAATTCAACGTTGTGAAGAGATCCTTCAGTCCTTCGATGTTTCAGACACTTCACTTCCTGCCGATGAAAAAGAAGCTCTCCTGGAATTGAGGAAACCCGTCAAGAATTTCAGTCGAGCGGTCACCCGAGCATTTCAATATCTAGAAGAAGGATTCGAAGATCGTGCACTGAGCCGTTCCCGAAAATGGCTCAAGGATCGATTGATTCCAGACATTGCGACTGCAGTTCATTCTCTTGAAAAAATCCAGCAAAAACGTGTCGGACTGATGGAAACCAGAGCCCGCAGTGCCTCCGAATTGATCACTCGAGTTCTATACATGCTTGGCGTTGCGTTACTTGTCAGTTGCCTTTCTTTCTTTGTTCTACTGAAACAATGGATCGTAATTCCCATCGAACGCCTCTCCATCGCTGCTCAGGAAATTTCACGTGGGCGCTATGGCATGAAGGTACCTATCGAATCTCAAGATGAACTGGGAGATCTTGCTCGAGATGTAGAATCCATGTCTGAATCGATTAAAGATTTCCAGCTCCAGCTGGTCGACCGCGAACGACTCGCAGCTGTCGGAGAAATGACAGCCTCTGTTGCACACAACCTTCGCAACCCTCTCGGTAGCATCAGAGCGCTGGCCCAGGGTTGCCTACGCAGTAATGATCAAGCCCTGACTTCCGTTTCGTTACAACAGATGATGGAAACTGTGGATCGAGCCGATCGCTGGCTTAAAGATCTACTCCAGGGATTAAAACCGATTCAGCTGGCCAAGAAAAATATAGAGCTCACCACTCATCTCGAAGCGGTCATCGAGGCAGTTCGGCCCTTCTGCGCCAAGCGAAAGGTCTCTCTCGAAGTCGATATCGAGAAAGATCTTCCGGTGATAAAAATCGATTACCGACGGATCGAGCAGTCGATCCTGGTCCTTCTCAATAACGCCATTGAAGCCTCTGAAGCCGATGGCACGGTCCAGTTAAACGTTTCCCTTCAAACAACAACGATCCAGCTGGAAGTCATTGATGATGGTCACGGAATGTCTGAAGAAACCATAGCAAAGCTCTTCACTCCTTATTTCACGACGAAAAAAAGTGGCCTTGGGCTTGGACTTTCCTTGACCCAACGCATCATCCACGGGCACGGTGGACGGATCGATGTGGTATCTTCTCCCGGGGCAGGAACCCGGATGACCATACAGATTCCCACTGACCATCCTGATTCCTGATAACACGATTGAAAGGTAGCGAATGGCCCAGATCCTGATCCTTGATGACGAACAACCATTGCTTCAATCCTTGACTCTCGAACTGGGTCGTGGAGGCCATCATTGCCTGACCGCTGAAACCGGTTCTGAAGCTTTAAACATCATCGAAAATGAATCTATCGATATGGCCATACTCGATGTCCAGCTACCGGATATCTCTGGACTAGAAGTTCTGCGAAAGATTCGTCAAGAAATGCCTGAGGTACCGGTACTGATGATCACCGCATACGCCTCAGTCGACAGCGCCGTTGAAGCGATGAAAGACGGTGCACTGGATTACCTGGAGAAGCCCCTCGATCTGGAAGAACTGCACCTCGTGGTGGAGCGAGAGCTCTCGAACGCTGAAGTTCGACGCCTGGTCGATGCTCATGAGCGTGTCTCGGCGCTTTCCAGCCAAAATGAAATCATCGGAGAATCCTCTGTGATGCAGGGGATCTTCAGGGTCATGGAGCAAATCTCTGCGATTTCTGTCGAGAATGCTGCAGAGTTACCAACGATGCTCATAGGTGGAGAAACAGGAGTCGGAAAAGATCTACTGGCACGTGTCATCCATGAAACTGGTAGTCTTGCTCGCTTTCCGTTTCTCCAAGTAAACTGCAGTGGATTACCAAGAGACCTGATCGAAAGTGAGCTATTTGGCCACGAAAAAGGTGCTTTCACCGGGGCCACACAGAAGAAACAAGGCCTTTTCGAAGTCGCTGCTGGTGGCACCATCTTTCTTGACGAAATCGGTGACATGCCACTCGACATGCAAACAAAACTTCTCAATGTCCTGGAAACAAAAAAAGTGCGTCGCGTTGGAGGAACAAGAGAATATTCTGCAGATGTACGAATCATCGCCGCAACCAACCAAGATCTCGAAAAAGCCTCACGCGATGGCTCTTTTCGATCTGATCTTTATTACCGTCTGAAAGTTCTTTCGATCCACCTTCCTCCATTAAGAGAAAGGGAGAACGATCTAGACCTTCTGATCGATCACTTCCTCGACATTCATCGACAGAAATATAGAAAACCAAAACTCAACCTATCGGATCAAGTTCGCCAGGAAATGCGTAATTATCCATGGCCTGGAAATATCAGAGAGCTGGCCCACACCATCGAAAGATTGGTTTTGATCTCCAGCGGCAGCGAAGTACTTTCACCCGGCTTGCTGGAAACTCCAGAGTCTGCGGAAATACGAAACACCACCCCACAAAACGTCGGTGAGATCCAATTCGATTTCAGTTCAGGTGAATGCACTCTTGCTGCGATCGAAAAACAACTGCTCCAGCAAGCTCTCGACTACACCCGTGGCAACGTTTCGGAAGTGGCACGGCTGCTTGATCTGACCCGCGGCGCCTTGCGCCATCGCCTCGATAAACGAGGACTTGGATCCAGCTAGCCAGACTTCTCATCTGGCTGACATTCGCCACTGCCCTGGCTTCATATGGCCACCATAACCGTCACCCCCGACCCCCTGGCTGCATTTCGCCACAAAGTAGCTATCTAGCTCCTTAACTATCCTCATTTCAAAACTATAAGTCCTTTTAATATAGGGACTTAAAATCACATATCGACATGTCGTGACTAACTGAGTACAAACTGTGGCGGTAGGCATTACATTTGCACAGTTTCTGGCGAAGAACTCCATCCAGAAAGGGACATTCCCATGTCACCGATCGCCATACCTCTCAGAAACTCCAGCGACCGGAGTGCTGATAGGTATCGCATCGCCTTCTATAGCCACGACGGATATGGCCTGGGACACTTCCGACGATGCCTACTTCTCGCCCAGAAAGTTCAACAGCACATCGATGATATCGAGATCCTGATCGTCACCGGATCTTCCCGTGCACGTTTCTACGAGCTCCCACTTCGAACCAATGTCGTCACCCTGGATGCCGTCACAAAAGATTCCAATGGTCATTATGTACCCCGTAATGAATTGATGGACATCACAGAAACTCTTGCAAGACGCCGCGAGAATTTAAGGCGATCACTCCTCGGATTTAAACCTGATCTTCTCGTTGTCGATCACGTTCCCACCGGACTCCGTGGCGAACTCCTTCCTTTGATGCCCGATCTCAAAGCCCAGGGAACACAGATAGGAATCGGCTTACGCGACATCATCGATGAACCAGAAAAGGTACAGAAGAACTGGAAGTTCGATGGCTGCACTCAATTGATCGAATCTCTTTACGATCACATATGGGTCTATGGCGACAAGAGCATCTTTGACCTGGGAGAAATGTACCAGCTCAATGAAACGACTCGCCGTCGAATTGATTACCTGGGTTACCTTCGCCGGCCGGTTCTTCAACGTGAAGAGAATCGAAAGCACACCCTCCTTGCTGGCTCACGTACAAATAAAAATCACATTGTCTGTGTCTCTGGAGGAGGCGAAGACGGATTACCTCTCGGCGCTTCATTTCTGGAAGTGCTCAAGAACAATCCAAACGATCTTGAAGGAACTTTGATCACTGGACCTTTCCTGTCCCGACAAGATTCTCGCGAGCTCGCCGGTCGATTTGGTTCGCTTCAGAACGCTCAGATCCTCAGGTTCACAACTCATCTGGAAGCGCACCTCGCCAAAGCGGACCTGATCGTCACCATGGGTGGTTACAACGCAATGATGGAGGCACTGGGCTGCCAGAAACCGGTCATCACAGTTCCACGAATCTTTCCACGTAAAGAGCAGTGGCTACGGGCGAAGACTTTTTCCGATCTAGGCCTTGTCCGCTGCGTGAATCCAACCCAACTCAACAGCGAAATCTTAAACTCCATGATCAACGAAGAGATCACCAGAACGAAGCTACCAACACCTGAATCTTGCGGACTCGATATGGATGGGGTTGGAAATTTCTTGTCGAGGATCGAGAAACTCCGTGAACAATACATCCTTCAACGAAAGGTCCATCCCAGTGCAAACTCCGACCTCATCCGGGCATGAATCACCACTTCATGTCGCATATCTCCTCAAGATGTTCCCCCGTCTGTCGGAAACCTTCATCCTGAATGAAGTTCTCGAACTGGAGCGCCAGGGTGTCGAAGTTGAGGTCTTCAGTTTGATGGCGCCAGGAGATGGACGATATCACGGTAGCTTGAGTCAGCTAAAACTCACGATTCGCTACATCCAGCGAGAAAAACCTGAATCTTCCTGGGCAAAACTGGCAGAATTCGCACCGGGACTGGTACCGCCGATGGAACGCTGGGAACGAGCCGTCGATTTCCTACGCAAGTATCGAATCCCCAAGGATCTCGATATGTTGTTACGGGCATTGATCATCGGAGCGGAAGCTAAATCGTCCGGAGTTCAACATCTTCATGCACACTTTGCGACCATCTCGACGCGCATGGCAGCACTGGTACATCTTCTTTACGGAATCCCCTATTCATTTACTTGCCATGCAAAAGACATCTTCCGAGAAACCGTCGATCGGGAGCTGTTTCGAGATCTCGTAGAGAACTCCGCCTTCGCCATCACGGTGAGCGATTTTAATCGAAACTACATTCTCGAAAACACTCCTGGCGTCAATGCCTCGAAAATCATTCGACTCTACAACGGCATCGATCTGAACTTTTTCGAACCTTCCGAAGAATCAAGGAAAACTGACCCTCTTGAGATCATCAGCGTTGGCAGACTGGTCCCCAAAAAGGGTTTCGATCACCTCCTCAAAGCCATCTCACTTCTGAAAAAAGAAAACGTAAATTTCCGAACCACCATCATTGGAGATGGCGAAGAAAAAGGGCGGCTACAGGATCTTTCAACACAACTGGGTCTCGACTCCGAGGTCCATTTCACCGGAGCACTTCCCATCGAAGAGGTTCGTCGCCGCTGTGCGGAATCTTCAATGATGGCTCTCGCTTGCGTTCCTGACACCGATGGGAACATGGATGCTTTACCGACCGTTCTGCTCGAAGCGCTGGCCCTTGATCTCCCCATCGTCACGACAACCCTTACCGGTTGTCCAGAAATCGTGGGAGATGATGCAGGACTCCTCGTCGAACCGGCCAACTCCGTCGCATTGGCTGAATCCATCGGAAATCTCGCCACCCAGATCAAGGCTGGAAAACTTGTAAAAGGAACTGCTCGCGCCAGAGCTGAAAAGCTTTTTAACCTTTCCAGTAATGTTTCCACTCTTCGGGGACATTTCCTGAAGAGCGCCCACCCGAAGGGGTGAAAAAACAGATGAAACGTTTTACTTACGTATGCGCGGATCCAGGCGTACCCCTTCCAGGAATGAAGGGGGCCTCGGTACACGTGGCCTCGCTATGTAAAGCTTTTCAGCAACATGATCTTGTCGGTCAGATTCATACTGTAAGAGCAGAGGCGTCCAGCATTCACGGATTCCCTTTGATCCCTATCGATCTCCCCCCCAGAAGAAAACATAAATCCGTCGAAGATCGGGAAAACAGACTCGTCCTAGCACGCCTTGAGCATGATGGCGAGACTCCAGATTTCATCTATGAACGATACAGCTTGTGGCATCCAGGAGGACTCTATCTAGCACGAAAACTGCAGATTCCCTTCATCCTGGAAGTCAACAGCCCTCTTCCGCTGGAAACAAAGAAGTTTCGTCAACTCGCTAATGAACCGCTGGCAGAAGGATTGACCCGGTTACTTCTTCGAGAAGCCGATGGGGTCGTCTGTGTCTCGGAAGAAATTGCGCAATGGGTCGTGTCCGAACGAAAACATGACTACGGGGTGGCAGTCATCCCCAATGGAGTAGACGAAGACCTGTTCGATCCTGATAAAGCAAAACGACCCGAAGAACTTCCCGGTGAAAAAACCCCGCTCATCGGCTTCACCAGCACTTTTCGACCCTGGCACGGTACAGAAGACCTCCTCGAATCTTTCCGTATCCTCATCAAAGAACACAAATCACCTGCCCACCTTCTTTGCATCGGCGATGGACCTGAAAGATCTCGCTTCATGCAAATTGCTGCGGATTTAGAACTCCAGGACCGAATCCACTGCCCAGGGAATTTACCTCATGAACAGGTCAACCACTGGCTTTCCAGTTGCTCCATCGCAGTCGCTCCATATCCAGAGCTCGACGAGTTCTGGTTTTCCCCCATCAAGATCTTCGAATACTTTTGCTGCGGCCTGCCGGTTGTCGGTTCAAACGTAGGCCAGGTTCGAGATCTAATTTCGACTGATCGTGGCGATCTGGTTGCGGTTGGAGATCATCGAGCGATGGCTTCAAGCATGGAAAAACTTCTCTCCACCCCGGAAGCTTCTCGAAAGCTCGGCGAGAATGCACGTAGCTGGGTGCTAAAAAATGCGACCTGGAAAATTAGAGCCTCTCAGGTTCTGGATCTTCTGAAGGAGATCCGATGAATAGCGGCAAAACACTCAGAAGAGGTTTCCATGACTGGAAAATCATCACCGGGCAACACGCAGATCTGATCCGGGCCCAATCATCGCTGCTCGCACTTTCTTCCAGCGCACTGGCCGTAGAAGTTTGCTTTGCACTGCTGGCCCCCTGGCCAGTGAAATACATTTTCGATGGGTTGTTGATCCCAAGAGAAGGTAACTCGCTACTCTTTGTTCCCCCGGGTTGGCCGCAAGAGAATCCTCTACCTTTCCTGGCGATCGTCAGCACTGCTGTTCTTCTGATCGCCATGGGACAAGGAATTTTCGGATATTTCCGAACCGTACTGAGTGCCATGGCAGGCCAACGGATGATGATGAAACTCAGAAAAAGAGTTTATTCTCATCTGCTTCGTCTTTCTTTGCGATTTCATCGAGATCAGAAACTAGGTGATTTGCTGGTCCGAATCACCGGCGACGTTCCTATGCTCCGAGATGTACTGTCCACCGAGATGGTAGATTTTTCGGGACGTGCGATTCAGGCTTTTGCAACCCTGAGTTTGATGGCATGGATTGATCCGGCCTTGACCGTAATCTCACTGCTGGTACTGGTGATCGTTTCACTGTTATCAAAGGTTTTCAGTCGGCGCATTACAAAAGTGGCCAAGAAGCAGCGTGAGTTCGAAGGGGATATAGCGTTTACCACCGGAGAAAGTCTCGCCTCATTGCAACTCATCAAATCTCTGGGCCGGGAAAATGAGCTAGTACGTCGGTTCGCACGAAAAAACAGATCTTCACTACGACAGGGGGTTCGCTCAACAAGACTCCAGGCGTCACTTTCACGCTGGATTGAGCTGGTCTTTGCGGGTGGGCTGTCAGTGGTATTGCTGGCCGGTGCATGGAGAGTCCTTGGCGATTCGGGTATGACGCCCGGAGATCTTCTGGTCTTTGTTTCTTACGTGAGATCATTACAAAAACCACTTCGTCGAGCATCGAGACTGGCAGCCAAGATTGGTAAAGGAGCTGCTTGCGCCGAACGAATCGCACAGGTCCTGGAGATTGAACCAGAAGAAGTTGACCTGCCAGGATCTACTGAAGCACCACCGTTCAAAGGTCGAATTGAATTCCGTGATCTCTCGTTTCAGTATCAGCTATCGATCAATGACGACAAAGCATCGGTCCCTCCGGCATTACAAGGGATACAGCTGGAGATCCCTCCCGGACAACACCTGGCAATTACAGGATCGAATGGCGCAGGGAAAAGCACTCTTTTCGCTCTACTGCTGCGGCTCTACGAACCCAATCAGGGCGAGATTCTCATCGATGGCCTACCGGTTACCCGCTGGACGATACAGAGCCTCCGCGACCAGATATCCATCGTACTACAAGACAGCCTGATACTTTACGGAACCGTTCGCGACAACCTGTTGTTTCATCGCCCTGATGCTAGTGAAGAACAAATGATCGCAGCCCTCGAAGGAGCAGGGTGCCAGTTCTTGCTCCAACATCCTGACGGACTGGACCGAAGTCTTGCCGAAGGCGGAGAAGATCTTTCTGGTGGTGAACGAAGAAGATTTTCCCTCGCCGCTAGCATGCTACGAGATGCTCCTATAGTCATCCTTGACGAACCCACTACTGGAATTGATCCGCAATCTAGACATGAAATCAAAAATCTTCTTCCGAAATTCATGAAAGGTAAAACTCTTATCGTAATTACACACGATGAAGAGCTATCTGATTCGTTTGATCGAAAGATCATGATGAATGCAGGAAGAATCGTAGCAAACAAAGAGCAAGGTACCGGGGGGCAATCGAAATGAGATCCAGCGCCTTACCCCCTGACTCACCAAACGGATTAAAACAACTTCTTG
>JBBWWC010000053.1:0-2717 GCA_050256555.1 Planctomycetota bacterium | reverse complement strand
AGCGGACGGGGTGGGAAAGGATGGGCATGTGTCGGAGACGATCGAAACGTTGTGCGACAAGAGCTGGCATTCCAGCAGCGGCAACTTGCAGCATCATTCCAGTAGTTTTTTCATCATACGTTAGCTGCACGCTGTCAATGCAGCGCGTCTCTTCGGTGCAGAAGGCCAGTTCGATGGCTTTGGCCGGTTCGATGGGAATCCCGAGTCCGCGAGCCAGGTTATTCCCGGTACCGGCCGGTACCAGTGCTACCGGAACATCGAGGCCTGAACTTTTTAGCCAGCTGAGTCCGAGATTGACTGTGCCATCACCACCAACAATCACTGCGCGATCTGTGGTGAGATGAGGGTCGGGAGAGGTAAAGACATCCTTCCAGATGATCTCGATCGTATCCGGTAGGTCGATCAGGTAGGACTCGAGTTGAAGCCGGATTTCCAGCGCCCGTCTTGAACCGGAATTGGTCAGGAGCAATAGAGATCGAACGGAAGCTGGTACGTCCAATTCCATCGTCACTCCACGGTCTGTCCTGGTTCGATGTCGATAACCTGGATCGGTAAGTTCCCGATGGCTGCGCGCAATTGATCGGGGGTTCCGGTGAGGGCAGGGAAGGTGCCGAAGTGCATCGGGATGACCATCTGGACACCGAGCAAATGCGCCGCTTTAGCCGCCTCTCTCGGTCCCATCGTATAGAGGTCTCCAATCGGAAGAATCGCCATCGTCGGGGTGTAGAGTTCTCCAATGAGGGCCATATCACCGAACACAGAGGTGTCGCCTGCGTAGTAGAAACGGAATTCGTTTTCTGTTTCGACCACAAACCCTGCCGCTTCTCCACCGTATTTGTACTCGTCATCGATAATGACACCGGAAGAATGCCGCGCATCGGTCATCGTGACCTGAAGACCGCACACTTCCACGGTTCCGCCCTTGTTCATCTCGATGACTTGATCATCTTTCAGACCTTCTTTACGCAGCCAGTGAGCCATTTCGACGTTGCAAACCACCCGGCAGCCGTGCTTCTGGGCCTGCGGGATGACGCTGTTGAAGTGATCCCAGTGGCCGTGAGTGAGCAAAATCAGATCGACATGCTCAGGTTCACCGATTTGTTTCGGGAAGCTGGGGTTGTCAAACCATGGGTCGATTAAAACAGAACGACCTGACGGGGTACCGACCAGAAAGGTTGCATGTCCGAGCCACAGGAAGGTCGTTTCTTTGCCGAGATACGTCATCTTTTCTCCTCAATACTTGTTTCTTTTTCAGGGCCTTTTTGTCGACAAGCATTCAGTAGTTCTTGTGCGCGGATTTCAATCGCGTCCCAGTTTCCAGCTTCGACATCTTCAGCAGCAAAGAGTGGAGCGACAAATCCGATGGCATGTGCTCCTGCTGCGAGAAAATCTGCCGCATTGTGAAGGTCTACTCCGCTGGTGGGTATGATTTTTAGAAAAGGTAATGGTCCCAGAACCGCTTTGATCCAGGCGGCTCCTCCGGCAGGTCCCGGAAATAGTTTCACGAGAGGGGCTCCGGCTTGATGCGCTGCGAGCATTTCAGTGGGAGTCGAACAACCAGGAATGCTCGCCACATTCAATTCCGTGGCGGTCCGGATGACCGTGGGGTCGGCGACCGGTGAAACAAGAAAGCGTGCGCCGGCTTCGACGGCGGCTCGGGCATCTTCAGCACTCAGGACGGTTCCGGCCCCGACCACGACTTCTGGAAATTCCTCAGATATGGCTTGGATGTGTTCCAGGGCGTCAGGAATCGTCAGGGTGAATTCACAAATTCGAAATCCTCCACGGATAGCGGCTCGCATCGCAGGTCGGGCCTGCTGCCCATGAGGGGTGCGTAAGATGGCACTGGCCCGCAACTGAGCGAGGGTTTCGGTGAATTCCTGGGGTGATAACCGGGAACTGGAGCGAGATTCGGAAGAAGACAACGAAGGAACCTCCTGGATCTACGGTGGTATTTTGTTCAGCCGGAGCCATGATGAGCCGCAGCGTCTAACAGAGCAACCGAGACATCGATGGGAGAACTCCATTGTCTGGAATCGAAATTAGTACCTTGGTACATGTCATTTTCGCCTTTTTCATCGCCGGAGCCGTCTTTATGCAGTGGCGAGCAGTTCATCCTGCAGTCACTTCGGAGGCAGGATCGGCAGAAGTGAAGGAGGCGATACGTAAGCGTTGGGCTCCTTTTGTTCACATGGGAATCCTGGTTCTATTGTTGACGGGAATCTATCAGTTGATGGCGGTCGGTCTCGGGAAAGCTGATTTTCAGAAAGAAGCCGGTCTTGCCGGACCGAGTTATCACATGTTATTTGGCATCAAATTCTTGTTGGCAATGGGTGTGTTTTTCGTCGCCTCTACGATGGTGGGTCGAAAGGAATCCCTGGCCAAGATTCGCGAGGGTGCCAGTACATGGCTTGGTGTTGCGACAGTTCTTGTTGTCGTGATCATCGTGATTTCAAGAACTCTCGCTGAGATTCCGGTCTCTGGTTAAAATCAAAATCAGAGCCTTTTGAAACCAAGTTGTGGGAGATCCGGCATGAAACTTCAAACTCTTTTTCGCGTCATTTGCGAAGCCTCGGTTGTTAGTCTTTTGCTGCTACTGGCAGGAAGTGGATTGACGGTCGGATTGCAGCCGCTTTTTTCGTCGCCGACTTTCGCGATGGTGGCCGCCCATGGAGAGCTGCAAGACGAGGACGATGAAGAAGATGATGAAGAGGAGT
>JBBWWC010000052.1:0-2671 GCA_050256555.1 Planctomycetota bacterium | reverse complement strand
AAGAAACCTCGAAGAACTGGTCGCCGCAGCTTCCGAAACGGAAGAAATCCTGAAGAGCGTTTCTGCAGCCACGGCACATGAAGAAACAGAAGCCGAGGAAATCGATGCGCTTTCACTCTTTCTCGAAAGAATTGCACTGGTCACCGATGCTGAGATGAAATCCGCAGACGAAGAACATGTTTCTCTGATGACCCTTCATGGGGCAAAAGGCCTGGAGTTTAAAAAACTCATCATCCTGGGAGTCGAAGAAACATTGATTCCACATTCCAGACATGGCGAATCGGAAGGAATCGAAGAGGAGCGAAGACTTCTTTTCGTGGGGGTCACACGGGCCCGTGAAGAACTGGTCATGACTCACACCTCCTGGCGACGCCGTTTTCATGAGCGAGAACCAAGAATACCTTCGTCCTTCCTGACCGAGCTGGAGGGAACCTCGATCGTTTTCGAACGCGGGGAAAGCTCAAAAATTTCTGACGGGGGTTGGAACCAGGATCCTTTTGGATACAACTCTGACTCCTCGTTCGTGGATGAGGACGACGGAATTCACCCTGGAGCCTGGATTCGTCACGAGATCCTCGGACGCGGTGTCGTTCTGAGCGCCCAGGGACACGGCTCATCCAAGCGGATTTCAGTTCGTTTTGAACAAGGTGGTGAGAAACAACTAGTCGTCGCATATGCTCCATTGACACCAATTTCACCCCCGGATGAAGAATGGGAATCGATTTGAACCTGACTCTGCCCAGCCGCCGAATCGAGCGCCGTGAATCAAGATCGGCGACCGCCTTCATCTGTGCGATTCTGTCGTTGATGTTGCTGGGGAACAGCACTGGGCATGCTCATGAACTGGCGGAAGGCGTTGGTACACAAAGCACCTTCACCATCCAGGGCAGTCAGATCACGGTTCTCTTTAATCTCGGCTGGAGTGTCCCGGCAGGTTTTCCGGTGCTGCAAAGCCTCGATCACGATGGAGATGATCGAGTCGAAGAAGATGAATGGAAACCTTACCTCACCTCTCGGATCGAATCCTTGCTTCCACTGGTTCAACTTCACATCAACGGCTACCCCATCCAGCTAGAACTGGTCCAGGTTGAAGAAGAAGGTCTGCAAGGATCTGTCAGAACACGAGCTTTCGATGCTTATTACACGCTCAAGGGAGTACTACCGCCACAACTGGCGGCAAGTAGTCGATGGGGCGGAGGCGGCTGGTGGCTGCACTGGCAGGACAACACTTTCCGCGATCAAACTTCAACACAGTACACATGGATTCCCCTCTCCGACCATAATCCTGATCTGTCATTTCTGATCCTCGAACCCGACCCCAATAGCATCGAAGACCAGGGCGCTTTCTTTCGAACTCCCGGACGACAATCGACCATCTATTTCTACCAGGGAACCACTTCTTTCGATCCCTTCACAACTGAACCTCCGACCATCGCAGATTTACAGCTTGCAACACCCACTGGCGAACAAACCTCTCCAACCAATTCACCATCGGATCTGCCACAACAAGACAACTTGCCAGCACCGCGTCGTCCCGTCATCAAAGACGCACAGCAAGAAGAAGCGCATAGCGAAGAGGAGGAGATCGGTGACATCGTGACCACGATCCTTGAGGGGAAAGCGCCGCTGTGGGAAATCCTCACAGCTCTTCTGCTGGCGATCCTCTACGGCGCAGGCCACGCACTGGGACCCGGACATGGAAAAACGATGGTCGCCGCCTACCTGGTCGGAACTCGCGGACGCATTCGAGATGCCGTGACCCTGGGTATGGTCGTCACCTTCGCCCATACCGCCAGTATCTTCCTGCTCGGATTACTGCTGCTTTCCTTGATCGAGGCCAGCGCTGACAAGGCCAATTCCGCCACCTACCAGAACTGGCTGACGACCATCTTCAGCTTCGGTTCCGGCCTTCTTCTGGCCTGCTTCGGCTTGATTCTGACCCGCCGTCGCTGGCGTGCCGCGCGTGGCCATTCGCACGACCATTCGCACGACCATTCGCACGACCATTCGCACGACCATTCGCACGATCATTCGCATGTGCCGAAGAACTGGGGCGAAGATGGCGAGGTACGATTCCGCGACCTGGTCAGCCTCGGATTGAGCGGCGGTATCGTTCCGTGCCCCGCCGGCTTCACCATCATGTTGGTCGCAGCTCATTTCCAGGCATTGCTTCTCGGATTGGTGATCCTCGGTTTCTTCAGTCTCGGTTTGGGCTTGATGCTGATCGGCATCGGTTGCGTACTGGTCCTCGGCAAGGAGCGACTGCTCGACCGAGTCGGTTCGTCATTCCAAACCAGGTTCCTGCGCTATGCTCCGGTGTTTTCAGCGGTCCTGGTCGGAACTCTCGGTGTGTGGTTTTGTTACGACAGTCTCAGCCAGGGCCAGGAATCGATCGCCCAGATGCTCAGAGCCCTGGCGCAAAAACTCGACGGTTAAATGCCGCTACACTCCCAGTGCCTCAAACATGGCACGCGCTTTGTGCGTCAGTTCGGCCCATTCAGCGGCGGGATTTGAATCCCAGGTCACGGCTCCACCAAAAGGAATCAACGCTTTCCGTCCCTTCACTACGGCTGTCCGGATGGCGATGCTCAGTTCCAGATCTCCGCTCGGAGCCAACCAGCCGATGGATCCGGTGTAAACAGAACGCGGCCACGGTTCCAATTGATGGATT
>JBBWWC010000051.1:0-3890 GCA_050256555.1 Planctomycetota bacterium | reverse complement strand
GGATCGCCGGAACCGAGAAAAAGTAGCGATAGAACTGCGATGGCGTCGGCAATATCAATCTGACCATCGGCATTGCCATCACCTCTACGCATCAGCGGTAAAGGTGGTGTTCCCGGAAGCACTGAGTTTGTACTCATGACTGTCGGAACATTTTGGCCGGTGATCAATAGCGTTCCATCGGTTGGTGCTGTGTTGCTACTAAAACCGAAGTTATACAGATAGCCCCAGCGTAGTGGATTTTCTACCGGCGCACTCCATTGTATAGCATCTGGATCGATGTTGATTTGCCACGGTAGATCAGCGTAGCCAACACTTTCAATTTGGGGAGCCCGGAAGTAGATATCTGTGATCTCCACTCCTGGAGACAATGGGATCTCCAGTTGACCGACGTGGCGCGAAAGATTGTGATTCCAGATGGCGTATTCATAACGCCATGTCGTTTCTTTGGCATCGAGTGGGAACGCTTTCGCTGCGATGAAAGCTTCTCCATCTGATCCGTCATCGGGAGTGATCTTTGAGATGCTCGCGCCTGGCCAGGCGTGGATGGCTGGTCCGATTTGGCTCGGTTCAGAGAGCGAGAACCCCCACGAATCTCCAGGTGATCCCGAGGTAATATCGACCGGTTCATGGATCATATTATCGTCAGGGTTTGGGTCATCGGCAGCAATGTATAGTGCTTCGACAAATAGATCCGAGTTTGGATTGTTGTTTGGATCAAGATCCAGATCATGAATTCGCAAGCGGCGATCGACAGGAGTGACCGATCCCAGTGGTCCATTCAAAATCGATGAATTGTAGTCGTAGTTGCCGGTCCAGGGATCGATTTCACTACGTGGCCCGAGAACCGTTTGGGTGCCGTTAAAGCCAGCGCTGTAGATGTCGGAGCAGCCGATCCCGAGAGTATATGGGTCGGTCGGTATCGTACAGCCGAATCCGCAGGCATCGGCGGTGGTTGCTGGCCCTGGTGCATGCTTGGCCCAGGAACTTCCGACCTGAACGATGCGATCATCGGAGACGCGATACAGATTGAAGACCATGAACGGATGGCGCGGATCCGGATTGCCGTGCCAGTCGAGTGGTTCGTCACCATGATTGCAGCACACCGATTGCAGCATCAGGCCGACTTCGTCTCCTTCTCTCCCCAGCTGACTCATCTGCGAATGTTCTCCAGCAATTAGATCGGGTGCGGGTAAGTAGGCAGGGGCTACATCAAAGAAGTGCAGCGACCAGCCGATGAGAGTCCCGGATTCACCAGCGACTTGATCTTCAATTTCTAGAATCCATTCACCCGCCGGAATCGAGGTGCACACGTCGATCAGCGATCCGGGCCCAACAGGACGCATCGAGGCACCGATATTATAAGGAGCCTGTGCTGGCGGTGCTGGTTGCCAGTAGATGGCATGCAGGCCACTGGCGGAATCACCGTTATGAAGTAGCACTTGCTCGCCCTCTGCTGAAAGAAGGCGAATCTGGAGATCGGAGATGCGCGGATGATCGATCTCCACTTCGACTCGTAGATCTGATGCCAGCTCTGTACCGCTAACCAAGGCGGTAGCAATGGTGACATCGTTATCATTGAGAGAACCGATGGATCCGGAAACTATCTCTATGGGTGAAGCGATCACGTCAATCTGTTGACAGATGGGAGTGGCAGAACCAGCGGCCGAGTTGGCTAGCAGGCATACTTCGATGGAGGCCGGCCACAGGAATCCGGAGATTTGTTCCTGGTGTAGAGTTCCTGCAGCGATCGAACCAGTTGTCGAGTAAGTCACTCCATCGATGAGTAGTGTGGTAGAAGTCAAATCAGATACCGATTGCCAGCTGATATCGAGGTTTCCGCTTCCTGGAAGAGAGTTTGTAGAGAAATTCTCGACCAGTGCTGGCGAGAATTGTACCTCCAGGGTGCCGCTTCCTGCGTCGCCGAATTGCCAGCCGCCGATACGAATGAATAGTTGCTGTCCAGTGGTGACCAGGATGTCGGAAACCAGGGAGGTGAAATTGCTACAGCCTGAAAAATCTCCGTTACATGCGAGGGGGATGAGCCCACCACAGTCACCATCGTAGACTGCAAGAGTGGTATCAAAGTTGGCATTTGAGCAGGTTGAGACCTGAACCGATCCATTGCCCGGAGAGGTCCATCGGTACCAAAGATCTTGCACTAGATCTCCGGGTAAAGATGCAGCACAGGGCGAAGGATCAAACGGTTCATTGCCATCGGTTGCAGTGGTCGTGTCGAAGTCGAGACTCTCACCGGTAATATCAAGAGCGCCACCGCAGTTGTCGTTGATCGGTCCTCCGAAAATAGTACAGCATGCCTCCGCACTCTCGGCGCCGAAGACAGCAGCGACACATAAATCGATCTGTTCGCCAATCCCTGGTGTCTGACCGCCGCTCCAGCTGGTTGCCGAAGAATCGAGAACCTCGATCAGAACACCATCCAGAAGTATCTCCCAGCCGTCGACCGGAAGAGGTGCATCCCAGCTGGCGGTGAGCTCAGTACCCACGGCTGCACATTGCAAGTTCAAGGGCGGAATCGATCCTTGAAGGTCAATGACGAGATCGCCACTTCCAATCGAGGTGGTATTCCAACCTCCGACCCGGATCAAAAGGTCGCTACCGGCGGCAACAGGAATTTCGAGAACCTGTGAGGTGAAGAGCGCGCAGCCCGTTGCGTCGCCATTGCACCCGATCAACTGCAGATCAGTACAAGAACCATTGTAGACAGCGATATCACTATCGAAGTTGGCGGTATTACAGGTACTGACCGTTAGAAGACCGGAAGAGGCAGGAACAAAACGCCACCATACATCCCGATGGAGTTGTCCCAGTAGTTGATCAGTACAGACCGAATCATCAGCGGGGATCGCTGAATCCGTGGCAGCCGTGATATCGAAGGAATTGATGCCAAGTACGGCGTTGCTGGCTCCGCTGCAGTCGTCGTTGATCGGTTGTGCAGGCAAAATATTCGAGGTCAGTATCAGTGAAAGCAGCAGGGGTAAACGATAATAAAGCATCAGGCACCACCTTTTACTCTTCATTATCCAGGGGGCGTATGCTTAAAGCAATAAGATGGAATCGAAGAAATTCGATGATGGTAAGGTGCGCAATATAAAAGCGGAGCCGGCGAGTTATAACTCTCCGGCTCTGAAATGATCAGTGAAAGAGTGGGCCAGGCAAGTTGAAGAAATCATCTTACTCGGAAATCCCGCTTTCTATTGTTGAAGATGGTTTTTGGGAATTTACATCGGTTGGTTTTTCATCAGTTTCGGATAGACAACCAAACATCAAAGAAATCAAAGTAATGAAGAGAGCTGGCGTAACAACTCCCGCTTTATAGCCAAAAATCTCGTTCACTATAGCTCCTTGATCGATGTCGAAAGTAGGTTAATCAAAAGGCAGGATCTTGGAATCCGACAACTGGTTGGTTTCGGACAGGCAAATTTCACGTCATTTTGTGTGACACGTAACAGCATTGTCCAGTTTTTGCATTGTCAGCGCTGAAGGCTAGACAGTAGGAGCCGATGAGTCATCGCACGCTGGTTCTCTCTCGATTGAAGAAGCTATTACCTGCTCATCGAATTCTCACCGATGAAGATGAATGTCGGCTGTATGACAGTGATGGTCTGACTCTGCATCGCGGTGAGACTCCTGGTGTACTGTTGCTGGAGAACGAAGCTGAAGTCGTTCACGCAGTTCGCATACTTGCAGCTGAGGGTATTCCTTTCGTGGCGCGAGGTGCAGGAACGGGTCTCAGCGGTGGAGCGATTCCGTTGGATGGTGCCTGGGTTCTTGATGTACACAGAATGCGGCAGATCATCGAAGTTGATCCCTTGCAACGCACCGCAGTGATCGAGCCGGGCGTGATCAATCTTGATCTGGATAATGCCGCA
>JBBWWC010000050.1:0-2640 GCA_050256555.1 Planctomycetota bacterium | reverse complement strand
ATGAACATCATCGATTTTGGCATGAATCTCCAGGAAGCGGGAGATGCTCCGCGGGTGGTTCACGTCGGTTCTTCACAACCTACCGGTTCAGTCATGAAGGATGGTGGAGAAGTCGCAATGGAATCAGGATTTGATCCCGCTGTGATCAAGGAACTACGAAAGCGTGGCCATCATATTGGAAATCGTAAGGGGCTGTTCGGGGGATACCAGGCGGTCATGAAAGATCCTCGACAGGGTGTCTGGGTCGGCGCTAGCGAGTCCAGAAAGGACGGCCATGCCGCAGGATATTAATGCTAGTGGCTACTTTCTATCACTGTTGGTCTTTTGGACGATGGGTGTCGGTTCTCTGCGATTGCATGGCGATGAACCATCTTTGATACCGACCACCCTTCGGATCGAGCCCTTGAGTTTGAATGTCGGGAAGGGTTCAGCTTTACCGAATCTGACCCATACCGCTGATGGATCAGTAATGATTAGCTGGGTCGAACCGATTCCAGGACAAGAAGGAGTTCGGTTACGCCTCTCAACATTGTCTGGGAAAAAATGGAGCAAGCCGGTGACCGCCGCCCAGGGCAAGGGTTGGTTCGTCAACTGGGCTGATTTTCCCTCAGCAGCAGTTCTGTCGGACGGAACCATAGCGGTTCACTGGCTCGACAGGATTTCCGAGGAGACTTATTCCTATGGCGTAAAGGTCAGTCTCTCCCGTGATCAGGGGGCGAGCTGGAGTGATCCGATCGTTCCGCATCGAGATAGGTCTGCAACAGAACACGGTTTTGTGGCCTTGCGGTCGCTGGGAGATCGATTCTATCTGGCATGGCTCGATGGTCGGGCGATGGCGGACGGAACCGGCAAGCCGATGACATTACGATCGACGACCATCGCTGCCGATGGGACCCGAGGCATCGATCGCCTGCTGGATGATCGAGTTTGTGATTGTTGTCCCGTCGATGCTGTGGTGCAGGATGAAAAGGTGACGATTGTCTATCGTGATCGTGACCATCTCGATGTGAGAGATGTTTCCTGGATTCAGATCAAACAGGATGAAATTTCATCGACCGGGTTGGTTCATGAAGATGGCTGGGTTCAGGAAGGTTGTCCCGTCAACGGTCCCTCCATCGCCAGCTTTGGCAAGAATTGTGGTGTTGCCTGGTATACAGGTGTCACTTCAGTGCTCGGTAAACCCTCTCCGGAAGGAGCGGTGCTGTTACGAGCTCTGAATACTCCTGTCGATGATCATGCTGAACCGATCCGCATCGATGACGGGCGCCCCATCGGGCGCGTTGATCTCGCAGCTCTGGATGATGGATCATTCATGGCATGCTGGTTGGAGCAGCTGGGGGAAGGTGCCGACGTGAGAGTTCGACGGTGGCGCTGGATCACGCCAGATCCAGCAGATGGTTCAGGCCGCCATCGGATCTGGTCGTCTCATAGCATCGGAAAAACGTCACCCGGAAGAAAGAGTGGTTATCCACGTATCATCTCTTCCGGATCAGGAGCTGCAGTGGTTGCCTGGACAGAAACCGGAGTCGAGGGGGGGACTGTGGTGCGAACGGCACGTCTTCCGGGAACCGGTAAGATCAAGGCGGCGTCTGAAAAGTAGAGCTGAAAGGTATGAATTCTTTTCTCGGAGATGGTCGAATGATTCTCATGGGCTTGAGGAAAGCACGTAGTTCAGTAACCTGGAACAGAGCGATACCGTCAGACCGGTACCTTTATAGACCGATGACCCGAGAGAGAGGTCTCCAGGATGTCTTCTAAAAAGATATCAGTAACTCCGGAAGATCAGTACCTCGACCGTAGAACCATACTTCGAGGTATGGGCCTGGGGGTTGCTGGCCTTTCGACCCTTGGATTTACTCAGTTCTTGCAAGGGGTCTCCGGATTCCGGATGTCTCAAGATCCTATCGAAGAGGCGATTCGCCCTGCCATAGGTGAGGCGTACAAGGATCTATTTCCGGCCAAGGAAAAGGGAAAATACACCATCGCTCCGCGGACTCTTACTCCAGAGAGTATTTCATCGGTTTATAACAACTTTTACGAGTTCACTACCGTCAAGAATCAAGTCTGGAAAATGGCTCGTAACTTCAAGGTCGATCCGTGGAAGATCGAGGTTTCCGGAGATGTCGAAAAACCTATGACTCTTGATCTCGAAGATTTGTTGAAGCTCGCACCTCTGGAAGAGCGGTTGTACAGATTTCGTTGTGTTGAGACCTGGGCGATGCAAGTGCCCTGGACAGGCTATCCCCTCAGTAAATTGATCGATCGATGTAAGCCACTGGGGAAAGCGAAGTATATTCGGTTTGTCACGATTCAGGATGAAGCACGCCTCCCGGGTCAAAAAGACAAGCAGTGGCCGTGGCCTTATTTCGAAGCTTTAAGACTCGATGAAGCGAGACATGATCTGGCGATGGTTGCGGTGGGAATATATGGACATGGATTACCGATGCAGCACGGTGCGCCGTGGCGGGTGGTTGTACCCTGGAAGTACGGATACAAATCGCCGAAATCGATCGTTGGGATTGAGTTTACTGAAAAACGCCCCGCAACATTTTGGAACCAGGCGATTCCCAAAGAATACGGTTTCTTTTCCAACGTCGATCCCTCAAAACCGCATCCTCGCTGGAGTCAAGCGATGGAGCG
>JBBWWC010000049.1:0-8518 GCA_050256555.1 Planctomycetota bacterium | reverse complement strand
GGGCAGGGGATCGACTAAACCGTTGGCGTACTAACCCGCAGAGATGACGACATCGGCATGCGCACGGACTACGTTTGGAACCCATAAAAACCGTTAGTTACCTACGCGTTTTGGCACAGAGACCCTGAGAACCTGATATTTCGGCCTCGAATGATGCCCATCAAAAAACGCCCTTTCGTCATAAGACGAAAGAGCGCATCGATTTAAATTGGTGGAGCTGAGGGGGCTCGAACCCCTGACCTCCGCACTGCCAGTGCGGCGCTCTCCCAGCTGAGCTACAGCCCCACGATCGATCATGCCGCCAAAGGAGCCCCATACAGCAGCCAAATGGCTGCGGGCTGCGGAATCGAACTCCCAAAGCATATCCCTGTCATATCTTGGGTCAAGGGAACCGATTGTCGAGGGGCGCCGAAAGCCCTAGGATCCGTTCCATAGACGGTTCCGATCCCGGATCTCAAATCTGATCTGCGGAACCGATTCCCCGAGGGAACGAGGAACCACTTGTCTGTTGATCTTCTCGAACTGGAACGCCGCTGGCGTCGACACTGGGCTGAAAATATGCCGGTGTCGCCCATTTCGAAGCCTGCTGAGGGCAGTCCCGACGCTAATGCCACGCCCGATCCTGCACCTGCGGATCCGGTACCTGCCGATCCAGCACCTGCCGATCCGGTACCGTGGGATCTGGATGCGGCAGAGACAGATGCGGCAGAGACAGATGCAACAGAGACAGATGCAACAGAAGCGCGGGATGCTGAAACATCGACCGTCGATGGAGATGAAGCGGATGGCACCGGCACGGCCGATGAAAGTCGTCCATTTTTCTGCCTCGACATGTTTCCCAATCCGTCTCTCGAAGGATTTAGCGTCAACCAGCTTCGTGGGGTCGCCATCAATGATGTCGTGGCTCGTTATCAGCGGGCGCGCGGTCGAGATGTTTTCCGGCCGGTCGGCTGGGACTCTTTCGGAGTTGCGGTAGAAGAAGAAGCACGTTCCTCCTCAGTTCATCCGGAAGCCGTGGTTCGCGATGGTGTCGATAAGATGCGCGGCCAGTTACAGAAGTTCGGTGCGTTGGTTCACTGGGATCATGAGCTGGACAGTTCTGATCCCGAGTGCTATCGCTGGTCGCAATGGCTCTTCTTGAAACTGCATGAACGGGGCCTGGTTCAGTACAAGGATGGCTGGAAGGTGGCCATCACCGATTACGCCGAATCGTTACACTCAGGTCTCAAGCGATTGAAGTGGCCGTCTCGAACCAAGACTCTGCAGCGCAACTGGATCGGTCGTCGCGAGGGCTCGCGTTTGACCCTCAAGGCATCTTCTGAGCTTTATGATGGTTGGGAAGACATCGATGTTTTCTCGTGGCGTATCGATGCTCTTGCCGAAGCTACATTTGTGGTCCTGTGTCCCGAACACGAGTTGCTCGAACACATCACCGACGTGATTCAGACCGATGACGTTCGCGCCTACCAGGAGAGTGCTAAATCTCTCAGTGATCGGGAGCGCCTTGTTTCGCGTGGGACCGCCGATGGTGTTCCGACCGGAGCTTATGTCCTGAATCCGGTGACGTTGAAACGGATGCCGGTCTGGGTCAGTAGCTACGTATTGCCGGAGATTCATTTCGGGGCAATTCTTGGAATCCCCGGGGTTCATGAAGCGCATCGAGAATTTGCCGAGCGATTTGGTTTGCCGCTCTCTCATGGCAAGAGTTTCTCTTCACGAAGAAATCGTCGTTCCGGTCGTCGAAAAGGTGCCGATGGAAATACCGGATCTCGATCGATTCAGGCCTCTCTGGAAGCTCGCGATCTGGTCGAATCCCATGTCGACTGGAAATTGCATGACTGGGCCTTTGAACGCCAACGTTTCTGGGGCGAGCCGATTCCGATTATCGAATGCAAGGAATGTGGTCGACTACCGGTTCCCGAAGACCAGCTTCCGGTTCGTCTTCCCGAGGTCGAGACGCTACCAAACGTGGTCGAGGGGGAAAGCCCGCTGGCTTCCCATGAAGAGTGGCTCAAGACTTCGTGTCCGGGTTGTCAGGGCGATGCCCTGCGCTGCACCGACACGATGCCGGACTGGATCGCTTCCTGCTGGACACATTTACGTTCGCTCGACCCTTCCAACCTGAAGGAGATCGCCGATCCAACGCTGATTGAGCACTGGAGTCCAGTCAATCTTTGTGTCGGCGGAATCGAGCATGCCGAGCTTCATCTGCTCTATGTCCGATTTGTCAGTCACTTCCTGGCTGACCTGGGGATCACCCACAGAGAAGAACCTTACCGAAGACTCTTTAACCAGGGCCGAATCCGTGCCCAGGGAACCATCGATGAGCCCGACGATGCAGCGGGACACCGAGGCCCGCGAGTTCCGGCCGATGAGTACCTCGAACGCCATGGCTCCGATGCGATGCGACTCCATCTGCTATTCATGGCTCCTCCGCAGGATCATGTCGAGTGGAGCGAGGAAGGTTTGCGCGGTTGTGCTCGCTTTCTTCAAAGAACCCACGAAGCGATTCTGTCACGTGTGGGAGAGGGCCGTTTTGTTAGCCGTAATGTTCTGGTCGCCAAACACCGATTGGTGCGCCGCGTGAGTCGGGCGATTCGCACCTTTGGGCTCAACAAGGCTGTCAGTGCTTTCATGGAATTCGTCAAGTTACTCCGCAGTGAAGAAGTAACCCTGGAAGAAGTCGACCGCCAGACGTTGAAAACGTTTGTCGTGCTGCTGACTCCCTTTGCTCCGCACATGGCCCATGAACTGTGGGAGGGACTGGGAGAGAAGGGGGACCTCGATGCGGAACCGTGGCCGGAGCATAGCGAAGAGCTGTTACAGCCTTCCGAAGTGGAGTTGGCCGTATTCGTCAACGAGAAGATCGTTGATCGTATCCACGTCGAGCTGGACACTCCCAAGAATCACGTGATTGAACGAGCTCTGGAACTGGATTCGGTCAAATCAAAAACCGGCGGTCGTCCGGCAGATCGAGTCGTGCACGTCCCTGATCGTCTGCTCAAATTGATCTATTCTGACGTATCGCCGGAGCCCCCGGAGTCGCCAGCGGATCCACCGGTCGAGGATCCGGTCGACTCTTCACGGAAACCCTGATCTTTTCGATTCTTCCTTGAAACCGCTGTAACCACGTCAATTCTTGACGTCTTGGCCGCATTTTACACCACATCGTAATCTCCTTTATGAGTCCCATTCTTGTTGGGATTCAGCTCGGGTCCAGGGAAGACCGCTGCAGGAACGGGGAGTGATGAAAGACGAGACACGGAAATACTGGTGCTTCGCTTCGGTGCTATTTGCAACGTTGTACGCAGTGCTGGCTCTATCGCCGGTTTCGAAAACCGAAGTCGCCGTAGCCGAGGGTTCGATCAGCTCGAACGAATCTTCTTCGACAATGTCGCAGGAGGCGCAAGCTCCTGAGATTCTCGTTGGCCCATTTCTTGATAGTTCTACGGTCCCTGGATCGTTTGTCTATCGAACTGCCGGCGAAGCTGCCGTTGCCGCGCAGCAACTTCTGTTACCGAATTCTCTGGTCGCCAATGCTTCTGCGGACATCCTCTCGGAAGAACGCAATCGAATCCTTGAAGTGCTCGATTCTCGCCGCGATGGTCTTCTTCGTTGGGTTGGTGAGGAGATCGATCAAAACAAGAAACAAATCCAGAATCTCGATTCTCAGCTGGAGAAGATTTTGCCAGCACTCAACACCGAAACTCGAGCTTCGGTGAGGCGTAAGAATCATCAAAAAACGACCCGTATGATTTATCCGATCGTTCAACTTCGCGGTAACGGAACCGTCGGGAGTGGCGTAGTCATTAGCAGTGAACTGGCTGCCGATGGACGCTGGAAAACATGGATCGTGACGGCATATCATGTAGTCGAAGAAGTTAGAGATTTGACCACTGAAGAAGTCGTGATCAGAGAAATCCGTTTCTTTGATCCAGCTCAGGGGCGATTGAGTGAGGATATCTTCGATGGTTTTGAAGTGGCTTCATTGCCAGAGTCCGATCTTTCACTGATCCGCGTCGATCGGGCGACCGAATGGCCTTATGTAGCGATTGCCGCCGATGAAACCGATTGTAAATCTCTTTCCGTATTTGATTCGGTGTATGCGGTGGGATGTCCGCTGGGCAATAATCCGCTGCCGACTCTGGGCGAGATTTCATCGAAGTACAAACTGGTCGGTGAAGAGGTCTACTGGATGGTCAATGCACCGACATATTTTGGAAACTCGGGTGGGGGAATTTTCCTCGCCGGAGCCGGTGAATTGATCGGAATTAGCAGCATGATCTACACATACGGCAAGCGCTCTCCCATGGTAGTGCCCCATATGGGCCTCTTTGTGCCCTTTCATACAGTTCGTTCCTGGTTACGCCGGGAAGGCTTTGCTTATCTGATCGGGACCGCCGATTCAGGGCCTGTACCGGCCTCTGATGGCTCGCTGTAGCTCAGAAAAGAAGGTTCCAGGGCATTTTGACGTGGGAGCCTTGTCCGAGTATCCTGAGACAAGTAGAAAATTCCGAAACCCCGGTCTTTCCGGATACTTTGGATATACATTGTCTCCTCGGGTGATCAGCTCGGGAGTCACACCATTTGATTTGTATGTCTCGTGGATCGCATGGCCGAGTACCACTCAGCCCCACGAATGAGGCCATGAACGGCCGTTGGAAGGATTGACGATGAATCTTGGATCTCTCGCTGGTAAGTTTTTCGCCAGCATTTTGTTACTGGCAACCCTTTGCTGGATTTTGCCAAACAATGCTGCCTTTGCCTTACAAGATCCTGCACCAGTGGACAAGCAAGCGAAGCAAGACGTTCCGGTGGATGACATTCTCGACGGAGATGATCTGGGGATCCCGCAGAGTGATCCTGCTGCATTGGAAGTGATCAATCGCTATCTCGATGCCGTAGGTGGTAGAGAAGCAATGCTTTCCATTGCGGACCGTGTCGAGCGTTTTCGTAATAAAAAAATAGATCCGACCAATGAGACGATCATGAAGATGTCTCGTTTCCTCAAGCGTACCGGTGAAGGTGCGCTCATGATTCGTGAAGAGTGGCAGCTGCCAGGTCTTGGCTTGACCAAGAACAATGAGCCGTTGAACTTCACGCAGGTTTATGACGGGGAGAAAGCATGGGTCAAGGCGATGGGGGCGGTTTCGCCACTCGCCGGAAAAACGCTGATTGTTTTTGTCTGGGACAAGCATATCGATGACTTCTTTGTGACCTTTGAAGATAATGGCTATACAGCCACCTTGAAGGGGGAAGACGTTGTTCTCGGCAAGGAGTGCAAGCTGGTTGAGTTGAAATCCTTTGCCGGTAATCAAGTCCTGACTTTTGCCTTTTCCGATGAAGATGGCTTGTTGTTGCGGAAAATGTGGCGTGAAGGTCAGGCTCCTGCCGTGGTAACCAAGGAAGTCTTCTTTGCCGATTACACGCGGATTCGGTTCAGCGATGATCGCAATCGCTGGATCAAGACTCCCACCTCGAAAAAGATTTTCGAAGATGGAGAGCTGAGTCTCGAAGTGAACTTTGATGAGATCACTCTCAATGCAGGTGTGGCTTCGAGCGTCTTCGGGCGTCCGGAAGGCCGTTCCTTCGCAGAGGTGCGTAAGGAGCGCGAAGCGGCTCGTGCCAAGGAGGAGGAGACTCCCAAGCCTGCCGATGGAGAAAAGAAGCCGGTCTGGGAAAAGCCGAAGCCGAAGCCGAAACCGGTCTGGGAGAAGCCCAAGCCAAAACCAGCACCGAAACCGGCTCCGACACCCGCTCCGACACCGACACCAGCTCCGGCAGGGGATGGGCGTTAGGTCGTATCGCTGCTTTTTTTGAAGACGGGGTGGTAACGCTTGGCGTTACCACCCCGTCTTTTTTTGTGCTGCTCGATGTTGATTATTGACGGTGTGACTGAAGAACCAGCTGGCCACAGGCCCCTGCGATATCAAGGCCTCGGCTCTTACGGGCGGTCACGGGCCCTTCATATTCGGTTTCCATCATTTCCAGGAACCGTTTCACCTGTTTGTCGGTGGTTGCTTCAAAGGGGGCGCCTTCAAAGGGGTGGAATGGTAGTAAATTGATGTGGGCATCACAGCGCCAGGCGAAGGTCGCAAGAGCTTTCGCTTCTTCTGCAGAGTCATTGATGCCGGGCAAGATGACGTATTCAAGGCTGATCCGGCGGGTGTCACTGCCAATCTCTTCGAGTACGTCGGAAAGTTCTTCGAGATCATGACGTGCGTTGATGGGGACGATCTGGTTCCTTGTTTTTTCGATGGCGCTGTGGAGGCTGACGGCTAAACGTACCTGAGGATGTCGAGTCACCAGCTCGCGTATTTTGGGAACGATTCCGACCGTTGAAACGGTGACTCGCCTGGGGCTGAAATGAAAAGCCTGCGGCGAAGAAAACCAATCGATGGTCTGAGAAACCGCAGAGTAATTATGGAGCGGTTCGCCCATGCCCATGAAAACTACCTGGGTGACTCCTACCAGATCTTCGGCAACGGTTGCGGTATGAACGGCCAGCCACTGTCCTAGAATTTCTCGGGGCTGAAGATTTCTCGCAAGTTTCATGGTTCCTGTGGCGCAGAAGGTGCAGCCTGCGGCACAGCCGACCTGGCTGGAGACGCAAAGGGTTCCTCGATCACCACTGGGGATCCAGACCGATTCGATGGACAGGCCATCGAGTAGCAGGAAACGAAACTTGATGGTGCCATCGACCGACCGTTGTAGATGAGTTTCCTGAAATGGGGACCTGAGCAGTCCAGTGGCCAGTTCTTGTCGTAGAGCTACGGGTAAGGAAGTCATCTCGAGCGGGTCGAGTGTTTTCTGCTCGAACAGATGCTGGCGAACCTGCTTGGCCCGGAATCCTGGAAGGTTTTGCTCCTGGCACCATTTCTTCAGGGTTTCATCGACTTGCTCAGGAGTTCCATCGAGTAAGTGTGTGACAGGGCTGGAAGGATCCGGAGCCGGATTCACTGGGATCTGTTCGTCATTCACTGCTATTTCCCGATCAATTTTCCGCCCTGGTCGATGAGGATCTTCCAGGGGCCACTTCTCGTCTGGTCACGGCTACGACCCTGATAATGAACGGTGCCGTCCTTGTCCCGGGTGACTCGGGCCGGGCCAACGGTCCAGACCATCGAGCCATCGGCTCGTTGTTCTTCGACGACAGGGTTTTTTCCGTCGCTGATCCAGGTCATCTGCATCAGGCCTTCCTGTCGATAGAAAGAACGTCCTTTGGTTGGCGTTCGATGGATCCAGATAATACTGGTGGGATCCCAACGATACATGACACCAGCGATCCGGAAACGAGTTCGGATCAGTTCTATTTCAAGATCACCTACACGAAGTATATCGCCTTGGCGGCCTCGTTCGAATTGCGGTTTTGGATTCTTTTCATCGGCGCGAAGCTCAAAGCGGAATCGTGCTCCGGACCAATGGAGTGTTGGGCTCCAGAGTGTCTCCTCTTGAAGTTTCTGTGTGCTGGAGTTTGACGTCTGTGATCCTGGGACGGTCTGACAGCCGATCATTGTCACGAGCCACAGGAGAACGACTGCGTTACAGCAGCCGTGAAGGTTGGAGCTGGCTGAGTTACGGCTGCGACTTGTCTTTGTGCAGCCATACCCGAAGAACGCAGTAGTCAAATCCTGTTCCTATCGCTGAAGGTTTTGGGTGATGTGTTGGATTCGGATGATTTCCTCGTGGAGTTTTCTGAGTTCGTAGCGGAGTTGTTGGCGGGGTGTTTTGGCATTTCCGGTGGCTCTATGGAATTGGTGGTCGTTGAGGACTCCGGCAGTACAGAGCAAGAACTCATTGATCTGTGATTGCGAAATTGAGTTGGCTTGTGTTTGGCTGGCTTGTGCCTGGCTGGTCATCTGTTCATTCCGTAGACGATTTCTGAGGGCTCTGATGGCGACACGTTGTTTCGAGTTGAGATTTTGTCGATCGATGCTCTCGAACAGTTCATCCAGGTAGGAGACATGACTCGCCTCAAGGCCCATCGAGAGAAGTGAGAAGAGAAGAGCGAGGAAGAAAAGGCACGGAGCCACTCTCGAGGTACGGATCATGTAATTGAGCTTTCCATGAACTGCAGTGGGCGGCGGCAACGCCCGTTGTGAGCATACACGAAGTCAAAATTTTCGGCAAATCTTCTGCCGTGCGGCCAGGTTGTGCTTCGCCATCTCGAGATGACTACATATGGACACTTGCAAGATGATGAGACTGGTTTGCTGATGGTCCGGTGTGTTTTCTTGGGTTGACGCGAAATCTGCGAAACATATCGACGGAGAAACGCGTGGACGGAGAACCCAGTGGACAGAACCCAGTGGACGGAGAACCCAGTGGACGGAGAAACCAGTGGACGGAGCTGTGCATGCTGACCAAAGCCCGATAGAACCACCCACTCTGCTACGAGCCGGAGAACCTGGTTGGCCGGTGATTCTCGATGAGATTCACCAACCTCCCAGGTTTTTATATGTCAGTGGCCAGTTGGCGCCGGAACGGGCCTCTCTGGCGATTGTTGGAAGTCGCCAGG
>JBBWWC010000048.1:0-11404 GCA_050256555.1 Planctomycetota bacterium | reverse complement strand
GCCAGGGTTGTACTCATTGAATCAGCACGCGTCGCATTCTGGGCCAAAATCGTCGTCGAAAGCGAAACCTCGGCCACTTTCCCGAGAAGAGGATCCACGATGTGATCTCCTCGTTCGTAGTCCGAACTGGTCGCAAGACTGGCCCTTACCAGTGGGAGTGATCCTAGCAGGGTCCCGGTATTTCGGGGATCGAAGATGCCAACATCCCAGCCAGATTGTTCCGGTGGAGGATCCAGAGCCAATAATTGACCGCCGAAATCAAGCAGCACCGAATGAACATCGTGCTCTTCAAGGATTTTAGCAGCTCTATCGAGCGCATAACCCTTTCCGATCCCCCCCAGATCGAGAATCAGATTCTCGCTCCCGAGAGTGATCGTAGAGGCATCCATATCGACCAACACCTTCTGATAGCCCTGGGAAACAAGGGTCGGATCAAAAGCGCCCCCACTCTCACGAGCAGCACTGAGAGCCAGTTGAACGCATTCCAGGGTGGTCGATGAAACAAACACAGGTGTCCCGATTGGCGCCGACTCGACGCGAATCACATCACTGTCAGATTTCCAGCGACTGAGTAACGCCTCGATCCGTTCCACCTCATCAAAAGCAGCCGCAATACCAATGGCGGCGTTTTCACCATACGCCTCGATACGCAAGATGGTTCCCATGGCCGGACGCGCCCTGGTAACAGGCTTCGGCATGCTGTCAGAAGTCTCTTTTTCAAGATCAACCTCTACTTCAGCAATTCCATTCATGTTCGCCAGAAGATCGTTAGAAAGATTCCGATGCCAATCCAACGCCATCCCGGTCCGAACCGTTTCATCGATCGTTGCCAGTGCCCGTCGAACAGCCCTGACTGACGCTCGTGCAGAAAGAGTCGCGCCGGCAAGATTCCTGATATCTCGATGTAATTTCAACTGGCTCGTGCCACTTTTATTTCTGAACTGACGGGTAAAGCGCTTTGACTCGATGGCTTTACCGATGTGCTCGCGATAGACCAGAACCTGCAGATCCAGCACTCGATCCTTCGAATCCAGAGCGACCAAGAAAGTAATCGGTCGGTATTTCCCCACCTCATCAAGGATCAAAGCATGACCCAGTTCTCGATCTTCATCTTTTGACTGAATACGAAAGATCTTTACGGGGTCCGAACTGACGGTAACCGCAGCCCCCTTGGCGATTCTAGATTTCAGCTCTCCTACCATCGGGACGAATACTTCATCGATGTCTATTTCTGACTGCCAGATATCAACAAACATTGCCCGCGGAAGGCGTGCCACTGCCTTGTTACTAGAGGCCTCCCGAGTGACGGTCTCCGTTTCCTCTGAATTGGAAAAATTGGAACCGAGAGTTTTGCGACTCTCGGTTCCCTGGGAAGTCGTTTCTGAAACTACAGGGTGATCATTCTGAGCCTCAACCGAAACGGCGAGAACGGTCATAGCGAAGCACAGAAAAGTAGTGGTTACGGAAACGAATCTCATTATGTCCTCTAGAAATACGTTGCCATCGAGAAGATGAATGTTCCGTCCGGATCATCCTGATTTTCGATCTCTTCCTGTTCGTAATCGAACTTGAGGATCGTTTCGTCTGTCGGACGAATGTTGAATCCAATCGTCGAGCGGTTCTTTACATCCCCACCGAGATCTTCTTCTTCAAAACGAACAGTCAGACCACAGGAAGCTTCTTCGCCAAACATATTCTCGATCGAGCTCGGGAAGAAACGGCGCGAAATCTGGATCGAGTTGGCGGACAGGTCTTCCGGAACACCTGCTGCTGTGGCAGCGGCATCCACGTCAATACCAACATCACCGATCTCAATTTCCAATTCAGTCGGACCAAGCGCCTCGACGAAGGAAGAGAGATCCGTCGACAGATCGATCACCGTAATGGTGAGATCAAGATCGCCATCGATATCCCACGGTCCACTCCAGGTGGAGAAGCCCAGCTCGGTACCCAGCATCGGGCTCCAGGCTAATCGACCACAGATACTTGGCGAACGATCGCCATTGACCTTCAAGCTCGGACGTGCACTACGAACACCTTTGGAACTATTGATGTCATAGGTTCCATCTGAATTTTCACCATTAAAACCATTCAGTGCATAGGCCTCAAAAGACCAGGATCCATCTTCTGAACCCCAGACACCACCGAGTCCAGCACTGGTCAGTGTTGAAGGAACAATGGTACGCGCCACAAGTGGACGGTTGGTCAGTTCACGCATCGGTGAATCGTGATAAAGGTTGGTCGCACCCAACGGAACCAGGATCGCCCCGGAACGGAATTGCCAGCCACCCATGTCTACATCTGCGTAGGCGTACTCCACCTTCACTTCTCCGTCACCGGATGCGATTTGTGGCCCACCGTACTCAAACTCGATCTCGCAGGCAAAATGGACCGAATCACTGATGGTCGCATCGATCATTGGAACCAGGCGATGGTTTTTGAACTCGAACCGATCATCGTTTTTGAACATCTCGAGATCGAGATAACCGCCGAGACGGACATCACGGTTTTCGCTATCTGCCTGAGGCCTACCGTTATTGCGGGCGACCTGGGCCTCTACTACCGAGACTGAAACCAACAAAGTTGTTAACAACAACAACCCCATCGATCGAGAGAAACGATTCATCAAAACTCCTCTTTTAAAAAAACGACATGACCAATGTTTACTTACCCACCAAACGTATGAACCACTGCCGCCATACGCTGTCACTCTTCGCCATCTCTGTTTGGTGCACCAAACAAGTGATAGCCATATTGAAGTTAAACCATAGCCTCTAACGTTTGGCAACCCAAACAACCGCAAATTCCTACTAATTTTCAGAAATTGAAATTATTCGACTACCATAGGCCTATGACCCCTCAATGGCGAAAATTGCTGAACGGTGAACTCGACCAGCTCGTGATGGCAGCCCGGCAGATCGACCCCACTCGACCTGCCGAGCTGCAATCACTGCGCCGTGGATTCTCCACCGATGAGGTCAACCTGGTTCTGTCGTTACTCGAGGCCAGAAAACGTGCATCCGGGCGACTCGAAAACCATGACCAATTGTGGCTCACCGTCGATGCCGTTCAACAATCGACCCGCTCTTCGGTCGCCCGGCATAAGGCCCAGCGTTTTCGTACGATTGTCGGAGATGCCCCCATCATCGACCTGTGCTGCGGGATCGGAAGTGATGGTCTCGCACTGGCTCGTGGTGGTCCGGTCATTCTGGTCGATCAAGATCCGCTACGATTGAATCTGGCACAGGCCAACGTCGAAATGGAAGACCACACCGCATGGGCACTGAATGCCAATGCTGCGGCCTTACCACTGGGCCCACTCCCCCTTCATGTTGATCCAGATCGCCGCGACGGTTCGAGAAGGCGCCATCGATATGCAGAAATGCTACCCGGGCCTGACATTCTCGAATCACTGCTCGAACGACACTCAGAGGTCGCCCTCAAATGTGGCCCAGGGGTCGATACCGAAAACCTTCCCGCCGGTGAGGTCGAGTTCATCCAGGATGGAAATGATCTGGTCGAAGCGACCCTCTGGCGCGGCAAGCTCGATGGCTCGGTCTCACGAAGAGCCACCCTGCTGCCGACCGGTGACACCCTCTGCGGCGACCCTTTGCCACTCGAATCTCATCCGGATGAACAGCCACTGTGGATTCATGAACCGGTCCCTGCCATCGAACGAGCCGGGCTGGTCTCGCAGCTGATCGAACGCTATCAGCTGGGCGAACTGCATCCGGGACTCGGTTGGCTGGCGGGAGACTCTCCGATCGACAGTCCATGGCTACGTAGCTATCAGGTGGTCGAACGGATTCCATGGCGAGAGGAAAAGGTACGTCGCTGGCTACGGAGTCGAGGAGAAGGACTGGCAACCGTCAAGACTCGCGGAGTCTCAGAAAATCCAGGAGCATTGCTCAAGAGGATGCGAGGCGATGGCGGGCAATTGATCCTCGCGATTCTTCGTCATGGCAAGAAACAGGTCGCCTGGATTCTGACCAAACACGAAACCAAAAAAACCACTCTCTGATGGAGTCCGTCGATCTCTTCAGACGGGAATCGAAAACTGTTCAGGAATCGTCGCTCCGCTCAGCATCGAATCAGCTACCATCGAAGCGGTCGCAGGTCCTACCAACAAGCCGGTCCGGTAGTGTCCGGTCGCAACCCACAACCGTGGGCGGCCGGGCCAGCAACCGAGCAAGGGACCACCGTGGCGCATCGCTTTGGGACGGATTCCTGCCCAGTGGCCGATGACCCGGTCTCTTGCAGAGATTCCAAACATCGATTCGGCGGCAAACAGCAACTGCGACAATCCGGTTTCAGTCGGCTCGGCTACAGGACATCCATCTTTGGTCTCGCCACCGATACTGTTACCCAGCCATGATTTCCCATCGGGAGCTGGAATCCATGAATAGCGACTTCGATTTCCCGCCGCATCCTCGATCGACTGCTGCTTCGCATCAAAGGTGACGATGTACTCTGGTGCCGGAATATCGAGAGCGATGGCCTCACCACGAACAGGATCCAGTGGAAGTGGTGGCGGTGGAAAATCGAGCAACGCCATGGCACTCTCCCAACCGGCCGCAAGAACCACCAGACGTGAGCGGATCGAATCAGCGAGATCCTGCGGAATCTGCCCGACCAGATCGATTTCATCACCAGCTGCAGCGACGACCTGGATCGGTCCCAGTGACTCATGAATACGAACCCCGGATTGTAAACAAGATTCCTGCAAGGCTCGAATCAGAGCCTGCGGATCGACCAGTGCTTCCTGCTCGATCAACAATCCGGCCTCAGGTCGCCGTTCCATAGCAGGCAATAGATCCTGTAAATCTGCCGCAGAGAGCTGCCGTACTTGTCCCGAAAGTCTTTGTAGATGATCAAGAGCTCTTTGCGGATTGCGTTGGGTGACATCGCGGATATCGATGCCACCGCAGCAACGATACCCCACATCGATGCCACTCTCTTCTTTCAGCTGGTCGGCAAGGATCGGCCATTGTTCCCACCCACGCTGACGTAACTGAAAAAAAGGAGTTCTCGTGTGAGGGGGCGGCTTGAGAACACCGGTCGCTGAAGCAGTCGCTCCAGAACCACAAGACCGTGCTTCGAGAAGATCGACAGAGCACCCGCGAATCCTTAACTCGCGGGCCAGCGAGAGTCCAACAATCCCCCCTCCCAGCACCACCACTGAATTCCCAGAATCCACTGTTCCTGCCATAGAACCTCGTTATTAGCAAAGGAAGCCTGTCCAAAAACACCACAAACTCTCCATCGAGAGAAGCCCTCACAAGATGTACAATAGAACTCTCCAGAGGAAGGTGTGAATCATGAGATATTTCTCGTCTTGTCTTCTTGTACTTCTTTTCCCCATCGTCAGTGCCGGACAGGCCATCAATGATGAATGCAGTACAGCAACGATGGTCGTTCTCGGCTCCAACTTGATCGACACGAGTGAGGCGACCAATAGTCCTGAAGAAATCCCGACAGATACCTGTCCAGGAACTGCCCTCGGTGGAGTTCACGGCGACGTCTGGTTCCAGTTCAACGCACCAGACGATGGATTACTGACCATCAGCACCTGTGACACCGTTAATTTTGATACCGATGTCATCGTCTATGACGGTATCTGCGGAGCACTGAATCCCATCGCCTGCTATGGTGATTCCCCCTCCTGCCTGGTCGAGGGAACCACCAATTCCTGGAACACCGTTCTCGAAAATGTTCCGGTTCTCAGTGGTCAGACCTACCTGATCAGGATCGGAGGTTGGGCCGACTTCGATCTCGGTGAAGGCTCCTTCGAAATCGCCATGAATAGCGCTCCTCCACCTCCTCCTGGAGCCCCTGCCAATGACGAGTGCAGTGGTGCCATAACCGCCATTCTTGGTGACAATCCCATCGATACTGAAAATGCATCCGACAGCGTCGATCCATACAGTGACTCGACTGGCTGCAATGCACTGGGCGTCATGAACCAGGATGTCTGGTATTCGTGGACAGCCCCGGCAGATGGATCTCTGACTGTGAATACCTGCAACACCATCGACTTTGATAGCGACCTGGTCATCTATGCTGGCAACTGCACTTCCAAGATAGAAGTCGCCTGTAGCGGCGATGAACCCGGCTGCCTCCTTCAGGGAACCAACAATGGCTTCTCCTCGATCGTCGAAGCCTTGCAGGTCGTGGCAGGTGAGGAGTTCCTTTTCCGGATCGGTAGCTGGGGAGATGGGCAAACCGGAAGTGGCACTTTTTCGGTACAGTTTGTGGAGGCACTCATCAGCTCGCTGACCATCAATTCGGTTGCCGGAAGCATGATGATCGACTGCGAAGCCTCGCTTTCAGGCCCCTGTGATGCAGTTCGATTCTCTTCCGCTGGCGGAACCGGGCCTCAGGTGGTCGTCGATGGTCCCTTCATCAGTGGAGACACCGTACAGGCTTCTCTCGATGTCTCCTCCATCCAGACCATGGTCGAAGTCTGTGCAACTCCTCTGATCGGAACCGCACCGGGGGCTGCCTGGTGTGAGGAAACCGCCGTCACCGGCCCCATCATTCTCGAGGGCTGTAATGCTCCATTGCTGTCCATCCCCGATGCCGGTGAACCGGTAGAGGATTTCATCGAAATCACTGGTGATCCAAACACTCTCTTGTGGGACATACAAATTGAAGCGCATATCAACCATCCAGATGCCAGCCAACTTCGAATCGAAATCTTTAACAACAATGGCACAACCGTAACTCTTCACGACCAACCGGTCGGTGCCAACGGAAATATCGATCTGTCCTGGTGGCAAAGTGGCAACCTCAATCAACCGCCGTACGACAATAATGACTGGATGCAACCGGTCGGTGATCTGTCTGTATTCACCGGTGCCAACCCCATCGGTCGCTGGACGCTGAGCATCTCCGATGAAGTCACCGGTGATACCGGTACCCTGGAAGAGTGGTGCTTACGCATCTATGACACCGCCCCGATTCCCAATACCGGTCAGGACATCATCCTCGGTGATTCCAACAATCTGGTGATGGTCGGACGCGAAGGAACCAAGGCCAGCTTTGGTTCTGAATCCGTCATGTGTAACGGCGGAACTGTACCACTCGACTGGTTTGCCAATCCCGATCCACGCCATCCGATGATGGCCTTCAACATGTTCCGGCTCGACTCTGATCGCTTGATTCAGATCGGTAGTTCCTGGGCCAAGCATGGCTGGTCATCCGCGCAGGCCAACGCCTGTGGATTCGGTTGTGACCCCAGCCCCAGCAGTACTTACACCGGTGTTGGTTGCTCGGACACCTATGGCGCCAGCGGCAATGCTGCTCAGGTGACGATGGGACCCCGCAGCGATATCAACCCATGGACTGGTGGTTTCGTCTGGGAAGGTTCTTACTTGCAATCCGATTCTGGTCCCTGGGATCAGGTCGAAGAGCGACTCAGTGTCGAAGATGCAGATCTCGACCCAGCATTGCATCCAGGTTCGACCTGGATCTCCGAGGTTCATGTCGTCCATCCAGGCGACTATGACCACACCACCAATATCGCCTGGGAACCCATCGGTGTCACCGGAACCCCCGGCGGCAACTGGTCGATGAACATGTCCGCAGTGAGCCAGCTCGGTACGGTGCAAGCAGCCTGGCCCGGCGCATCGATCGAGGTACTGCAACCGTTCCCGCCCATCGATGGCCGTTGCTACCTGGCCCACAAGGTCACCGATAACGGCAACGGAACGTGGCATTACGAGTATTCAGTTTACAACCTGGATATGTCAAGAAACGCCGGTTCGTTACTGATCCCGGTCGCCTCCAATGTAGAAGTCACCAATACCAGTTTCCATGCCCCGGAGATTGATACGGTCGCTTACTCAAATACTGCATGGACTTCGACACGTGACAATACAGGAATTACCTGGTCGACTCTTGACCATGAAGATGGAGATGCCGCAAACCCGTTACGCTGGGGTTACCTCTACAACTTCAGTTTCGATGCCGATGCTCCACCAGAAACCGGTACAGCGACACTCGGAGTTCACTCTCCTTCAGCGATTACTTCGCTCGATGCTGAAGTCGCAACACCGCCAACCGTTGACCCTGCCCCGCAGTTTCGCCGCGGACTCTGCAATCCAGATGCGCTCTTCGATATCGCCGATGTCATCTTCCTGCTCGGATATCTCTTCTCAGGAGAGACCGATCCACTGTGCGCAGATGCCTGTGACAATAACGACGATGGCAATCTCGATGTTGGAGATGCGATTTCTCAACTGGACAGCCTTTTTGGTGGCAGCGCACCACCACCGGCCCCGGGGCCAACGAACTGTGGCGTCGATCCGACCGAAGATTCTCTCGGTTGCGAACAGAACTCAGACGGCTGCCTTTAGGGAAAATTGATCGCGTCCTCGCTGGCAACACCAGCGAGGACGCGATCAACGACATACGGATGCTCGTTACTCTACATCTTCGATCACCGAAGCATGCAGAGCCCAGCGTGTTCCCGGATGATTCTCGATGACGGCTTGCCAGTCCGACTTCAATAAATCGATGTCAAACTGGTGGCCAAGGAACGCTGCCATTCCACGACGATAAAGGATCTCTGCTACCGCCGGCCCCTGTCGAGCAACGGCCAGAGCCTGGTCATATTCTGCGACCGCTGCCAGGGGATTTTTCCGTTCATGAAGATCGATTCCACGTGCCACATGCATCTCGGCAATCAGTTCCGCAGTCGGCATCCAGCCGGTCCATTCCCGCAACAATCTTTTCATGTCGCTACTGAAGAATCGAAACCGCGGTGAAAAGGGAATCTTCGTCATCACCGCAGCATCACGGAAGTCCTCGTGGCGATCGGTGACGTTGATACGAAGAGCTGCGGTCAAGGCATGCAAGGACTCGGAAAACTGTGGATCTGGATACGTCACGGTATCCAGGCGTTTACACCCGAGTCAGCCAGGCGCCTCGAGGATGATGAGGATCGGACGTTCGTCGATTGCAGCTGTGGCTCTCGCCTGTTCCAGATTTTCGTGCCATGACATTCAAATCACCTCTCGTCATCTCATCACTGCCGGACTACTGAAAATTGAGGAATTGAAGCAAGATTAGCTCCTTTTCAGGATTACAACCAGCGCTGTAAAGCTTCGCAGAGTCATATCATGTTCTGGCAACAAGAAGCACGTCGTAACCAAACCTACGCCACTCGTAGCAACCATCAAAGGGCCTCAACAGCGATTCGACAGGAGAAGCCATCGATCTCGATTTCTCGAATCAAATCAGATTCAATATTTAGCGGACATATTTCTACCGTCAGAGTTTCTTTCTTGAGATGGCCGGAATGTTCATCGACCGCTTGAGCTAGCTCACCCTCAAATGAAACTAACAAGCGGATACGTTGATCGTATCCCAAATCTAGATCACGACGGATCCCCTGAACGTGGCTGATGACTTCACGTACCAGTCCTTCGCGATGAAGTTCAGGAGTCACTTCGGTCGAAAGTACGACCACCACGCCGCGAGCCTCTGCAGCACTCCATCCATCCTTTTGATGGACCCTGACATCGAGATCAGCAGCCTCGAGAAGGACTTCTCGATCGTCGTTCAGGGTCAAAGGAATTGATTCGCCTGCTGTTGCGGCGCGAACGATGGCCGCCGGATCCTGATGTTTCGCAAGAGCCCCAGCGATGGCTCGAGCATCCGAACCAAATCTTGGGCCAATGGCTTTGAAATTTGGCTTCACTTCATAAGACACATATTCAGAAGCATCCTCGACAAACTCGACACCTTTTACGTTCAACTCCTCCGAAATGAGATCTGCATCGGCCTCCAGCTCTGAGACCATGGCAGAGTTCGCCAGGACGATACGAACCGCCGGAAGTGGTTGCCGGACCTTCAATTTTTCACGCGAGCGACAAGCCCGTCCCAACGATGTAATCTCACGAATTAGCGCCATCCGACTGCACAAGGTGTCATCACAGCGCTGTGCTTCCGATTGCGGATAATCACAGAGATGAACCGATTCCGGGAAGTCTTCTCCGCGCGGTTTGACCAGTGCTCCGTAGAGATGCTCGGTAATAAATGGGACGAAAGGCGCAGCCAGTACAGTGGTAGTGACCAGACAGTGATAGAGCGTCGCATAAGCGGCGTCTTTGTCGGCGTTCATCCCCTCACTCCAGTAACGATCCCGTCCGCGGCGAACATACCAGTTCGACAATCCATCGACGAAGTCGTTCAGCGCATTGGCCGCAGTCAGATTATCGTGACCGTCGAGGGCTGTTCGAACCGTATCAACAGTGGCGTGCAACTCTGCCATGACCCAGCGGTCCAGCTCCGAAAGCTTCTGATCCGCTGCGGGAGCTGCCAGTAGATCGCCAGAGGGTTGCCAGCCATCGATACGAGCATAGATGGTGAAGAAAGAGTAAACATTCCAGAAACGAAGCAAGAACTCTCGCTGTCCCTCAGTGATCGCCTGCTCCTGGAATCGAAGACTGGTCCAGGGCGCCTGGCCAGCATAGAAGAGCCAACGCATCGCATCGGCGCCTTCCTTCTCAAAGATGTAATCAGGCGTCCGGTAATTCTTGAGCGATTTGGACATCTTGAGACCATCTTCCCCGAGAAGATGTCCCAATACGATGCAGGATCGGAATGGATGAGGCCAGTCGGTAAAGATCTCTTCCGGAATTCGATCATCTCCACGAGCCGCTCCATCAGGGCCAAACAAGATGGTCGAGATCGAAAGCAAGGCGTAGAACCAACCCCGGGTCTGATCGATCGCCTCGCTGATAAAATCGGCCGGGAACTGGCTCGAAAAACGGTCGACATTTTGCTGCGGGAATCCCCACTGCGCAAAAGGCATGCAACCGGCATCAAACCAGCAATCGATCACATCGGGGACTCGACGCATCCGCGCTCCCTCGGCAAAAGGAGAGTCATAGGTCAAGGCATCGATGTAAGGGCGATGGATACAAAGATTTTCATCGAGTTCCGGATCCTCAGCCTTGGCGTTGGCAAACATCTCTTGCCCGGAAACGCCACTCTTGGAGAGCAGTTCATCGTAACTCTCCATCGCCTCCATCTGGCCCGTCTCTTCACAGACCCAGATCGGCAATGGTGTACCCCAGAATCTCTCGCGCGACAGTGTCCAGTCGACGTTCGACTCAAGATACTTCCCAAAACGTCCATCTCGAATGTGCTCGGGAAGCCACTGGATCTGCTGGTTATTGGCGAGCATCTGATCGGCGAACTGAGTAGTACGAATAAACCATGATTGTCGTGGATACTGAATCAGAGCATCTTCACGCGCCCTCGGGCAGAAGGGATAATCGTGACGATAAACCTCCTGATGAAGAAGAGTCTCCTGTTTCTTCATCAGCCGGATCAAATCGCGATCACATTCCTTCACCCAACGGCCCTGGAAATCGGGGCCCATCACCTCGCCAAA
>JBBWWC010000047.1:0-15069 GCA_050256555.1 Planctomycetota bacterium | reverse complement strand
TAAGGAGATCGTGGGCGCTGGTGACGAAGTGCTGATCACTCAGCTGGAACACCATGCCAATATTGTTCCGTGGCAAATGCTCTGTGAGGAACAAGGGGCTCATCTGAAAGTGATCCCATGTACGGATGAAGGAGAGCTGATTCTTGACGATCTGGATCAGCTTATGGGTCCGCGGACACGGATCGTTTCCTTCGGTCATGTGTCCAATGCCATCGGAACCGTCAATGACATTCGCACGTTGATCAACGCAGCAAAGAAGCACGATGCTGTAACGGTGATCGATGCCGCGCAATCGATAGCGCACATGAAGGTGGATGTCGAATCTCTTGGTTGTGATTTTCTAGTCTTTAGTGGGCACAAGATCTACGGGCCGACCGGTTCCGGGGTGCTATGGGGTAGGCTTGAGTTGTTGCAGTCGATGAAGCCCTGGCAAGGTGGCGGCGACATGATCCGGACAGTTTCTTTCGATGGGACTACCTATGCAGATGTACCATGGAAATTCGAAGCTGGAACTCCCGATATTGCGGCCGTGATTGGTCTGGGTGCCGCAGTTGATTTTCTGCAACAAATTGGTCTCGCTGCCATCCAGGAGCATGAACAGATCTTGCTCGAGGATGCTGTTTCGAGACTGGACCAGGTCGAAGGGTTGACGATCATCGGTCGCCCAAAAGAGCGAGCTTCTTCGATTTCATTCATCATGGACGGGATTCATCCCCATGACGTTGGGACCATCATGGATCAGGACGGGGTGGCGATTCGGGCCGGGCACCACTGCGCGATGCCTTTAATGAAAAGATTTGGAATTCCCGCAACGATTCGCGCTTCTTTTGCTGCCTATAGCGAGAGAAGTGACACGGACGCTTTGCTCAAAGCCATCGAATCTGTCAAGAAGGTCTTCGGATGAGCGATTTGCGTGAGCTTTACCAGGAGATGATCCTTGATCACTCTCGTTCGCCCAGGAATTTTGGTGAGCTGAAAGACATGAATCTTTCGGCGCAAGGCTACAATCCGCTCTGCGGTGACGAAGTCCAGATCCAGGTTCGTCGAGATGAAGAGGCAGTAGTTCAGTCCATCTCTTTTACTGGCAGTGGTTGCGCTATTTCGACTGCTTCCGCCTCGATACTGACCGATGTTTTAAAAGGACGTTCTGAAAAAGAAGTCCGGGATATCTTCAAAGATTTTCATGCGATGGTGACTGGCACTGGTTCCGTCCCTTCGGGTGATGGACTGATGAAGCTCGAGGTCTTTGGTGGAGTGAAGGAATTTCCTTCTCGTATCAAGTGCGCAACTCTGGCCTGGCATACACTGATTCAGGCGCTCGATGGGAAGAATGAAGAGGTTTCTACCGAATGAATGAAGGCGATGAAGCGATCGAGGCCGCTGGAGATGCTGCAGAAGTAGAGATTCGAGCGGCTGGTCTTCAGGCGGAAGAAGGATCTCTAGAAGATCGAGTGGTGAAAGCGATGGAGTCCTGCTTTGATCCCGAGATCCCGGTCAATATCTATGAGCTGGGGCTGATCTATCGGGTTGATATCTGCGATTCAAAAGTCGATGTTGATATGACTCTCACGTCGCCGGCTTGTCCTGTTGCTGGCACCTTGCCGGGTGAGCTGGAACAGAAAGTCCAGGAGGTCGATGGCGTTGAGGAGTGCAAAGTCGGTGTTGTTTGGGATCCGCCCTGGACAAAAGATCGAATGACAGAGAGCGCACGGTTGCAGCTAGGGATGTTCTAGCGAAGCCATCCGAGAACCACGGATTAATTCCCTCGAAGTTTTTGCTCTCTTTTTAAAAGACTGGCAGCGGTCTGGCCGGGAGCGAGACCTGCTAGTTCTTCTGCAATGGTTCGCAACAAAACAATTCTTCTGCTGGCGTCGACACGGCCGATCTGTTTGGCTCGAAGCAGGAGTCTTGTTCCGTAGCCAAGGTAGGGTCTCGCCGCCTGATTCCATTCTTCGCTGACTCTTGGGCCAAACTTGCTGAGGGTGCGTTTTGCAGCGACAAGCTCACGGCTTCCCAACGAGAACTCGCCATTTTCGAAGTAGTCAGAAGCTCGCTTTATGTGGATTTTGAAAAAATTGAGATTCGTGCGAGTCGCTCTGTTTGCAGATTGCTGTTCTTTCAGGGCTTTTGAAAGTGCTTTGTAATCCTGAAACGGGACTTCCTTTTTGATTTGTTTTATCAATTCCCCAGTTGGCGAAAGCAAGAACGCTGCCGGGAGCAGTTCGGGGATTGTAATGTTCTCCAGTAACTTTTCACTGCCAGTATGCTCAGAGCAATTGACGATTTTTAATCGTGGACAACGCCAGCGAGGCTTTGATTCCTTGCTGTCACGAATCTGTTCTGAGGAGTGTTTTTGGCCAGATCTGGCGGGTAGCCACACGATCGCTGGAACGGTTTCATTCTCCAGTACGCGAAGGAAGTCTCGATCGAGAAGTCTTTGCGAGGCCCATCCTTCCGAAGCTGGATCTTCATCACGTAAAACCCACAGTAGTATGTTTACTTGACGATCTTCCGCTTCGCGTTGGGCTTCAATGAAACGGTCTCCTAGCCATTCGATCTCGGGAACTCCACGGGTACGTTCCCACAAGGGAGTCAGGGGAACGCTGTCGTCTGTAAGTTCTGGAGTTTGAGTGTCTTGCACCTTGAGCTCCGGCAGTTGTGTGATCAACAAGCCTAGCGTAATCAAGAGTGTCAACATGAAGCCTCCCTGGGTTGACCAAAGCCGTTTCCCGACATCGTCTCAGATGCCGTACCAAGGAATTTTACCATCTTGTGCCCTGATCGTGCCCATCGGCTTATTCAGGGCTTTTCGTGCAGTTCTAGTGGCCGATTGAAGATGGCTTTACCGAGTGCTCTGGGCCAGCGACGACCGTTAAGGATGGCGCCGATAAAGGTACTGCGAACGAACAAGTCGTACGTGACGAATCCGATCACTGTGGTGCTCAGAAGCGTGATGCTGAACTTTGAAAATACTCCGAGTTCGGTATTGGCGATCAGTCCAGGGATCCAGATGGTCAATGGTAGGTGGATGATATAGACCCAGTAAGAACCATCGACAAAGTATCGAATAAAAGGGATGTTGCGATCGGTAGTGAGAAGGAAGAGGCCCAGGAATCCCCAGATAGCGTTCCATATCATCAATGCGGATACCGATGCACCAAGCCACAAGATTGTCGATCTTTGTAGACTCTCAACCGACAAAATCTGGCATAAAGTTTTGGTGAATTCCCCTGCCGGTTCTCCAATCCATTGAAGAAAGAAATCGATCCATATCGGGTAGAGAAGAATCGTCAAGACGATCGAAGCGATGGCTTTTGGCCAGCTTCGAAGACTTTCTAGATGGGAGCGTTGGCTCCAGAACATCCAACCACAGAAAAATAGAAATCCATAACTGGTAAAAGCGCTCAGCTCTGGAATGAAAGTAATGCCAGTCATTAGAAGTCCGGCGGTTTTTTGGAGTGTGAAGGCGAGGGGGATGCAGAGAAGGATCGTCCCGCCGGGCGCGGTCATGACGGCCCCGATGATCTTGGCGGGAAGGAGACGGATCTTTTCTGACAACAGTTGCCGACCCAGCTGGATGAGCATGAAGCTGATGAGGCAATAGAGCAGCAAGTAGTAGACGAACCAGAGGTGAATGGTGATGGGCGGAAACAGATTCCCGGCCATTGTGAGCGAGTAATTGTCGAAACCTGCTGCGGTACTTCCTGCAAAACGGAAGACATTTGCGAAGTAAAAACCGCTCGTTGTCATGGGTAGGATCAAGGGGAGGAAGATGACAAATGGAATACCCAATCGGGAGACCCTGTTTGAAAGGAAGTTGTCAATTCCGCGGCGTTCGACAAGAAGAGAAGAGAAGAAGCCCGAGATGAACATGAAGATTGGCATTCGCCAGACATGTACGAAAGAGACCAGGATGGTAAAAAACTCATGAGTTTGTGAGTCCCGGAAGCTCCAGGCAGCATCGGCTGGGGTGCTTTGATAGTTGCAGGCAGAATGGAGAACTAATCCAAGTAGCATCATAGTTGCACGGAGACCATCGAGTGCATGGAGTCGTGTTCCAGAATTCAGGCTTGGCTCGGACAAGGTCTGCTTCTCCAATTTACGGTTGTAAAATTGATCGCATCAAGAATCCAAAGTTTCCGTGGGGCCATGATCGATAATGGGGGCGGAATCCAAAAAGATGGACTCTGCCATTTTCCACTTCGGTAGTGGCCCAGGCCGTGGCACCCGCCATGACGTGCGAGTTCTTGGCCCAGCCAGAGAGCAATATACTCTGTGAGGGAAACTGAAGAAGGCTGTCGATGGGCTTTGTCGCTGGGTTTGACCCCGAGTCTATTTTCGAGGTTCGCCAGGCCAGTGACCGAGAGAAGAAGATGGGGACGGATTCTGGCAGACCTGAACTCCAGCGACTGTTCTGATTCGGGATCGCACGAAGGATGGAGCCGGGGCACTCGAAGCGATCTTCACCGGTGGCCGTATTGGCGGACTCCAGCGGGAGATTGAACAACTCGATGGCAAAGGCTGCGGATCGGCCGGTGCAGACCAAACGGCCACCACCACGGACAAACTCTTCGATGGCGATGACTCCCTCGGGAGCGAGGCCGCCGGCGAGTTCCGGGAATACACTGCCGGGTGGACGACCATTTTTGATGGTACGTGAGCTCACATCCGGGATCACCAGAACATCGATAATCTCATCCAGATGGCCGGCCCGGATCTGCTCGTTTCGGATCCTGCGATAGGGAACCTGGTAATGATCGAGAACCCAGCGTAGCCAGCCTTCATCCATGCTGGCACTCCAGGGGGCATAGATTCCAATCCGACTGCCGGGAAGTTCAAGTCCCTGGATTTGTTTCTCTTGAGCAGAGGCATTGGCCGTGGCTTGTTTCTTTTGTTCTTCAGTGGTGACTTCGATGGCCCAGTTTCCATCACTGGTACAGAAGAGCCGATGACCTGCTTCCCGTTTCGAGAACAATTCAGGAATCCTGGTCGTATCGGTCGAATCTATCTCGAGAACTGCGATGGGATCCACATTGTCGGGAAGTAGTAGTTGCGTGAGATGATCTGGTGGCGATGGAGAGTGACGGGAGATCAATGCCTTGGTGTCCGTGACAGGTTCCGCAGTGACTGTGATCTTCTCCAGTACTTCGACCCTGCGTAGCCCAAACAAGAGCGGCAGGGTCCAGCCCGCAACGTCATAGGGTGCAGGGCCATCGGGATAGCGTTGCACTTCGAACAGATCCTTGAGGAAGGCGCCAAAGGGTTGTTCGCGATGGAGGATCAGAGTTCCGGCTGGATAGGGGCGGCCATCCGCTTCGAAGGAACTGGTCGCTTCTTCGATTTCGAGCCCCTGAGCCAGCAGGATTTCGATGAAGCGTTGCAACGCATCGGGATCTTTCTGGTGGGGCGGGATGAGCCAGCCGCGGGGAGCTTCTTCACGGCCTTTCCGAACTACATCGCGGGCGACACGTAAGGAGTTCTTGAGCCAGGTTCGAGGTTCTCTCGTAATACTTCCCAGTAGCGATTCCGCCAGAGCGATCTCATACCGATGGATATCTCCGACTCTCCACCAGCCCCCCGGCCAGGGGGCGGGAAAGCGGCTGGATGGTGCGTATCCCGTTTCGATCCCACTCGGAGCGGTGAGACTGGAAGGCGGGATCCAGATCGGACTGGCTAGATTTGCCGAAGCGGCTTCGGACAGAAGTCCGATGATGTTATGACGGACGGGCACGTTTCTGTTGCCGCCATTCCACCACATGTCATAGGTCACTCCCGAAGAGATACCAGTGTATCCAGCAGCAGTCAGATCGAGCATGGCTCGTGACCCGATGGCACCGATGCCTGAAATGGTGACCGGGTGAAGGTTTGGATTGAGCGGGTCCCGAAAAGGAGGAACGAAGAGTCGTTCTCTTCTGGAACCTTGTTGGTGCACGTCCCAGTAGATGGTTGGGAACCATTGGGTGTAGAGCAATCGGGTCATGATTCGCGTTTCTTGCAGGGAAAGTGCGAACCAATCGCGATTATTATCATGACCGGCATATAGCTGGTAAAGCTCGGGAAGAGATGCGGATTCGTAGGGAGTGTCGACGATTTTACGATACCAGGAGACCACGCGGTCGAGCCCGTCAGGATTCATCGTCGGAATGATGACCGTGACCACTTCTTTCCGAGCCGAAGCCCATGGCTCAGCGGTAGAGGTTGCGAGATTCCAGGCCAGTGTCATCGACATCTCTGCAGCAGCGATCTCTGTCGAATGCATGTTGCAAGAGATGAACAAAATCGGAACGGCTTCTTCGAGCAGTGCTTCGGCAGCAGCTTCTGAGAGATTTCTTGGATCAGCAATTCTCTGGCTCATCGCCTGGATACGTGGCAGGTTCGTCAGATTTTCTGGTGACGAGATGACGCAGATGCGAAACGGACGGCCGAGGGTAGAAGTTCCGACCTCGATGGTTTGGGCCGTGTCCAGATCTTCGCTGATACGATCGAACCAACCACCGATGGTCGGCCAATCGGCCAGTTGAAAATCAGTTCCAGGAGCCCGACCGAGCCATTCCTGTGGCGATGGGCTCTGCGCTGGAAGAGCGGTGGATAACAGAAGTAGGAAACTACTGAGCAGAAAGAATCGAATCATTGTGGCTCCTCACGCCCCGTAGAGGGGCTCTCGTCGAAGGGCTTTGAGGTCGAATGGCTACAGGATGAGGGTCTTCGGCCACGGTGCAACCGATCGGTCTCGCTGCTGTAGCGACGGAAGGAGTGTATGATCCAGATATGAACAGTCAGCCGATTTCCTCTGGTGATGTCTGGATTCCGCCGTGTGAAGGTTCGGCCCGGGGGACAGTACGTACCGATGGCTCAAAATCGGTCGCTCAGCGTGCTCTGTTCAATGCGGTTCTTGCAGAAGGTGATAGCCACATTGTCGGGGTTCCCGATAACCAAGATTTAAAGATATTCATCGCTGCGCTGCGAGATCTGGGTTGTGTGATCGAAGGGGATCTTCCGGGACCACTCGAAGTGCGTGGAACCGCCGGAGATCTGCCGTTAGGCGATCGCCAGCTGGATCTCGGTCCGAATGGAACCGGAATGCGGTTTCTCACTGCCATGGCTGCGCTTCGTCAAGGAGAGACCCGGATTACCGGAGCGAGACATCGTCCAATTTTGCCACTGATCGAGGCACTGCAGGCGCTCGGTTGTGAAGCGGAATGTACGGAGGGAGGGACGGGACCACCGGTACGAATCCAGGGAGGGTCGTTGTCCGGTCACAAGGTCGTCCTTCAGGCCTCGATCTCGAGTCAGTTTACCAGCGCGCTGATGCTGATCGCTCCACATCTGTCCACCGGTCTCCATCTCCGTCTAGTCGGTCCCATCGCGTCGCGGCCATATATTGATCTGACCGCCGCTGTGTTAAGGGCTTTCGGGGCTCCGGTGAAACTTTCGAGCAGGGAGATACAGGTCGGTCCTGCCAAGGTTTTGCGTTCCGGTAGAATCCGCATCGAATCGGATGCATCCGCTGCAGCTTTCCCCCTTTGTGCAGCAGCATTGACGACAGGAGATGTTACGGTCGAGGGAGTGGGAAGTTCTTCGCTTCAGGGAGATCGGGTCATCGGTGAATACCTGGCCGAGATGGGGTGTGCGGTTCAAATTGAAAAGCGCAGTATTCGGGTCAACGGACCGCCCTTGCGTTCGGCTTCACGTGCCATGGATGGACATCCTGATCTGGTTCCCCCTTTGGCCATTGTTTCTGCTTTTTCCCGAGGAGAATCAGTTTTTTCAGGGATCTCTCATTTAAAGGTCAAAGAGAGTGATCGACTCGCAGTACTTTGCAGAGGAATGAATTCACTAGGGATTCGTGCAGAAGTACGCGGTGATCTTTTCCGCGTGGTGGGAAGTGACGGTGTGGATCTGGTTGCTGGAGATCTGGATCCGGCAGGGGATCATCGAATGGCCATGGCTTTCTCTTTACTTGCGCTAAGGGTTCCTGGAACCAGAGTTCTGGAACCGGAGTGTGTTTCGAAGTCTGATCCGCAGTTTTTCAGTCGCCTGGAAAGTCTGCTGGAAGAGCGAGAGGTCTCGTGAAGGATACAAGTATTGTCGATGTCATCGTAGTCGGGGGAGGCCATGCCGGTTGTGAAGCTGCGATGGTCGCAGCCCGAATGGGGCATGAAACGATTCTTGTTTCTCTTGAAGAGAAGACGATCGGTGCCTTGTCCTGCAACCCCGCCATCGGTGGAGTAGGCAAGGGGCAGCTGACTCGTGAGATCGATGCGCTGGGTGGAGTTCAAGGTTTAGTGACCGATCGCGCCGGGCTTCATTACAGGATGCTCAATACTTCGAAGGGTGAAGCGGTCCAATCGCTGCGAGCTCAGGTGGATAAAGATGAATATTCACGGGAAATGCGGGCCCTTATCCGAGGGCAAGATCGGTTACGAGTTTTTGAAGGTTCGGTTGAGGATATTTACATTGAGGATCAGCGCGCAGCAGGAGTGAAGCTTGCGGATGGATCAATCCTGCGATCGAAGAAGGTTATCTTGACCAATGGCACGTTTTTACGTGCGGTCATGCATGTCGGAGAAGATGTTTCTGCCGGTGGCCGAGTGGGGGAAGGCGCTGTCCATCATTTGAGTGGGGCTCTCGGAGCGATGGGGTTAGAGACGGGAAGATTGAAGACGGGAACTCCCCCCCGACTCGATCACGATTCGATCGACTGGGCCCAGCTCGAGATTCAGGAACCGGATCCAGATCCGCAAGGATTCAGTCACTGGCAGCCGCTCAAATCTCGTGAGTGGATGAACTGCCACGTCACTCGTACCGATGAATCGGTTCATGAAGTGATCAGGGAACACCTTCATCGAAGTCCGATGTATTCCGGGAAAATCGATGGGGTTGGCCCACGTTACTGTCCCTCCATCGAAGATAAAGTGGTTCGATTTCCTGATCGAACGGGCCACACCATTCACCTTGAAAGAGAAGGACTTCAGACCCATTCCGTTTACGTCAACGGTGTCTCTACCAGCCTCCCCGCCGATGCACAGGAGCAACTGGTAGCGCGGATCCCGGGACTGGAGAATGCTCGATTCTTACGTCACGGTTATGCAGTCGAATACGATTTCTTTCCGCCACATCAAATCCGGCGGACTTTTGAGTGCCGCGCTGTTGCCGGTCTGTACATGGCGGGGCAGATCTGCGGCACCAGTGGTTACGAAGAGGCCGCTGCGCAAGGATTCCTGGCAGGTGTCAATGCGAGTCTGGCACTGGCTGAGGAGGCCCCATTTGTCCTGGGCCGAGATCAGGCCTACATGGGAGTTCTGGCCGATGATCTGGTTCGTTGTGATCCGCGCGAACCGTACCGAATGTTCACATCACGAGCCGAATATCGACTGATGCTGCGGCATGATAATGCCGATTTCCGTCTCGCTTCCCTGGGGGAGAAACTGGGACTGATTAGCTCTCAGCAAGCTGATCAGGTTCGCTCCGACCAGCAAAGGGTTCAGGACACGGTAGCTCGACTACATCAGACGCGACTTGGTACCCGATCTCTTCATCAGAGATTTCGTATTCCTGGTACGAGCTGGGATGATTTGTTGTCGGAGAAACCAGAAGTTTCTTCGTGGGAGATTGAAGACCGTCTTCGAGAACGAATCCGTGTCGAGGTCCGTTATGAATCATATATCGAACGACAACTTGACGAGGTGGATAGGGTTCGCCGACAGGAGCGTTGGGTGATTCCGGAAAATTTTGTCTATCAAGAAGTTGCCGGACTTCGATCCGAGGCACGTGAGAAACTCATCACTTTGCGCCCTGATACGGTTGCTGCTGCCAGTCGTATTGCCGGGGTCAGTCCGGCAGATATCTCCTGTGTGTTGGTGGCACTCAGGGCTCGAACCCCTGATGTGAATCCGGAGCTTGGATGATTCACGATCGAACCTCGGCGCCAACAATTCGCTGGTTGCTTAATATCTGGCCACCATTTCTTTTCCAGGGCGTTCGAGTTCGCTCGCTGGATTCCGATTTTCGATCAGCAAAAGTGGATGTCAAAAGCACGATCTTGACCCGAAATATCATGGGGACCACGTTCGGTGGCGCCATGATGGCGGCTGCAGACCCTTTCTTGCCGATTCTCTACTGGCGGTCACTGGTCAGTGAGGGCCACTCTCTCAACGTCTGGTTACGGTCGATGGAGGCTGATTTTCTGATTCCGGCCGATCAGGACGTGAGATTGCATTTTGTGGTGACTCCACAACAGCTCGATAAGGCAAGAGAAGGGATCCTCGGGGCCGGAAGAGTCGATCTGGTCGATGTCGTGGAGGCTGTTCTCAGCAGTGGTGAGGTCGCTGCACGGTTTCGAGTGATCAGTTCGCTACGAAACCGAAGTTCTGGATCTTCTCCACTTACGGGTAGCTAGACGATAGACTGTTGTCACTGACGTTCGATCGTCCCAGAAACGCCGGGGCGGCGACCGGAAATGGCAATCTGTATGAACCAACCTGATCCAGTCCCAGGAGTTCCTGAGTCTGATACCGATCTTCTCGGCCAGCCCGGATGTGGCATTCGTCAAGATCCTCGATTCGAGTTTGTCGATGAAAAGCTTTCTTACACGGGAGCTCGCTATCGAATGTTTACTCGTCGTGAAAAACTCCCCGATGGTCGGGTGGTAGAACGGGACGTTCTTCGTCATCCGGGAGCTTCCGTGATTCTCCCTGTTCTTCCCGATGGTCGGATTCTTCTCATCGAGCAACATCGAGCAGCGTTAGGGCACAATCTGTTGGAAATCCCCGCAGGTCTCATCGAGGAGGGTGAGGATCCGCTTGAATGTGCGCATCGCGAGGTTCGAGAGGAAACCGGATTCCAATCAAAGAAACTAACTCCGCTCCTGGAGATTCTTCCCGCCACAGGATTCAGCGATGAGAGGATGTATATCTTTCTCGCCGAGCAGCTGGAGTTTGTTGGAGAAGATCCGGATGAAGATGAGTGGGTCAAGGTTCATTCGGTGACAGCAGAAACCGCCAGAAAGCTCATTGAGAGCGGCGAGATTGTCGATGGGAAAACCGTGGTGGCTTTACTCCACTGGTTTGGACGGTCCATATGATTGCCAGGATCGCGATTGTCGGTCGCCCCAACGTCGGGAAGTCGACACTGCTGAATCGTCTCGCCAAGCGGCGCGTGAGTATTGTCGATGATCGACCTGGTGTGACGCGCGACCGGGTTTCGGTAGAGGTTGAGATCATGGGGCGGCAGGTCGAGATCATCGATACCGGCGGATTGGGAATCACCGACGAAGCGCAACTGGATACCGATATACACCACCAAATAGATGCAGCGATAGCCAGTGCAGATCTGATCTTGATGATCGTCGATGCCAAGGAGGGACTTCAGTCTCTGGACGAGATGGTGGCGGATCGACTTCGTCCGCTTGAGAAAGAATGCCATCTAGTCGTCAACAAGTGCGAGGCGGATCGTGAGTTTGATTCCATTGCAGAGTTCTGGTCGCTGGGACTGGGGACACCCTGGCCGATTTCTGCTGCCCATGGACAGGGCGTTAACGAGTTGATCGAGCAATTCGTTGCAGGCATACCGGAGAGTAACGAACGAAATAGCGCACCGGCCTTGAAGATTTCGATCGTGGGACGACGCAGTGCCGGGAAATCAACATTCATCAAGGCTTTGATTGGCGAAGAACGTGTCATCGTCAGTGACATCGCTGGAACTACTCGCGATGCGGTGGATGTACGTTTTGAAAAGGACGGGATTCCCTTTGTCGTCATCGATACGGCCGGAATGCTCCGGAAATCGAAACTGAAAGGGTCTATTGAGTTCTATGCTCAGAGTCGAGCCTTGGCAGCGATCGGTCGTTCGGATGTAGTGATTCTGGTGATTGATGCGGTGCATGGTGTTTCACAGCTGGACATGAGAATCGCTCGAGAAGTTCAGGACCGAAATCGCCCTTGCGTTATTGCGGTCAATAAGTGGGATCTCGCTATGGACCGGACCACCATGGAAGATTATGAGGAATATCTCGGAAAGAAATTGCCGAATATTTCTTATGCACCGGTTCTGTTTATGACCGCCAAGGATTCTCGCAATGTCACCCGTTGCATTTCACTGGTTCAGTCCCTTTCCAAACAAGCCAACAAGCGTGTCGGTACTGGTGTGCTCAATCGTGCCGTGGACGAGATTCGTAATGGACCGAGGCCAAGAGTCAAGCACGGTAAAGAGCCAAAAATTTATTATGCAACACAGGTGGCTGTGATGCCGCCGACGATTGCAATGTTCGTCAACAAGCCAGAGTATTTCACGCCACAAATACGGCGTGCGATGGAGAATAGCCTGCGGACCCTCCTGGAAGTCCCTGAAGTTCCTGTACGGATCTTCTACCGGGAAAAGGGGAAGAAGGATGAGTGAGAAGAAATCCTTGCGTGTCCTGGGGATCGATCCAGGTTTGGCCAAGATGGGCTGGGGCGTAATCGATGTCGATGGTCCGGGTTTTTCCCTGGTTGAATACGGAGCACTCAAAACTTCGACCGACCTGCCGCATGCCGATCGGTTGCTGGCTTTACATCTGGAAGTCAAGAAAGTGATCGTTGACCACGGACCCGATATCGCTGCAGTCGAAGAAGTTTTTCACGGAAAAAACCCGCGGAGTGCGCTGGTTTCTGGTGAGGGGCGAGCGGCGGCCATCCTGGCGTGTTCTCTGGCCGGGCTACGAGTCGTGGAACTGGCTGCTACTGTCGTTAAACAGGGAGTTACTGGCAGTGGTAGGGCGAGCAAGGAGCAGGTTCAGGCGATGGTTCAGCGAATCCTTGGGCTATCAGAAGTTCCTCGTCCTGCGGATGCTGCAGACGCTCTGGCAGTGGCGATTGTCCAGGCCCAGCGGAATCGAAGCAGGATTGCCGTCTCTCCTCGTGGGACCGGTGGCAGTTGAGACCGTCCCCGGCTAAACTCACGCCCTGAGAATACATTACTGGTTAGCTCGGGAGCGGAGCCAGGTAGTTCGCCCCGGGATCTTGTTGAGGAAATACACGAGAGAGGATTGGAATGGCGAAGGAGGAACCGATCGAGGTGACGGCGATCGTCAAGGAGTCGTTGCCAAATACCACCTTCCGATGCGAGCTTGAGAACGGTCACATCGTTCTAGCTCATATCAGCGGAAAGATGCGGAAGCATTACATCCGAATCAATCCGGGAGATAGCGTCACGCTGCAAATCTCCCCTTACGATTTGACCAAGGGTCGTATCGTCTACCGGGAACGGTGATCCTCGTGACTGAAATACTTTGCCTGACAGGGGAATCGCAAAGTCGATCCCGGAGATTTTCTTCATGGAATCGCCTGGCTCTTCTGCTGCTGTTGTGGATCGTTTTTCCTACCAGCATTGCAGAAGCTCAGAGGTCGGGCCGTGGTTTTCAGAAAGATCGTGTTTCGGCCGAGGTCAAGCATGCATTTCGCTCGATCACTGGTCGCGAATGCCTCGAGCATGTCACATGGCTTGCCGATGATCTCCGAGAAGGGCGATTGGCAGGATCGCGAGGTAGTCGCGATTCAGCGGACTACATCAAGAGTATTTTCAAGCAGAATGGACTCCTCCCCGGTGGTGAAGAAGGTGGTTGGTTCCAGAACTTTGTGATTCCAGGTCGGTCTGGATTCCATGGGCCGCTGGAGGCTGCCAATCGAGTTCGCTTTTTTGTTTCCGAAAATGCGCTCAATGAAACCACGTTGGAATTCGGTACCGAATTTCTTCCGCACCCTCGTTCTTTGAATGGTGATTTCTCTGCCGAGTGTGCCTATTTTTATGAGCCACTACAGACTCCAGATCAGCTGGAGCGTGATCCGGTCAAGGGAAACATCGTGGTCTTGCCGGTCGTAGAACCGTTGAGCGCTGAGACGCTTGATGCCACGTGTGCCGATATTGTTAAACGTGGAGGAGTGGCTCTTTTTCTGGTCGAGAATTCCTTACCTCAGGAATCTGCAGAAGTTTGGCCACCAGCAGAGGCTCAGGATCTATTGCCGATTCCCGTTGTCCGCCTTCGTGGTAAGGGAGTTGAGAAGCTCTGGCAAATTTCCGGACGTCCGGCGATTTCCTGGGAGCGACAATCAAGAAATGATGGCGCACTTCGGATGGGCCGACCATTTGTGCGACTTGAGGTAAGCCGCGAGGGCCGAGACCTGAGTCAGGGTCGAAATGTTGTTGGGCGACTGCTGGGATCCGATTCAGTTCTCCGGGATGAGTATGTCATCATTGGTGCTCATTATGACCACGTTGGGCGGGGTAAAGTCCCCGGGCTTTCGCGTGGTGGGCAGGGTGAAATCCATAATGGTGCGGATGATAATGCTTCTGGTGTTTCGGCTATGCTTGAAATCGCCGAGGCTTATGCACTGAACCGACTTCGCCCGAAACGAACGCTGATTTTCGTCGCCTTCGACGCCGAAGAGATGGGGTTGCATGGCTCCAATGTGTTTGTCGCAGAGAGTGGCTATCCGATCGAATCGATGGTCGGAATGATCAATCTCGACATGATTGCCCGAAACGAACCTCGTGTGGTCAAGGTGGTGCGACGCTCTTCAGATGAAGATCTTGGTCGGATTATTCAGAAAATGGCAAAGGTTCTTGATCTGACTCCGGATGAGACAGGAATGGAATCATTTATTAATCGTTCTGATCAGGCAGCGTTTCTACGTGCTGGGATTCCATCCGTATTCTTTTTTGGTGGTTTACACGACGACTATCATACATCCAGTGATGAAATCGAAGATGTGAATCCTGCCAAGATGGAGAATGTCGGGCGCCTTGCGTTCTTGACCGCTTGGGATCTGTTACAACAAACAAGCGAGCCTGACGGTTCCTCACCAGATTCAAATTAAGCATGGAACAGGCCCCTGGCTGCCGCAGATAGAAAGTGGTGTCGTCATGGGAATCCGTATTGTTCTTATCGGATCAGTGTTCCAACTCCTCGGCAGCTTTTCGACTGTTTCGGCTCAGGAACAGCCGGCGGGTTCGCTCTCTGTTGCCGACAGGGTCTGGCAAATCATTGCGAGTCATGATGACGATGGGGATGGAATCATTGTTCGTGCAGAGTAC
>JBBWWC010000046.1:0-3516 GCA_050256555.1 Planctomycetota bacterium | reverse complement strand
AGAAACCAGATTGATTTCGAAACAACACTTTGTTCACTAATTGACGCAGTCGAGGTTGTCCTCGCTCAAGTCTCCCCCAGCAACAGGATAAGGGTATGCCGGAGGCGCCCCCTCTGAAAAGAGAAAAGACAACAGATGGATCACATCGGAAATGTCCAGATCACCGTCATCTCCCGTATCGGCTGAATCCAGGCAAGAAATCGACATTCCGAGAAACAGGTACTGCAAAACAGCGATGGGGTCAGAAAGATCAACAGCGAGGTCGAGATTGACGTCTCCCCGAACGAAGGAACCAACTCCAGCATGAACCGTGATCGCCTCCATGCCTTGCTGAGCGACAAACACACGCCCCCCGGACACGTCAATGCTGTTGGGCAAATTCGCTCCCTCTAGCACTTCTATGAATTGACCCGAAGAGACAGAGTAACGAGAAACGAAACCACCAAAATACTCAGCGACAAGGAAAGAATCACCACCACCATACTTGACCGCCGATTGGATCGTATCCGTCGACTCCAGTGGATATTCCTGAATCACGATACGGTTAACGACATCGATACGATACACCACTGAGCTACCGCCAAAGATGGTCATCAAAGCAGTACCGTCGGGAAGAATCTCAAGATCACTGGGAGCAGGAAAATCAGAAGTATCGACGTCAAAGGGCAATTGATCGATCAATGAACCCGTCTGAGGATCGATCCATTGCAGTACAGGTGCGGCTGTAAAATCGTCGCCTGGAAATCCAACAGGAACCAGAAGCAGACCATTATCGAGGGCTGCCAGATCAGAGATCCCACCAGCGACCACAATTCTTTGTACAATTTGTTCCGTCACAGGATCGACGATCAAGATATTCTCATCAGAGCCATCGAAACTACCACCGTTGGAAGCAACGATGATCTGACCGTTCCAACCATGAGCCAGCCTTGATGGGAACCCGATATCAGCGCCGGTGCTATCCGACAACAGAACTGTCGAAACCACAGCAGTGTCGAGGTCGATGCGGTATAAAACGCTTTCGGTCGAACACGACACCCAGAGATGGCCATCCGACAACAACATCGAAGTGGGGTAAAATCCAACCTCAAAAGTGCGTGTTATCGCAAGCGTTCGAGCATCGAATTCAACGACGAAACGAGCACTGTGGGATTCGACAGGATCGCCAAAAGGAGCCACGTCTCCACAGATCGCCGCATAACCCCAGCGATGATCATCATCAATCAACACCGAATAAGGATGTGAATCGACAAGATTTGCCGGGATATCCAGCGTAATCAGAGCCAATGGATCTGATGCCATCGCCAACGGCGTAAGAGACAGCGGTACGATGGTCAAAGACATGAGGAAAGAAACAGACAGAACCAGGCTGCAAATCGATCTGACAACGACAGCAAGGCGGGATCGAAACATATCTAGACCTCAAGTTCTGCTCGGATTCCAGGACCCAGGGGTCCAACACAGGAGGTCTTCTGGCTTCCGGATCGTCCTCTCCCTGCGCCTTCCCACGGAAATCCGTAGTGACTATCCAGATCTGATCCGGATCTGCAGGGGTTGTCCCCGGTTACAGCGGCGGCACCGCGGTGGAATCTCACCACACTTCCGATCCAGAAAACTCCTCTGGATCAATCCTGTTGGCTCATTAAATACCTCAGGAATTCGAACTGATCAAGATGCAACAGTTGATATCGTCGAAAACCCCTACAAAAATGTGATATGGCAAAACGGAAAACTCAGAACAGATCTTCCAGTCAGAAGGTCACAGTTTCCGCCCTCGGTTCTCGCATCAAAGACGGTCCTCCGCCGATCTCTGTGATTGTCGGGAAAGAGGATTTGTTGCGTCGCGAAGCGATCGAGATGATCCTCGCATCCGTCCCTGGAGGAACACCGGAGACCGATTCGATTCTACGATATCAGGGTCAACGCAGCGCTAGTGACGAGCAGATTCGAGAAATCTTCGACGAGCTTCGAACTCCTAGTCTTTTCGGTTCAGGCCCCGTCGTCATCATTCATGAAGCACAAAACTGGTTAAAAACGGATCCCGATTCATGGGTTCATTTTTTTGATCAACCTCCCCAAGGGTCCGTCTTGATTCTCACAACAGATTCGCTCGACGGCCGCAGCAAGGTTTCCAAAGCGCTGGCCAAAAACGGTCTTTGGATCACTGCCGATCGACCGTTTCACCGCCCACCTCCTTGGCAACCAGACGCACGACCGTGGGAACATGAAATGAACTCATGGGTCGTCCATCGATTTCGCAAAAGTAACCTCAAAGCAACGCCACCAGTGAGCCAATTACTGATCGATCGGATCGGTCCACAAATGGACCAGCTCGCGGCAGCGATTGAGAAAATATCAACGATTTGCGACTCTCGTGAAATCACCGATATCAATGATCAAATCATCATCGACAATACATCCTCGGGAGGTGACGGCTCCACTTTCGAACTGGTCGACTCCTGGTTTGAAAAAAGGAGACCTGACGGCCTCCAGGTCTTGAATGATATTCTCGAGCGTGGCGCACTCGACGAAAAAGATCAACGAAACAGGGACCCACAGCGCCTGCTTCTCCAATTCATGGCACTTTCATTAAAACGTGCTCGAGAACTGAGAGCGGTCCACGCTATCGTTGCCCGGGGCGGTGGCGAAAAAGAGATTCTTGAAGAAGCCGGGATTGCACGCCCATTCCTGCCTCGAATTCGCAAACAATACAAGTCCTGTGACGCAGAGAGAGCCCGGCGAGTCATCGAGACACTGATCGAGATGGACTGGCAATTAAAAACAGGTGCTGGCCCTCGTCCCGAGGAGCTGATCGAGAGGGCCCTGATCAGCATCTAGCGACATCAAGGATTACTCGGCGACAACCGGCAATCGGACACTACGGGTGCGAGCCAGAATCTGGCGAAAAACCTCTTCAGCTTCGACACCGCGAGAAACCCAACGTATGTGGATCTCTACCACCAGCTCGTCGACATATAGCTCTTTTGCGATGGCTCCATAGCGAACGTCGACAATCACACCAGGCCACCGATTGAGCGTCACATCCCACGGCGGAGAAGAAACCAACTGGGTGACGGTAGCGCCGTCGCGGATTGCTCCTTCAACAGCAGCAAAAACCTCTTCAGAAATTTCAATCGAGCGGACTCGATCAACAGCCCGACGATGAGAAGCGGTAGCTGCCGTAAAAAGAGAAATTGCAGCACTGACACCAACGGTCAAAATACCGAGAGCAATAACCACCTCAAGGAGAGTAAAACCTCGCTGTTTTTCGTTTGAGCTTTGTGGAAGATGATTCATGGGCGACCCCTGGCGTCTCTTGATCCAGGAACACGAATCGTACGTCTAAAGGTACTGCCATGAACCACAGGAGTATTTCGAAGGTGTTCCTTTGCAGCAGTTCCACGGACACCCCGAATGCAATTTTCGAATGATCGATTCTTGATTTCCCCTACCTGTATCCACTCAGAACCAATGAGATTGAAGGTTTCAGTACCCATCGGTTATTGAGCGGTTGTT
>JBBWWC010000045.1:0-12301 GCA_050256555.1 Planctomycetota bacterium | reverse complement strand
CATCACCGAGTGAATCAACAACTCGAACCATCGAGGCCACTTGCAGCAGGGATTTGAATTGAACCCGACCGAGTGATCCGACCTCGGGAGCATTGGCCTCATTCAGGAGATGCAGTGCGGCCACATCTTGATCGTGTGCTGGCCGGATCTGAATCACCGGTGATCGGGCAACTCTTGCGCCAGCAAAGCGTTGCCCAAGACGATCACCCAGTGAACCGATCGTAGCTGAAGAAAGTAACAATGAAGAAAAACCCGGATAGGACCGCAATCCACGATAACGATCGCGAACCGTCAGGGTTCCGTCGAAGATCGCACCCAAACCGATCAAATCTTCGATGATGTGTTCGCGTGTCAACTCTCCCTGATATCGGATAAATGCCGGATCAGGATTCACAACGAAACCGTTGCGACCTTCATCCACATACCAGTGCCCTGCCGTCATTCCGCCAAAATGAATTCCTTCGCGATGATATCGATGAAGCACCGAAAGAACTGGCTCCATCAACTCGGATACAAGCCCCGGAGACTGGCTCAGAAAGGAATCGAGAGGCGTTTTTCCTGCAGATTTTTCGACAATCAATTCCTCGCCACCGTGACGGCCTCGGTCACGTTCGACAAACAGGATCGCCCGAGGTGGAAATCTCCAAATCGTTTTTCGTACCCGATCACCAAGCCATGCAGCCCGAGCCTCTGTCGGCAAAGCCCGAAACCACCGAACCCATCCGCTTCGACGTCTGGCTCGACGTACTTGAAAGGGCCCCGTGGCATCGATCTTGTTGTGAAAAACTGATTCCACACCCTTACGACTCCGGCGACTCCACTGCGGCTTGCGAAATGCCCGTGAGATGTGACGGCGACGGCGGAGAATCTCGGATCGTTCGGCTTTTCTCAGCGTCTCGGCCAGCAGTTCCGCTTTGACTTCTGCCCAGCCCACACCATCGGTCTCCTGATCTGGACCACTGGCCCAGGTCCCATCGACTCCCAGGATTCTTGCTCCATGGGCCCAGCCTTGAAGGAAGTGACGCACATCGCCATCCGCACGCGCGGCTCCCAATGCGCTGGCCACCTGCCTGACCATTGCTCGGCGGCGATGCGGAGGAACTCCGAAACCAACCCGAGCATCATGCAAATCGATGAGAAAGAGACTCACGTTCGCAGGATCGATTCCTCGAACCAGGATGTTTCCCGTATGCAAGTCATGTGCATCAATCCCGGCTCGTACAATTTCTGCAACCCACTTGCCCAACACACGAAGCATCGCCACACGCTGATCACCGCTATAAGATTCCAGCTGTTGTGGATACGTTTCGGTATCCAGCAAGTAATCGATAAAAACGATGTCGTGATCCTGGTTTCTTACCAGGGCAACAGGGCGCGGCACTGAGGCACCGCCATCTTCTGCGCGTCTCAGGTTAATCCACTCAAGACGGGCCCTGCCCCAGCCGAGAAAACGACGGCACCGGGCTGCCAGATCCTGTTCTTGATGGATCTTCGCAATGAGAGTCGGGCGTGACGGCGATGGCGGAATCCGTAACACTGTCCGCTGTCGATCGGTCTGGAGGATTTCTACCCCAGGGAACTGGAGAAGAGCCTCCTGTTGACGCGGAATTCCATCGAGCCAGCCGATGCGACGAGGGTGATGTTCTCCGGTAGGTATCTGCGCTGGCAACAAGTATTCCTCCCATGATCTCGCAATCGAGACATGCGAATGGTAACCAACAGAACCGATTTGCCCACCTGCTCTTACCGATGTGTAGATTTCGCCCCTTCTGCGGTGGTCCCTCTGCAATGGTTCGGATACCTTGGAACGGTTCGATGCCGGAAAATCTCTCCGGCGGGAAGACCTCGGTGGGACCCCGATACCGGAAATCCTGCCAACTCACCGATTCCGGGAGGATACGCCGCTCCATGGCGAAACAATCCTTCGACACTCGTCTGCATGAGAATCCCTCCGATGACGATCGTGAGATTGCGGTCATTCTCAAGGCCGTGATGCCGGGCGATCCCTCGGTCAAGTTTGAATCGGTCGATCCTGTCGCCGAGATCAGCGCACTGGCAGATACCGCCGGATTACGCATCGATGCAGTGGTACTGCAAAACAGATCTCGCCCCCATCCCGGCACCTATGTCGGTCGCGGCAAACTGGAAGAGCTAAAGGAAGAAGCAGAACGAGTCGGGGCTCACCTGATCCTGGTCGATGATCCCATCTCTCCAGGACAGGGACGAAATATCGAGGAAAGCACAGAACTGCGTGTGATTGATCGCTCGGAACTGATCATGGATATCTTCGCCCGCAATGCACGAAGCCATCAGGCCAAGATTCAGGTCGAGCTGGCCCAGTTGCAGTACTTCCAATCACGGCTGACACGAATGTGGACCCACCTTTCCCGGATGGAAGGAGGCGCGGTCGGAACCCGAGGACCGGGAGAAACACAGCTGGAAACGGACCGCCGTATCATCAGCAAGAAGATCAGCGTTCTCAAGAAACGACTCGACGACATCGAAAAACAGGCACACACCCAACATAAATCGAGAGAAGGTTCTTTCCGCATCGCCCTGGTCGGATACACCAATGCCGGGAAATCAACGCTCCTCAAAAAATTGACGGGTGCCGATGTTCTGATCGAAGATCGTCTCTTCTCGACACTCGACACCAGTACTCGTAAATGGGAACTGGACGTTCCCTTTGACGTATTACTTTCTGATACCGTTGGTTTCATCCGGAAGTTACCCCATGGACTGGTCGCGTCCTTCCATGCCACGTTGATGGAAACGAAAGAAGCAGACCTGCTTCTGCATGTCATCGATGCATCATCTCCATCGGTCGAGCTAGACATCGAGTCGGTAGAGCGGACACTGAAGAAAATTCAGTGCGAAAACCATCATACGTTGATGATTTTCAACAAACTGGATCAGGTTCCAGATGAACGCCGGATTGATCTGCAGCATTTACTGGCCGAGCGAGAAGATTCCTACGTCATCAGTGCCACCGAAGGAACCGGACTTGATCTGGTCATCGAACGGATTCTTGAGATTGCTCAGCTACGGGTGGAAACGGGAGAATACCACCTTCCACATTCACGATCTGATCTCGCCGCACGGCTACGGACTCTTGCCGCAATCGAACTGGAAGAGTTCCGCGAAGAAGGTATCTACCTCAAAGCCCGTTTCGAATCGGGTCGAAAATCACGCTGGGAAAGTGCACTGAGAGAAGCAGGGCTATTACCGCCCAGCTCCTCCTGATTTTTCCGCTTCCAGAACCTGAATCTTACTCTCCATCGTTTTCACGTATCGATCCTGATGGCCATAAGCTTTGGTATAAGCCTCAAAACAGATCATGGCATGGACCTTGTCAGAAGCTTCCAACGCCCCATCAAATGCGAGTATCCAGAACGGTCGGAACCAGTCTTCTTCAGCACTCACTCGCTCTCCAGCTCTGATCATCTGGTAACAAAAGGTCACCGCCCTGGCACGTTTCTCGAGCTTATCATCGCGGTCTTCGCGATAAGCAATCCGGTACGGTTCGAATACCGAAAGAAAACGGATCTTCATCCGAGATGCTCGCCACTGATCGACCAGCTCAACAGGAACACCTTCGACAGCAGCGGCTTCTTCCATTGCTATGGCATTGGCACGAGCAGGATTGAGCAATCCTTCAATCAGGGTCAAACGCGCACGGGCTATCTCATCATCGGGATTTTCTGCCACTCTCTTCCGCAGCTGGAAGATGGCTTCGACCTCGCCCAGCCCATCCTCCAGGGCCACCGGGGAATCAGGACGCCAGTAAGGTTCCTTGCCGAACAGCAGGACCCCATCGGTATCGAGGAAGACAAAAGAAGGAAATCCACGAAGATCATAAGCCGACATCATCTCCTGGTCCGGCTTGTTATCGAGTTGCGCAGAAATATTGAGATAAGGAACAAAACGCTGACTCTCTTTGACCCACCAATCGGATAGAAGGGGACCCCCCTCCATGAATTCACAAGGCGGTCAGGGTGCGTATGAGCGGGTGAAGTAAGCCAGGATCGGCAACCCCTTCTGCTCGGAGATCTTCCGCGCTTCCGCCAGCGTCGAGACCCATTCGATCTTCTTCACGAAGGCCTTTTTTTGCTTCTCCTGGTAGTTCTTCTCCATCTGGGCATCGTCTTGAGCCGCCACTAACGTTGCGATGAAGAGCAACGAGCCGCACAGGAGTCCTATTTTCGACAAAGACATCGATCCTCACTTTCGCTATATATCATCACACTCATGAGCGCCCAGATCCAGCAATCAAATCCAGTAACCGTAACTAGCGGGGCGGTTCTTGTGGTTTCAGGCCAGGATCTGATTATCATCGATGCTGAAATCGAAAATAAGGAGATTTAATGATCAACATTCTGAGCATAATCCTGACGCTGACCATTGCGATTCAGGGCCCCCCTGTAACCATCGACGACCATTCAGAAAAAGAGGCCACTGCGGTCCGTCTGTTTGAGCTAAAGGGTAGCTGGTCCGACCAGCCGGATGCCTCTCCAGCTATGAACGTCACTTCCTTGCTGATGGGAAATGTCGGTAGCCAGCGCTCCTTTCCCGATCTGTTAGAAGCTTTGGAATCAGCCTTCAATGATGAAGAGATCGACACCCTCGTTCTCGATTTATCGGGAGGTGCCAGTTTCACCATGCCGCAGATCGCGGATCTATGCACGGTTCTCGACAGTGGTCGAGACAGCGGTAAAAAGCTCCTCGCCTGGATGGAAAATGCTACGACCAGCCTGATGGCGATCGGATCGAGCTGTCACACCATCTTCCTCACCGAGACCGGTGGTGTGGATCTATTCTCTCCCTCGATGATGCCGATCCACTTCAAAACTGCGATGGATCTGTTTGGCGTCGAGGCGAGTGTCATCCGTGTCGGTGATTTCAAGGGCGCTGTCGAGCCTTTCATGTTGCCACAGATGAGTAGTCATCTTCGGGATCACTACCTGGCAATGCTCGATTCGATGAATCGGTTGCCGGTCGAACTCATCGCTGCGGGAAGAGATATCGACCCGGAAACAGTGCGTGAGCTGCAGGGAATCCGGATCTTCACTGCCAAGCAGGCACTGGAGGCAGGGCTGGTCGACATGCTGGCTCAACATGGAAGTCTTGAACAAACTATCGAGGAGATCGTCGATGGTTCTGTCGAATGGGTAAAACCCGGCAAAAAGAAAAAGAAACAGATCAATCCGTTCCAGATCTTCACCGAGCTGTTCAGTCCGGTTCGTGAAAAGAAGATTCCAGACAACTCCATCGCCATCTTGCATCTGAGCGGAGAAATCGTTGACGGCGACAGTGTCAGTCCAGGCTCGATGGTCAGCGAACCCTCAGCCAAGGCGATCAACGATCTCGCTGACAATGATTCTGTAATCGGAGTAGTGGTCCGGATCGATTCCCCCGGCGGCTCTGCCACCGCCAGTGAAGTGATTCGTCTGGCACTAGAAAATCTCGCCAGCAAAAAACCGATGGTCTATTCAATGGGCAACCTGGCAGCCAGCGGTGGCTACTGGATCACATGTACCGGTCGACCGATCTATGCCAGTCAGGGAACCATCACCGGCTCCATCGGAGTGTTCGGCATGAAGCTCTCTTTCGGAGATGCCATGAAACAAATCGGGATCCATATCGATCCGGTCGCCCTCGATGAATCGGCCACGATGATGCTTCCACATCGCGGCTGGAGCGAGGTCGAGCTGGCCCGTCTTCAGGGAACCGTCGATGACGTCTACGACGACTTCATCTCGCGCGTCTCTGATAGTCGTGACATCAGTCCAAACCGGGTTCGCGAAATCGCTGGAGGTCGAGTCTGGTCCGGTGCTCAGGCTGTAGAACTGGGCCTCGTCGATGCCATCGGCGGTATCGAAGCGGCCGTCGCCCATGTCAAACGTGAAGCAGAATTCGAAGGAGAAATCTCCATCGTCCATCGTCCTGGCCCTGTAGATCCCATGGATCTATTCGACTTCTTTGGAGGTGGCGATGATGACGCCATCCGCTCGTTGACGAATTTACCGATGTTGAAAATTCTTGCCGCAGCAGGAATCGACCTGCGACCTTATCTGGCTCGCCTGGTAAGAATCGGAAGCCAATCTCCGTTCACCATAGAAGCCCGAATGCCGATCGACCTGAATCCACGCTTTTAAATTTGAATGACCGGATCGAGAAGACCACGGACGTGAAGAAACCGCTCAGGCGAGTATTTCCTTCACGACCCTGGCCTTCTCGACACCGGTAAGTTTCACATCGAGTCCCTGGTACTGAACCGAAAGCCGTTCGTGATCAATCCCCAGAAGGTGCAAAAGGGTCGCGTGTAAATCACGTACGTGAACCACATCTTCGACCGCGTTATAGCCGAGGTCATCGGTCGCGCCGTGCGTGATACCGCCTCGGACACCCCCACCGGCCAGGAACATCGAGAATCCTTTGATATGGTGATCTCGCCCGGGATCGTTACCGCCACCTTGTGACATCGGAGTTCGGCCAAACTCTCCGCCCCAGATAATCAGAGTGTCATCGAGCATCCCTTTTTGCTTGAGATCCTGAATGAGAGCTGCGGTCGGTTGATCGCAGAGACCACTGCAGGTTGTCATGAACTGCTCAAGGCCACCATGATGATCCCAACCACGGTGATACAACTGAATGAATCGAACCCCTCGTTCGGCGAGTCGACGCGCCAGCAGACAGTTACTTGCGTAGGATCCATCGCCGGGCACTGCCCCATACATCTCGAGAGTCTCGGGCGATTCATCGGAGATATCCATCAACTCGGGAACCGACATCTGCATGCGAAATGCCAGTTCATACTGAGATATCCGCGAGTCGATCTCCGGGTCATCGGTTTGATGGGCACGAATACGATTGAGATCGCGAATCGCAGCAACCAGATGCTCTTGTCGATCCCGACTGATGCCCGGTGGATTGGTGACGTAATGAACCGGGTCACCGGCGGCGTGAAACTCCACTCCACCGAACTTGCTCGGTAGAAAACCGCTCGACCACTGACGCGCTGCAATCGGCTGAGGATTTCGGCCACCGACACTCGTCAGCACGACAAAACCAGGCAAGTTATCGCTCGCTGAACCAAGGCCATAATTGATCCATGACCCCATACTGGGTCGATTCGGAATGATCGAGCCACAGTTCATGAAACTGTGCGCCGGATCGTGATTGATCTGTTCCGTCACCATCGATCGCACGATGGCGATGTCATCGGCGACAGTACTGATGTGCGGCAAGTAATCGCTGATCGCCTGGCCATTCGCACCGTAGCGTTGAAATTTCGCTCGCGGGCCGAGACACTTCAGTTCTTTACCCTGCAATTGAGCAATCGGCATCCCCTTGGTGAACGATTCCGGCATCGGTTGGCCATCGAGCTGTGCCAGCTTCGGTTTCTCATCAAAGGTTTCAAGATGGCTCGGCCCCCCCGCCATACACAGGAAGATGACGCGTTTCGCTTTCGGTGCCATGATCGGAGATAGAGGAGCTGTCTCCGAAGCACCAACGATCTCCGGCCACCACTGACTCAGAGCAGCAGCACCGACACCGAGTGATAACGAACCCAGAAACTGGCGACGGTTCACTTGCTGAATCTGAGCTTGTATTTGATCGATATGGTCATTCACGGGTTATTGTTTCATGTAGATTCAAAATGGCACGAGCCACTTCAGCCCATGCTGCAAGCTCGACCGGTTTCAACGAATCCGGTAATGGTGCTGACCCGACGGCCAGCAAGGATCTGGCTTCAGCCGGGTTTGCCGTGAAGTATTCACGGCTGGCAGCCAGCAAACTACTGAGTATTGCCACTTCTTGAGTTCCCGGTTGCCGACAAGTCGCCTCTCGCATGGCAATCGATATCGATTGCTCATCGCTCGATAGGTCTCGAAGAAGAATGCGCTGCGCAAAAACTCGCGCAGCTTCGATGAAAACTGGATCGTTCATCAGAACCAGTGAAGCGAGTGGAGTATTTGATTTTGCGCGACGGGCCGTGCAATCCTCGCGAACAGGAGCATCAAAGGCGAGTAACATCGGATGCAGAAACTGACGCTGCCAATGTACGTAAACACCACGACGCCACTGCTCTGGATTCATATCTGGCCTGTAACGACGTGGAGGAAAATTCAGATGGCGATAGTAATGCTTCGGTTGTGGAGGCTTGACGCTGGGCCCACCGAGTCGATCGATCAACAACCCGCTGAGACTGAGTGCCGTGTCTCGAACCATCTCGGCCGACAGACGATACCTGGCCTGATGAGAGAAGAGCAGATTCTCTGGATCCTGTTGCTGCGCCTGAGGATCCGGGTTCGATGACTGGCGATATGTACGAGACAACACCATCTTCCGAAACAGCCCTTTGACGTCCCAGCCCGACTCGATGAACTCCTGGGCCAGATAATCGAGCAGTTCCGGATGAGTAGGCGGTCGACCTTGACCACCAAAATCCTCAACCGATGGACATAGTCCTTCACCAAAAAGCAGTGCCCACATCCGGTTGACGAAAACACGAGCCGTCAGGCCACCAACACCACCTTCGGCTTCTGGAGTGACGAGCCAACCGGCCAGATCAAGACGAGAAGCTCGACCGTCAGCATTCAAATCACCGAGGAACTCAGGAACCGCAGGCTCAACAACTTCCCCTGATTCATCGAGCCAGTTCCCGCGCGGGAGAACCCGGATCTCTCGAGGATTCTCGAGTGCCCTGGTGAAGAGCGTCAGCGGCAAGGTACTCTCCAGAGCTTTTGCTTGCTCCTGCAGAATGGTGAGCTGAGCCCGTAGCGAACTCACCTGTGGCGACTGCTTCGCCTGAAATTCACGCACGATTTGTTGCTGAACAACAGTACGGTCACTGACCGGGATCGACAAAATTTCGAGTACAGCGGTCGGAGCTGCGGCTGTCGATTCAACGCCACAATCATCCCAGTAAACGGTCCCGCCAAACTGAGTGAAAGCAATGCCACTGACGACCGTCTCAGGTTTCAATCCGATCTGCTCGAAGGGAACCTCGATTCGAGCCCACTCTCCTGCAGCGGGTAGCTTTCCCATCCGCTGATAGGCGTGGTCACTTTTCTCCTTGCGACCATAGGCAATTTCATCGCCACCCCAGACCGCTCGATGTTCCCAGTCCCCTGCCGTATTGCACTGCAACATGATCGACTTCGGCATCGAGTCAGGATCGAGATAGACCCAGGCATAGAGAGAATCGCCAGCTCCAACGGTGATCCGCTTCTCGGTGGTAGCGACGGTGTAATGCTGGACCAGGCCAGTGCTAGACTGGAGTCGATACAGCTCACCACTGTGCGGCGCTATCTCTTCCTCACGGACAAACTTCCACTGACCACTGACAGTTCCGCCAGTATCGCGAGCATCATCGACCCATATCGATCTGTGCTTCTGACCGGCAGCGACCTGTCGGCTCAGAACTTCTTCCCATTTCGATTGATGGGGAACAAGCTCTTCTATCGAGACCGCGATCTGCTGTTCGAATTGCTCGATACCATCGGCGATCTGTTGTTTTTTATTCCGGGCCTCATCCGTCATCACTGGCATCTCGGGACTGCGACGTGTGGGAGTGGTATTGAGCCCTCCGTACGGATTACGGATATGGTCCTCGTCATCGATATCTGCGAAGAAAGCACCGAAACTATAGAAATCGCGGATTCGATAAGGATCAAATTTATGATCGTGGCACTGCGCACAACCTAGGGTTGCCCCCATCCACACCTCTGAAACATTCCGAACTCGATCTGCCATGTAGATGGAACGATACTCCTTGAGTTGCAATCCACCCTCATGACTGGTCTGAATCAAACGGTTGTAGCCAGTGGCAATCAACTGCTCTTGATCGGGGTCGTCAAGAAGATCACCGGCAAGCTGTTCAATGGTGAACTGATCGAACGGCATGTTCGAGTTCAAGGCAGCGATGACCCAATCACGATAAGGCCAGACCTTGTGCTCTTGATCACCGTGGTAACCGACCGTATCGGCATAACGCACCAGATCGAGCCATGCGCTCGCCAATCGCTCGCCGAAGTGATGACTGGCCAGCAGCTCATCGACGACTCGGGCGTAAACCAGCTCCTGGTCATCGGCTCCGGCCTGATCCACAGCAAGAAATTCTTCCAGGGCAGTTAATGATGGAGGAAGTCCAGAAAGATCGTAGTGAAGACGTCGAAACAAGGTGACCTGATCGGCATCGGCTGCAGGCTGCAGCCCTTCTCGTTGCAAACGCTCAATAATAAATTGATCGATGATAGAAATCGGCCAATCACCATCGACAGCAGGTGCCTGTGATTCCCTCGGCGCAACATAAGACCAGTGCTGCGCATAATTGGCACCCTCGTCGATCCAGCGGCCGAGAAGTGCAATCTGCTCGGCGTTGAGCTGTTTGTGCTCATCGACCGGCGGCATCGGATCATCGGGATCGGTGATCCGTAACCACAACTCACTCTCGTCGCGCTGACCGGGAACAATCGCACGTAATCCCGATTCAAGTTCCAGCATCGCCGAGTCACGAGAGACCAGGCTCAAATCAGCCTTCAGGGCCTTTTCATCCGGACCATGGCAGGCAAAGCAGTGTTGCGAAAGTATCGGATGGATCTGGCGAGAATAATCAACCGCAGAATCATCACACATTGCCACCGGCGAAAGCAGGCAAGTCCATGCCGTGAGAATAGAATACGTTTGAAAGAATGTGATCTTCATCGCTGAATGCGACTCTAGCACCTTGCCAGTGGACGGGCAACTTGGCAGAAAATGATCGCCATGATCTATCGAAGACAGGTCAAAGAATCCGTGGTGGGATCGGGGCCGAAAGAGATGTCGCTCGGTAGTGGCAATGGAGCTCCACCCATGAATAAACGAGCTAACGATTCCAAAGGATCGGCCAGATCCAGAGCCCCATCATCATTGGAATCGATCGCATCCTGGCAATCGACCGGCAGCCCATTGAACAAGAAGCGAAGCTGCAAAATCACATCGGTCAGATTCACCGAACCATCGTTATTGAAATCTCCGCGAACAAAATAGGGCTGCATGGTCGGATGATCAAAGGGTGGTAGCGCTTGTTCAACTCGTGGATCAGTCAGGGCATTGATGATGAAATCCTTGATCTGCGAAAGTTCACCATTCCCCAGCTGCATCGGATCCAGATCATTCGGCTCGAAATCTCCTCCGACATTATAAAAATCTAACACTTCACCCAGTTCTGACTTACCACCGTTGTGGAAGTAAGGCCCACGGAGTGCCACATTACGAAGTGCTGGTGTTTTGAAAGCTGCCAGATCTTCCAGATCACCGGTGATCGAAAAACGGCCTTCATCTTCAACACTGGGGCGAACTCCGAGATTGCGAAACTCCCCATCTCCGAGCATTGGCGTCGAGTGACATGTCACGCAGTTGTCGATAAAAAGCAACATTCCTTGCTGCTGGTTATCCGTCAATGCGCCCGAAGATCCGCTGTTGAACTGATCAAAAGGCGTCTCGTCTGGAATCAAAGTTCTCTGGTAGCTGGCCAGGGCATAGGCCATCCGCGTGGCAGTGATCAAACTGCTACCGAAAGCATTGTCGAACAGCGAAGGGTAATCAGGAAACAAACTCAACGCGTCCAGCATGTCGGTAGGAAGATCACTGGCCAGTGCCAGCGGTGTCACTGAAATCAACTTCTGTCGCACAACATCCCAGTCGGAAGATTCGCATCCCATCTCGACCATCGAAAGAATCGGTATCACCGATTGCGCCTCCAGAGCAGCGCCGCTGTCGATCAGAACAACTCCAGTTTCTGGATCGATAAACTCAGTACCAGATCGACCATCCCAGAAAAGCTCCGGATGATATCCGGCACCGATCACCGATTGTGACCGTCGAGATGTCACCTGGCGATGAGGATAGAAAACACCATCATCTTGCAATGCCCCTGAGCAATCCTGAAGAACCAATCCGATCGATCCCGAAACATCATCTTCGGTTCCAAAGATCCCATCAAAACCAGGATGGACCGAACGGAAGTCATCCGTGCGTCCATCGGAACCACCGAATTCGGAAACATGGCAGGAACCGCAAGAAGTTGAATTGTCATGAGAAAGCTGCTCTTCCCAGAACAGGAACTTGCCAAGCATCGCCTTCTCAGGCGTCAGAGGATTTTGAGCAGAGGTCGGCATTGGACCGATCAGGTCGAAGACACCGCCTGGGCCACCGCCCTGTCCTTGCACCAGAGGATCTGAGAAAAACAGCCCGTAGAAGAGCGTGACCATCGCCAGTGGCAACGAGAAACGCAAAGTAGAACTTCTACCGCAAG
>JBBWWC010000044.1:0-27276 GCA_050256555.1 Planctomycetota bacterium | reverse complement strand
GAAGGAGAGGAATCGTCAGAAAGAGGGCCACCCAGAGTCGTAAACTCGGTTGTCCAGATCTTGCACCTGGTTGACAACGATGATGCACACTCTCCGGATGATGCACACTGTCCGCCTCTCGCTACTGATTTTCTCGATTCGCCTGCGTGGTTGCCTTGTGGTTACCTCGGTGATGACCAAAAGCGATACGACCCGACGAGTTTGTCTTTCCACGAAAAATGACATTTACGTGGATATTCAAAGATATCGAATCTTGCGGTGAGGTCAAGACAAGCAAGCGTCCAGATAAGGGAATTAGGGGGTTCTGAGTCGGAATTGAGCGAAGACGCCCTTCTCTCGAATCGAATCTTCCCCGGGGCCCAATCGTATCTGAAGTGTGCCGCGGGCCTGAGAGATGGGCAGGGTTCGTAGGACCTGGATGCGCACCTTGTAATGATGGCCGGCAATTAATTCGGTGACGGTGAGATCGAACAGACCCTCCGGAGCATCGATCATGGTCGCCGAGAAATCTTCGATGGGGAGATCCTCGCGGACCGAGCGGATCTGAACTTCCTGAAAAACATCTCGTTTGACTGGCCCGTCGAGCGGAGCGGTATGACGACGGTAGAAAACCACGTTACCTGAAGGTGCCATGGCGATTCGATCTTTGTGTTCGATCACGACAGGAACCGGGATGATCAAGGATTCGTCACCGGCAACCGAAATGACCAGTTCCAGATCATCGCGGAGACTTTTGATTTCTGTTGAAACTTCAGCATCGAGGGTCAGAAGCCATCCTTCTTCGAGAAATTCGAGGGAGGAAACCAGGAATGTTTTGTTCTTGGATCGGGCTTCGACCATTTCGATGGGAAGGTCGACGGCCGGCAATATGATTGTTTTTATCTGCTTGGTTTCCATCGCCAGTCCGGTCAGCTTGAAAACAGGACTCTCCATTTTGAGTAATGGATCGACCAGGCCGACCATCCATAGATGAACCTCGGAAGATTCGGGATCGTTGGTTTGTACGATGGCATTTTTTCGTGGCCTGCCGCCAGAAAAGTCGGTGGTGTCGACCTGGAGCTCGATGATGCCACTGGCTCCGGGCTCGATGACTTCATCGAAGCGGGTCGAGGTACAACCACAGGTCGAAGTGACCTTGAGAATCTTGAGCGGAGCCCTACCACGGTTTTCAACGGTGAAGACATGTTTGACACGGCTGCCTTGCAACACCTTGCCCCAGTCATGCTCTGTTTTTTCGAAGTGAATTACCGGGACGGGCAGCAGTGGAAGCGGCGAATCGTCGGCCTGGGCAGGCAGGGGGGGAGCCCACGTTGATGAGCTGAGTAAGGTGACGACAAGCCATACGAGCTGAATCGGAGAGATCGAAAATCTCGAAAGAACTGACCTGGTCAGCAGAAAGTATCGAAATCGAGCCATTCGTTAGAACTCCTGTGTGCAATTTGCGGATCGGCTAATGGGTGGATGCTAGAAGCAGCGACTGTGAACTGCAACCCTACCGATTTTAGCGATTTCGTGGAACCGGAAGTCTATATTGACCGTTTAGCATGACATTGCGAAGGGTTAGCGTTCACGATAACTTGTGACAGAGGGAAATGTCCCTTCTGGAAAGATATCCGTGACGGATTTCAATCCAGGATCGAACAGTAATTTTGAATCACGTGAATCAAGGAGACTGCTCAAAGCAGTTTCGAAGGGAGAAAGCGATGCTGACCAAGGGTCGAGCTCGCCGTGGATGGGCTCTTTTGGCCATCTGTCTGTTGGCGAGTTTTCCAGTCCAGGCTGGCTCAGAGGTGGGGGATGTTGCTCCTGCAATGAAGCCCGGAGGCTGGATCAACATCGAGGGAACCACGACGTGGGAGTCTCTCTCAGGCAAACTGATTTTGATCGAGAAGTGGGCGACCTGGTGAGGACCTTGCAAGGGTCAGATTCCGCACCTGAACAAACTTCATAAGGAGTTCGGGGAGCGCGGTCTGGTCGTCATCGGGGTCACCGATGAACCGGAAAGCAAAGCCAAGCCTTACATCGATCGTAACAAGATGACTTACCCGATTGCATTTGGTGGCGGTGCCACCGATTACAAGACTCGTGGTATTCCTCATTCGTGGCTTGTCGGTCCGAATGGAAAGATTGTCTGGAAGGGTCATCCGGGCGGACTCAATAACTCCATCATCGAAAAGCATATCGTTGGGGCCCGAATCGGTCCCAAGATTGCGATTCCGACCGAAATGCCGAAGGCTGCGAAGTACGTCAAGGCGGGCCAGTTTGGCAAGGCTCACGCAGAGCTTGGAAAACAGGCCAAGCGGACCAAGGATGCGGATCTGGAAAAGTCTGCCCATGAGGCGATGGCTTCGATTGAGGAGTTCGCCAAGGAGCAGCTTGAGGCGATCGCCGACTACAAGGAGAAGCGCCAGTATGAGGCGGGGCTTCAGGCATTGCAGCGAGGAGCGCAAAGCTTCAAAGGGATGCCGGTTGCCAAGGATTTCGAGAAGGAACTCAAGGTCTGGAAGAAAGACAAGTCGATCCAGGCAGAGTTGTCCGGAGCTCAGATGCTTGCGGAGGCTCGTGATTTGGTCAAGCGTGGAAAGTATGAAGAAGCGGCCAAGTTGTATGCGGGTATCGTCAAGAGTAAGAAGTTTGCCGGTACAGAAGCTCAGCGCGAAGCGGAAATCCGCCTCGGAGAGATTCAGAAGTATCTCTAAAAGTTTGAGTTTCGGATCAAAAGAAGAAGCCCCACGGGTGATCACCCGTGGGGCTTCTTTTCATCTGGTGGTGTTTCTTAGTGCTCGTTATCTTCTGGTTTCAGGCTCGTACTCGGTCGATGAGATCCACGACCCGACTCGAATAACCCCATTCGTTGTCGTACCAGGACAAGACCTTGGCGCTGTGGGTTCCGACCGTCATCGTCAGTAAAGAGTCGAAGATCGACGAGTGGGGATTGCCGATGATGTCCGAGGAGACAACCGGGTCGGTACAAAACTCCAATACGCCTTTCATCGGCCCTTCTGCAGCGGCCTGGATCGCAGAATTGATGGTTTCAACAGAGACCGGTTTTTCGAAAGTGGCCACCAGATCGACCACTGAACCATCGATCACCGGGACCCGCATCGCCATTCCATCGAGTTTTCCTTCCAGCTGCGGCAGTACTTTTCCAACGGCACGTGTGGCTCCGGTAGAGGTAGGAATGGTATTTTCACCAGCGGCTCGACTACGACGGAGATCCTGGTGATACCAGTCGGCCAGACTCTGGTCGTTGGTGTATGCGTGGACTGTGGTCATGACGCCACGGATCAGTCCGAACGAGTCATCCAGGACTTTGGCCAGCGGAGCGAGACAGTTGGTAGTGCAGGAAGCATTCGAGATAATTTGATGGCTTGGCTCAAGGATCTCATCGTTGACACCGAGGACCAGCAGAGCATCGATGTCGTCTTTTGGTGGAACCGTCGGGATGACTTTTCCTGCTCCCGCCTGGATGTGTAGATTACATTCGGCTCGAGTTCGGAATCGTCCAGTCGATTCTATGACGACATCGACTCCCAGAGCTTTCCATGGCAGTTTTTCAGGATTACGTTCGGCCAGCATCTGACAGCTTTGCCGGCCAGCAGTGAGAGTCCCTGAATCGAAAGAGACTTTTTCGGGGAAGGGTCCCATCACCGAATCATAACGGAGTAGATAGGTCAGGGACTTGGGGTCTGAAATATCGTTGATGGCGACAATGTCGATATCTTCTCGCGCCGCAATGATTCTGAAGACACTACGCCCGATGCGACCAAAACCGTTGATGGCTACTTTCATTGCGTACTCCTCTCACCACTCTGGGAGGATTTTGGGCCCATCTGGGCCAGCAGTTCGACGATCCGATGCGAGATTCCGCCTCCTTGTTCGTACCAGCCGATCACCTTCAGCAGGACGTCATCCGTAACCAGAGTCGCAAGACTGTCGAAAACACATGAAGCAGAATTCCCTGCGATGTCACTGGAGACGATGGGTTGATCGGTAAAGGAGAGAATCCCTTTGTGGATGCTTCCAGCAGCACTGCGGAACACTTCGTTGATCTCCGCTGCTACGACGGATTTTTTCATCTGGACGGTCAGATCGGTGCAGGAGACCCCGGGCACCGGGACATTCAACTTCATACCTTTGAATCGTCCTTGCAGATGAGGGAACAGTTCTTCAATCGCTTCATCGGTCCATGTGGTTTGCGGCACGATGTTTTGCATCGCTGCACGGGATCTGCGCAGGTCACCAGGGGCTGGTACATCGGTTAGGCTTTGATCGGCGGTGTAAGCATGGACTGAAGTGAACGATCCTTCTTCGACTCCGAAAGTATCATCGAGCACCTTGATCAGCAGTGCAGTGGCATTTGCGGTCGAGGATCCGCAAGAAATGATCCGATTTGACCGATCGACTTCTTCGCAAGTGACCCCGCGAATATGAAGATGATCGATATCGTCAGTCGGAGGCGTGGTCAGGATGACGCGGTCGGCACCCTGGTCGAGATGTTTTTGTAGATCGTTCCGGGCGCGATATTTTCCGGTGGCTTCGACGACTACATCGACGCCATGTTCAAACCATGGGATTTCCCCCGGTTCACGATGGTGTAAGACAGGGATCTGTCGGCCCCTGGCATAGATCGCATCATCGAGAACCCGGATCGGCTCTTCGAAGCGACCGCGAAGAGAATCGAAACGGAGCAAATATTCCATTGCCTGAATATTTGCCAGTTCGTTGATGGCCACGATTTCGATATCATCACGACCATAAATGGCCCTGAATACATTACGGCCGATGCGGCCAAAGCCCATGAGCCCGACACGAACGCTCATCTAGCACTCCCGTCCAGGATTTCCAGGAGACCCGAAAGGGGGACTCCATCGATAAGAGGGGCACCCGATACGAGGGTCACCGGCGATAACCGGTAGCGGCTACCTCTTGCCCCCGACAGAATACCTCGAACCCGGTCGTGAGGGCGAGAGATCCGGAATCTTCAGCAAAAATCCTGTATTTTCATCAGGTATGAAAAGGTCAGCTTGAAACGGATTAAAGCGACATATCGGGTGTTGGCGTCCGCAGAAGAGTGCCAAGCCCTGGCTCGGGCGATGGCCGTTGAATTGACGGTAGAAGTTCCGGAGAGCCTTATCCGTCGTTATCCGGCGATCGAAAATGAGATCGTGGCCCGGGTTGAGCAGCTCGAGGAGATCTCCGCAGGGATTCATCTGGTGACGCTTTCTTTTGCTGGAACACTGGCTGGCTCAGATCTGAGTCGTTGGCTCAATTTGTTTCTTGGAAATTGTTCGATGATGCCGGGCGTTCGTCTCATCGACCTGCAGTTACCCGATGAAGTGGTGAAGAATTTCCCGGGACCTCGTTTCGGAATTTCCGGGGTCAGAGAAATTACAGGTGTCCGAAAACGTCCATTGGTAGCCACCGCCCTCAAACCTCGTGGGGCCCCGATTGCCGATCTGGTGCAAGTGTGCCGTGGTTTTGTTGCCGGCGGCGGAGATCTCATCAAAGATGACCACAATCTGCTCGATGAAAATTTTGCAACATTTCGCGATCGAGTGGAGCGATGCACTGCTGCCATACGGGAGTCTCAAGGAGATCGTCACGTCTTGTATCTGGTCAACCTGATGGCTCCAGCCGAGCAACTCGATGAAAGGCTCGAAGCCGCTCTGGAAGTTGGAGCCGATGGAGCACTGATGGCTCCGTGGATTCTCGGTCTGGACAGAGTTCGCGAATTGACTTCCCGTTGGCCTGGCGTGCATCTAGGGCACCCATCGATGAGTGGTGTTGTGACGTCTTCACCAGATGGAGGTATCTCGTTGCCGTTGGTTCACGGCACCCTGGCTCGTCTGGCAGGGTTGGATGGTTCTGTTTTCGTCAATGCCGGCGGCCGTTTTACACCGACGCGAGCCGAAGGACGGCAGATGGCCGAGAAACTACGAGAGCCTCTGGGATCCATCGCCTCGGGTTGGGCGATTCCGGCTGGCGGAATGAGTCCTGAGCGGATTCCTGAAATGCTTGAAGACTTTGGTTCTGATACGATATTGCTGATGGGCGGTGCGCTTTTAACCGCTGAGGATGGCGTGGAGGCTGCAACGGTGCAGATTCGACAACAGATCGAAGCGAAATAGCCCGCCAAGAAGGAGATGGGGAATGCGATTTATCATCGGTTCATTTTTTCTGTTGCTGGGGGTGTTGCTGGTCTTTTTTCCAGTTTTGGCCAGTTTCGAACTGACGGACATGGCAACGGCTGCGAGTGGTCCTGAGCTCGATCAGTTGTCGGCTCCGACCCAGTTTCTTTTCAAGTTTTTTCCGAGTGCTTCTCTGCCTGCGACAGCGACGGGTTCTCCTGCAGATCTGATCGCTGCGTTCAATAAAGTGATTTACACCGTTGCTGGTGTGGGCGTCTTTTTTGTTTTTTGTGGAGGGGCCGTCTTGTGGGGCCAACGATCCAGGGGAAGCGAAGATTCGTCGACTGACTGACGGTTGAAGGTTGAGTGATGAAATCAAGCGCGGTCAGCTGCGGAATCGACCGGATTCGTGATGATCGGTTTCCCGGTCTTCGCGGCAGTCGGATCGGGCTCTGCTGTAATCCTTCTGCTGTCGCCGGTGACTTGCAGCACTTGTCGATGTTACTGGCCGCTGAGGGCCTTTGCGTGGCACGTTTTTTTGCGCCCGAGCATGGTCTCGAAGCGACCGCCCAGGATATGGAACGGGTGGTTTCGAACCGACCAGAGGTGGTGAGCCTCTACGGATCCGATGAAGCATCTCTCCGCCCTGATCCGGCCCAGTTGGCTGATCTGGACCTACTCATCTTTGATCTCCAGGACATTGGAACTCGTTACTACACTTATGCGGCAACGTTGCTTTATATCCTCGAGGCGGCGGCGCAGTCTGGTACTCGAGTGATGGTTCTCGATCGGCCTTGCCCGATTGGCGGGATCGCAGTGGAAGGGGGAACCGTTCGGCCGGGCTTCGGCAGCTTTGTTGGAGCGTTGCCGGTATCCATCCGCCATGGCATGACGCTGGGCGAGCTGGCAGGTTTCCTGATCGAAGTGGTGGGGATCGATGTTGATCTTACAGTGATCCCTTGTCGTGGTTGGAAGCGCGAGATGTTACAGCCCGAGAGCGGTGTTCCGTGGGTTGCCCCCTCACCCAACATGCCGACACCCGAGACCGCACTGATTTACCCGGGAATGTGTCTGATGGAGGGGACCAATCTTTCCGAGGGGAGGGGGACGACTCGTCCATTCCATCTTCTTGGAGCCCCTTGGCTCGATGGCGTGGCGCTGGCCGCGGGTGCCCGTGTCCAGGCCGACAAGGAAGGACTGGAAGGTGTTCTCTTTCGTCCCGTTCATTTCACGCCGGTTTTTCACAAGTATCAGGGGCAGCTCTGTAGTGGTGTCGAGGTGCATGTGACTCAACCTCAGGTTTTGAATTCGCTACAGCTAGGGGTGTTACTTTTACAACAGCTACAGATCTTTGGTGGTGAAAACTTCAGTTGGCGTACGGAACCGTATGAGTTTGTCCGTGAGCCGATCGCTATCGATCTGCTGTGGGGTGGGAGTGATCTCAGGGAAGGTCTCTTGGCCGGAGCCACGGCCAGAGACATCATCGAGGGGCGGGCCCAGGAACGCGATCAGTTTCTGGCCCTTCGTTCTGATTTCTTGCGTTATTGAACGACGGAGATTCTTTCAGTAGTGGTGTTACCCGTTTGGCGATTATCGAAAAAGATCCGAGATGTTCTTCGACTTTTCCCTCGATCAGTAGCGGGCCGGAATGATCGCGCAGAATCGGCCGAATCTGTGACCAGGTGCTGGCGAAGCAGGTCACTTCACAGATCGCCTGTTCATCTTCGAGGGTGATGAATCCCATCGGGCCTCGAGATGTGGAGTGCTGTCTCGAGGCGATGCGGAATCCTGCGATTCGAATCGCCGCTGTTTGGCACTTTTCGATCTCGGTCAGGGCCACGCAATTCAATTGCTGGCAGAGTTCTCGATGGAAACTCATCGGGTGCCGACTGATGCCAGCACCCAGTAGTCGGATCTCCTCGGCGAGGATTTTTCGGGCTGGGAACTCGATCAGATCTGGTCCCTCATCGACGATTCCGGACAGGTCTGGTTGGAGATGTTGCTGTGATTTGGAAAAAGTCCCGACGGTGGAAGTTTCTTTTCGATGACGGGTTCGTACTCGCCACAAGAGACGTGGGCGGGGTATCGAGAAGCCATCGAGCGCTCCGGCGAGAACCCATTCTTCCAGTTCGAAGCGAGAAATTTTGGTTCTTTGCATCAAATCTTCCGGCGATGAGAAGGGGCGACCAGCAAAGATCGATTCGATGCTACTTTGGCGCGATCCTCGGATGGCGGTCAGAGGCATGCGAATGGAGTTTTTCTTTTCGAGCGTGAATGTCGCTGAGGATCGATGGACACAGGGAAGTTTGAGGCTGATCCCGTTTCGTTGAGCTTCGGCAACGAAGGTTGAAAAGGGGTACATACCGTTGTGATGACGAAAGAGTGCGCAGAAAAACTCGGCGGGATAGTGGGTCTTGAGCCATGCGCTACGCCAGGCGAGTAATCCATACGATGCAGAGTGTGATTTGTTGAAACAGTAGTGGCTGAAATTGAGCAAGTACTGCCATAGCTGGCGTGCTTCGGTGGCGCCGAAGCCATTTTCGATTGCGCGGGCAATGAAATCATCGCTGAGCTTTGTCAGAGACAGCTGATCTTCAGATCGGTGGGCTCGCACAAGAGACCGACGTATCTGATCTCCTTCTGCAAGACTTTTCCCGGTGACGAGTGCGATCACTTCCATCACATTCTCTTCGTAAAGAAGTAGTCCCTGTTGATCGGCCAGTAGCTCGGTGAGGCAGGGATGTGGTGGGGTTGGTTGTTCCAGGCCGTGGACACGACGGCAAAAAGATTCCTTCAGTCCACCGGAAGCCGGACCGGGTCGAATCAAAGCAATGGCCTGGATGGTGTCTTTTGCATTTCGGGCACGCATTTGTCGCAGTAGCGAGCGCATGGCCGGACTCTCGAGCTGGAAGCAACCGAGTGTCTGCCCCTGGCTCAGTAGTTGTTCTGTCTTGGTGCACTGCTGAGGGATGGAATCGAGCTGTAATGGTGTACCGGTTTTTTCCTCGACCAGATCGCGGACGGTTCCTATTTCCGAGACGCAGCGATTGCCGAGCAGATCGATTTTGATGAGTCCGGTCGCTTCGATGGAATACATATCGAGCTGGGTGACGTGAAGACCTTTCGCAGCACGTTCGACCGAAGCGATGCGCTGGATGGGTCGATCGCAGATACAGATACCGCCGGGATGAATGGAGCGATGATGAGGCCGCCCCCGAAGCCATTCGGCATCTTCGAGAAGTTGGTTACGAGAGGTTGCGGATAGTCCGACGGCGGCCAGCGCCGGATCATTTCCGAGCAGTTTGGAAATGGTTTGTTCGGATCGAGTGGGTAGTCGCCGTGATATTTTATCGACATCGAGGGGAGCCATGCCATGGGCCCGCGCTGTTTCGCGCAGAGCTGATCGGACTTGTAGTGATGTTCGAGTGCAAATCATGGCGGTTTTTTCAGCTCCGTAGCGGCGATATACGTAGGCGATGACCTGATCTCGCCCCTGCCAGCAGAGATCGATATCGATGTCGGGAAGCTTCTTTCGTTCCGGGTAGAGAAATCGTTCAAAGCGGAGATCGTGTGCGAGTGGGTCGACCTGTGTGATTCCCAGAGCATAAGAAACGATGGAGGCGGCTCCCGATCCGCGCCCCGCACATTCGATACCGAGGCGGCGAGCCTCGGCGACGATGTCTCCCACCACCAGGAAGTAAGGAACAAAGCCCATCGTGTCGATGACGTGTAGTTCGTGGGCGAGTCGCTCCAGCACAGCTGGAGTCATCGAGCGGTAGCGTTTCAGCAATCCTCGATGGCACTGTTGATAGAGCTGACCGAAGGCTGTCTGGTCGGTGGGGATCGGAAAGGGCGGGAAGATGGTCGCAGGGTTGGGCTGGCGCGAGTGGATCGCCTCGGTACCGATCCGAGCGGCATTTTGTAACGCTTCTGGGAGGTCGCTATACAGCTCTTGCCAGTCACCGGGATCGGGAATCGATGTGAGGATTGGCGAGAGGTCGGATAAGGAGTGGTGCGGACGATCTCGGCGGATCCGTTCGATGGTGGAGACGCAGCGCACCGCTTCGAGAAGATCGAGTTGGTGTTTTGTCGTCGGTTGCAACATGCCGACCCGGGTCGAGGCGATCAGGCCGATTCCGAGCTGTTCTGCGGCGGCTCGGTTCCTTTGCTCTCGTGTATTCGTGTCTCGTAGACGATCGATCTCGATGAAGATTCTCTGCCGGACATCAGATCCAAGCCGGTCGAGTATTTTTTGCGCTAGCTCCGGAGTTCTGGTCAGAATCGATAGTGAAGAATGATGGTTGGCGAGGTGCTCGATGAGATCGAAATCTCCGGCCGGGTCGGACACGGTATCGGGCTGGGCCAGTCGACGTAGACTGACGAGTTGATGGAGTTGCTCAAGACCGGTTTTGTCACGGGCGACGATGACGATGGATCTTCCCTGTCCATCATCGATTTCAGCGGCACTGATGATTTGGATGCCCGCGCGTGCGCCGGCAGCGGCGGCCTCGACGATGGTGCCGAGATCCGAATATTCGGCCACGGCGACGCAGTGCCAGCCTTTTTTCGCTGCGGCTTCGATCAGTTTGGCGATCGGTTCCAGTCCGCGTAACAAGGAACCTGCGGATCGAAGTGCCAGAAGAGTAGGTGCGAGAGTAGGTGCGAGAGTGGCTTCACGAGTCGTGGCTCCGAGTGAGGGCGATCTTGAGGAACTGGACACGGGAGACCTCGGCAGGTGGGAAAGGGTGAATCACGCCAAGATAGCGAACATCTGTTCGTCACTCAAGTAGGGGCTCGCTATTGTTCGTCGACGGGAGTTCGCTACCCTCACGAAGCATTGCTGGTGGACCAGAGCACGGGCGGAAATTGGCTGCGGACCTGGAAGTCTGATCGGAGAAAAAGATCAACGAGAATCATGCCATGACTCCGCCGGAAATTCCCTGGCAGGAGACGCATCGGAGGGCTCTGGAAAAGGGCCTGGCGGGTTACCGTGATCCGAGCTCTGGATTGTGGGTGTGGACCGAGGTCGCCCACCAGCAGAGGGGCGAGTGCTGCGGCTCTGGATGTCGCCATTGCCCCTGGGATACGGATGGCACAATCAAACGTTGACCTGGAAACGTTGACCTGGAAACGTTGACCTGGAAACGATGACCTGGAAACGATGACCTGGATGGGATGCTGGCCAGGATTGACGCGGAATCAAAATGAAGTGAATCGGTGATCAAGAAAAGGGGCCGGAAAGCGTTAGCTTTCCGGCCCCTTTTTACCAAACGAACTGCCACTGAAGATCAGGGACAAGCGTCGTAGAGACCACAATCGAGTGAGTCAGTGGTCGGATCAGAACCACAGCTGGGTCCTGACGGGGCGGGCATTCCCGGACCACCCGAGAACAGGGTCGCCAGTTCGTAGACCGCATCCGCAATGTTGACACCACCGTCGTCGTTGCAATCAGCTGCATCTTGACAGTCGATCGAACCACCGGTGAACAGTCCTGCCAGTAGTGACACCGCATCGGCGATGTTGATCGACGAATCGGAGTTGATATCACCGCGAACGAATCCACCGATGGCGGGTTCGAGCGTGACGATTCCGTTGTCAAAGGCTGCCGGCTGGGCCTGGCCATCGACGACCAGAATATTAACGACTGGTGGGGCTCCCAGAGAATTACTCCAGTTGAGCCCGGTCGAGGTACCCGTGGCATTGCCGATCAGGCCCGATGGGACCGTGTCATAGGAAATGGTTCCGATGGCGGTCGGTGCTGCAAACGTAATGACGGCGGTGTTCTGGAAGCTGTATACACAGCCGACAGTAATTCCGTCAGCGAAGTTATTGATATCGATGAAGTCCGCTCCGGTGTTGGCGTTGAGGCCGGTCAGGACAGAGCCTTCATTGAAGGTGACTACCGACAGGAGACTGGCAGTGTGGGAGAGGCCGAACGAGAACCCCTGGGTTTCATTGGGATACCCGGCGGCAGACGCATCTTCACTGATGCTCACGGACGCACTGAAGCTGCCGACTCCGGTATCGACCGAGTAGTTTGCTGTTTCATCGGAAGCGATGTAGGAGAAGCCACTCGGGGGCGCCTGGCAGTTCGGATCTGCGGCACAGTCGGGGTCATTGCAGTCGGCGAGCCCATCACCATCGTCATCGGTACCGTTATTGCAGTTTTCCGGTGGCGTTATGCAGGAGGGATCGAGATCACAATCTGCATCCTCGCAGTCGATCAGACCGTCTCCGTCGTCATCAGTACCGTTGGTGCAGTTTTCAGGAGTGGGGGCACCTGCGAGCGTAATCTCGAGGGTTCCTGTACCTTGTTCGCCTGCAGCCCAACCACCGCAACGAATCATGTAGGTGGTGCCAGCAGTGACGACCAGCTCCATCGATGACGTGAAGGCGCCACAAGCCGCATTGTCGCCATTACAGGCGACCTGGGTGAGAGCACCACAGGTACCAGTGTAGGCGGCCAGATCACTATCAAAGGTGATCTGGTCACAGGTTGCAATGGTCGCAGTACCACTGGTGGGTGCGGTGAACTGATACCAAGCATCAGTAGCCATCACGCCGAGGAATGTACCGGGACAGGTGAGATCGTCGAACGGATCGGCGCTGTCGGTCATGGCCGTGGTATCGACCGGATTGGAACCGACGATTGCTGGCAGCGGATCGTTGCATTCGTCACCCTGGCCACCGCCACCACCGCTACAGGCGGGGTCGTTGGCGCAGTCAGGGTCAGCACAATCAGCCAGTCCATCGCCATCGTCGTCAGTACCATTGGTGCAATTTTCAGACACTGGACCGCCACCACCACTGGTGATGGTCAGTGTACCGGCACCTGCACTTCCTGCTTGCCAGCCACCCACACGAATCAGAACAGGAGTACCAGCGGTGACCGGGACTCCCAGGACTTCCGATTGAAGGGCGCAGCTATCGCCGGAACAGGCGATCTGTGTCAGCGTTCCACAACCACCAGTATAAATAGCAAGGTCGGTATCAAAGCTACTACCACAGAGGGAGACATCGAGCCCACCAGAGGCTGCCGGAGTGTAGCTGAACCACATGTCCTGGACGAAATCGCCAAGGAATGTTCCCGCACACTGGCTTGGATCGGAAGCGCTGGCGCTATCTGCCATCGCCGTGGTGTCAAAGGAGGTTGCCCCATCACCGACACTGATGGCATCGATGCAATCATCACCAGCTCCGCCACCACCGCTACAGGCGGGGTCGTTGGCGCAGTCAGGGTCAGCACAATCAGCCAGTCCATCGCCATCGTCGTCAGTACCATTGGCGCAGTTTTCGGTAGCAGGTCCACCGCCACCGACCGTGATGGTCATGGTTCCGGTTCCCACTCCTGTTCCACCGTCCCAGCCACCAAGACGAATCAGGTATTCGGTTCCGGCAGTGACAGGAACACCAGACACCAGCGATGTGAAGGCGCCACATCCGGTTCCATCACCGTTACAGGCGATCTGGGTCAAAGTGCCACAGCCACCGGTGTAAACGGCGATATCGGAGTCGAAGGTGATGCTATCGCAGGTGCTGACATCCATCGAACCACTGGAAGTTGCTGTGTAGCTGTACCAGAGATCGTTGACGAACTGGCCGATGAAGGTTCCGGGGCACTCCGCATCGGAGATCGGATCGACACCGGTAGTGGCCGCAGTGTTGTCGACCGCATTGGCTCCATCGACAGCAACGATGGCATCGATGCAATCATCACCAGCACCGCCACCGCCGCCACAGGCGGGGTTCGCAGCGCAGTCCGGATCGGCGCAGTCGGCCAATCCATCGCCATCGTCGTCGGTTCCGTTGGTGCAGTTTTCTACGCCAGGACCGCCGCCACCGACGGTGATCGACATGGTGCCGGTTCCCGTGGCCGCTCCATTAAAGCCGCCAACGCGGATCAGGTATTCGGTTCCCGCAGTCACCTGAACGCCAGAAACCAGCGAGGTGAATCCTCCGCAGGCGGTTCCATCACCATTACAGGCGATCTGGGTCAGAGCACCGCAGCCGCCGGTGTAAACGGCGATATCAGAGTCGAAGTTGATGGTGTCGCAGGTGCTGACATCCATCGTACCGGTGGAAGTTGCTGTGTAGCTGTACCACGTATCGTTGACGAACTCACCGATGAAGGTTCCGGTGCACTGTGCATCGGAAATGGGATCAGTGCCGGTGGTCATGCCAGTGGTATCGACAGGATTCGATCCATCACTGGCGACGATCGGATCACTGCACTCATCGCCAGGAGGAGCCGGGAGGCAGGCCGGGCTGTTGGCACAATCGGGGTCATCACAGTCGGCAAGTCCGTCGCCATCATCATCGACTCCATTGGAACACAACTCGACGTTTCCACCGCCGCCAGCTGGCAGGGTGTCAACGATCAGCTGACCGGAGTTGGCGGCATCAAGCCAGGCACTGAGACCGAGTGTCCAGGAGCGAGAGAAGCGTCCGTAATCATCGGAGAAGTTGTTTCCACAGGCGGCTCCGCCGCAGCAGAGCTGGCCGATGACCCGGTGATTCTGATCGAAGAGGGGGGATCCAGAGGAGCCCGGCTCGGTAGTACCCAGATCCCAGTCGTTTACCGTGACAAAATTGGCAGAAAGGCTGGGAGCCTGGTTCTCGAAAGAGATTCGCTTTTCTTCGGTGTTGGGGTGGTGGATGCCTACGGCACTGGTGGGGCTGTCCGGGCTGGCATTCCAACCACAGAAGGACACTCCGAAGGCCGCATTGGGAGGACTGGTCAACTCGACCAGGGTGAAGTCAGTAGTGTCAGAGCCAGCGCGGAAGATCGATCCGGTACTGAACTGGTTGAGAGTTCCGTTTCCTGGACCACCACTCGCACCAGATCCCGGAGTCCGACAAGTAGAGTTTTCGTAGTTCCAGAAGACCACCAATGAACCAGCATTTCCGCCGGTGATTCCGCAGTGATCGGCAGTCATGAAGAATGGGGTGCCGTCCTGAGCGGTATTGTTGACCATGAAGCCAGTACAGAAGACCGATCCTCCAGTGGAGATCACACCAACGCAGTCGATTTCGTTTTCCCAACCGGCAGATTGTGGGCAAACCACGTCGACATTGCAGGAGCCAGAGAAGGCTGGACCGGTATTGCTTGAGGGGGTCTGACCAAAGTTCTCATAGAAGCCGCGGTATCCTGGGTTAACGCTACGTAGTTCGACTTCTTGTTCGACCAACCAGCGTGAATCGAGAGGACAGACGATCTCGATGACGACATCGCCTCCGGCTACCGGAGGAGTCCAGAGTTCGCCAGAATCCTGGATGTCGTTGACATCGAAAGGACGGATTCGGTGAGTACGCTCGAAGTTGTAGATTCTCATTTCACCATCGATGGGCAGTAACCAGCGACTGAAACCGAAGTTCATGCTGATGGCATTTTTGCAGGAAAAGCGAAGTCGCCAGACTGCTTTTTCGTCGTTCAGCTTGGTCCAGCGGCCATGGGTTTGAGGTGTGATCTGGACCGAATTGGGTATGGCGTATCGCGGAGCCATGCTCAGATCATCACGTTCTTGGTCTTCCAGTGCCAGCGTCTCGATGTCGAGACCTGGAAGCTGGATCAGCGGAACTTCTTTGAGAGAAATGTCAGCGTATGTTGGCACACCGGAAAAAAGGAGGCCAAGCGATAGCGCACACAGAAAAGTAGCAACGGGTCGAGAGAACATGAGGTTCCTTCCACTCGCAAAAAAAATATCCGGTAGATTCTCACTTCACACGAAATGAGAACAAATCCGGAGCAACAGGGACGGACTCCGTCAGAAAATTTGTAATGGCATTCAGAGCCGCATACCTCAACAACAAGTATGAGGTTGCTGAGTCTATTGTCGCTTCTCAAATAGGATCTGCAAGGCCCTCAATCACTACTTTCCAGGGAACTATTGCCGAGAAAGACCCAGAGATCCCGAATCTGTCCTTCGTTCAACCCATCGAGCAGCCCGGGAGGCATTGAAGAGACCCTCGAAGGTTCGATGGAGAGGATCGGTTCAGTGATAGTGAAAGGTTGATAGCCGAATGGATCGGTGTTGAGAATCAGAGTACCGGAATCGTTTCGCAGGATTCTACCGACCACCAGATCGTTGGCTGTAGTGACGACACTCCACTGGTACTGGTCAGAGATGTCACGGGATGGCTCAAGGATCGCCCGGGCCAGATCAGGGTTTGAAAATCTCGAGCGAACTCCGGTCAAATCTGGACCTGAGCCACCACCGAAGTCCTGGAATCGATGGCAGCGTGAACAAAGTGCTTTTTCGAAGGCTTGTTTGCCGCGTTCATGTTGGCCTTGCCCGGATGCGGAGAGGGCCGTCAGTAGCTTTTCCTCGGTCCAACGGGTGACCGGTTCAGGCATCTGTGGTGGGGCGATCTCCTTGGCAATGAGAATGCCGGAGCCATCGTCGAGTTCACGAGCGATCTGGTCGACGAAGCCCAGTAGGCTGTGGCCGCCCTTTTGGCCACGGAGGATCTTCAGCGCCTTGGCAACCTGGCCATTTTGTTGTTCGGTGCGGGGTGTGAATCGCAATAAACGAAGCGCTGCCAGTCCTTCTGCAGTCTCGGCCTCGGCGATGAGCCACGGGATAATCCTGTCGGCCAGAGCCGGGGCCGACAGTCGTGCCAGAAGGTCGCCACAGAGCCGGTCGATGGCCAGATCGTCGGCCGGAAAGAGTGAATCAAAACGTGCCAGCAGGCGTTGCCGGGTCGCTCCGGCAGGATCTCCACGGCGGGCGATGGCGACGGTAGCTATACGGAGTTCCTCGAGTTGCTGGCGGCGATTTACTGCAGTCGGTAGATCGCACAGTTTTTCGAGCAAAAGATCGCGATCGGTGGTTTCTCCGACACGTGCCAGCGCCAGCAGGCCGATACGGCTACTCGGTCCTGACTCGCCGAGGACCAGCGGGCGCCACGATTCGATGGGCAGCTGTTCGATGGCGACTCTTGCGGCATAAGAAATCGAAGGATCCTGGTCTCCGAGATGGCGCCATGCGAGTCCAAGGAGATCTTCTTTGGCGGTGAGATGTCCTGTTTCTAACTGGCGTTTGAGCGCCCTGGCTTGGTGACCCAGTGAAGTGGTGGGGGGCGCAAGGGCGGTGGGATTCTCTTGCACGGTTTGAATCCGGAAAAAAGTGCTTCGTGTACCTCGCCCGCCGGTCACTCCATAGAGAGCGCCATCGGAACCAAACACCATGTCGGCGACATTGAAGGCAGGAGCGGCGGCAAAAGGTTCAAATCGGCCACGCCAGCCGGCTCCTTTTTCGCGCGGGAAATAGGCCAGGATTCGTCCATATGCCCAGTCTGCGATGTAGATCGCATGGCGCCAGCGACCCGGGAAGTTTCCATCGAGACCTGAGGAAACTCCGGTAGGCGAGGAGAGATCGGTTTCGACCGATGGGAGCACCGCATCGGGGATTCCGTCGGGCCATTTGGCGTCGCCACCTCTCCAGCCAGCATCTCCACCGGAGACCACCTCGACGACTCTGGGTGAGCGATACCAGGGAGTACCGATATCCCATTCCATATCCGCATCGTAGGTGAAGAGTGATCCATCATGATGAAACGCCAGGTCGTAGGAGTTGCGGAGACCGCCAGCGACCCGTTCGAATTCAAGCGTCTCAGGATCGATTTTAAGAATTTGTCCGGCCGGAGCGAGATAGCCAACAGCATGGCCGTTGGGATCCCACAATCTGGGCAGGATTAGATCTTCCTGCCAATCACGGTATCGATCTCGTGTTAGCAATTCTTGTGGAACGCGAATGTGGTTGCCGACGACGGTCCAGACGTTTCCATCGGGACCTCGCACCAGTGCATGGACGCCGTGTTCTCCACCAGGTCCCAGTGCCGAGAGACGTTTTTCTTGATCGAAGAAACCGTCGCCATCGGGATCCGAGAGGATCCATAATCCGCCACGATCCTTCCGGTGACCGGCGACATGAACCCACAGATCTCCGTTGACCATCAACAAACCCTGGGCGTCGCCGAAGCTGGCACAGTCGGTGACAGAAATCTTCTCGTCAGAGATCACCACTCTTTTCAGTGGGCCGCGCTGCGGAGAAGTGATGAATCGATTGGGGCCCTCAACAGCAATACAGACCCATGAGCCATCGGCAGGATCAACCTGGTGCAAGATTTCAGCCTGGAATCCTTGCGGCAAACTCCAGCGAGTCACGGAGCCACCGGCGGTCAGTCCGATGTCACCCCAGGGAGCGGTTCCGGCGGCCACCGGTCCCAGTAATTGAACCGGTTTGAGGGATTGTTGTTCAAGGCCCTCCCCGATCTCATCGGAGGCATCGGATTCAACGAGATGCTGCCATTGATCATCTGTAACTATCTCTACCGTTGGACCCTCAGCATCGGTCCAGGCAAGTATCGCTGCCAGTCCCGCAGGACCGCCATCGTTGTGACACTGAACCATGAGTCGATGGGTACCTGGTGTCAGATTCGCAATGATGGTTCTGGATGGTTTTTCCCAGCTGTCGCCGCGAAGAATTTCTTTTCCGTCGAGATACGCAACGAAATGATTATCACCACTCATGGTCAAGGCGGCTTCGATTGGTTCTTTGTGGTTCTTGACATTGAAGGTGCGAATCAGTTTGATTTTTTGGTCGGCGAAAGTTTCTCCACTGGCCCAGATCCATTGCGGTGAGCTTGATTTTTCAGTTCCCGTGATTCGTGCGCAATCGGTCACCGGGTCCCCATCGATGGGATGCCAGGTGCGGGCCTGGATCGATTTCCATTCGATACGCATCGGTCCGCCGGCGTGGATTTGGAGGCCGATTTTTCCTTCCCTGACGGCATCTGGAGCAGTGTCGGTGAAGGCGCAAACGGGGGTTCCATCAATCTCATGGCGAACCGAATTACCGGCTGCGATGATTCTCATCTGGTGCCAGTTTCCATCGGAAAGACGCTGGACGGCTTTTTCAGCATCGGGATGACTCCCGATTTGTTGGCGCGTACCATCTTTGGCCAGGATGGCCATTTCACCACGGGGGACTGCGATGCCGCGACCGCGTGATTCGTAGAGCATGCCGGTGTACTGGTTGTTGGCATCCAGATCGGACTGATAGCCGATCGCTTCTCCATCAGAGGCACGGCGACTGCGGTACTGGATTCCGCTGTTGCCACCGTGGATCCGGAATTGAGCTTCGAGCACGAAATCTTTCCAGCGGGTCGCATGCCACAGATAGTCATTTCCAGGTACCGGCCCACCATCCGGACCTTCTCCGATGATGACACCATCCTCGACGCGCCAGAGTTCGGTGTTTCCCTGCCAGCCGGCGAGGCTCTCGCCATCGAAGAGAGTCACCCAGCCTTGATCTGGCTGGATCGATTGGGACAGAGAAAAGGATGCGGGCAGGATTAAGAGCAAGGTGAGGACCAGAGTTATCGAAGATTTTGTCATCGGTTTTCCTACCTGTGTTCAATGCCGATCACCGAACGATCCTCCGCAATCCGAGCGATGAAATCGGCCTCAGTCGGGAGAGTTTCGATGGTCCAGCGAGTGAGACGTTCGTAATGGTCAAGGAATCGATTCAAGGCGGCCTCGTCCATCGAGTGAGACGCATGATCACCGCGTTGTTGCCGTAGTTTCGCTTCCTGTTGTCCACGCCACAAGGAAACGGTTTCCCAGGCAGGTACCAGCAAGACGGCGAGATGATCGAACAGCCCGAACAGGTCCCGGTAGGGGCCTTCGAGTTGTTCGCGGATTCGGTTTCGCCAGCGCATATCCGGATCTTCTTGTTGTTCCAGCGAGTTGATCGGAGTTTTCCAGTCGTGATCAGAGCAGGGCCCCAGTCCAACGCACCAGCCTTCGAAGATCACCACGTCATATGGTCCGGTCATGGAATGAGAAGAGCTCAGCCGGTCATCGGTGCCCTTGTCGAATACCGGGATCTCCATCTTGTTGGCCGATCCATCGCTCAGTTGTTCGATGATGTCGATGGCCAGATCGACTTGATGGGTGCCAGGAACTCCTCTTGTGATCCATAGCGGGTGCTCTTCTTGAGCGAGTTGTTCTCGTTGTGCCCGTGGCAGGTAAACATCGTCGAGGGCGACGATCCCGACCCGTAATCCATGAAGTTCATGCGCAAGCTCGGGGATCAGAGCACAGAGAGTGCTTTTTCCGGCGCCCTGGCAACCCTGTAATCCAACGATGACGGGCGATCCTTTGTCTTGATGCCAGCGGTTGAGGGTGTCGACGAAGGGGCGATGGAGTTGATCGAGCAGAGAATCAGCATGATCCGGAAGCTCGAGAGCACGGCGGCCTTGTTGCCATTGTTCCCGGATCGAGGGGGGCAGGGTGAACATCCTGTATCCTTTCGAGCCAGAGGATACCGTAGGGATAGACGGTTGGCAGCGGGCCAGATCGGGTCCTGACTGGAAGCTGCGACAGGAAACTTTTCGGAACCGATGGCTCTTCAAAACAGGTCGGCTATTGCGACCCATGTCGTAGCGATGCAGGATTCCTGCGGGAGTGCGGGAAGAGCGAAGCAGGAGAGTAAGATGTTATTTCAATTCGCTGATTTCAGAAGCGACCCAGGGCGCTGGCTACTTGTCGGATTCCTGAGCGGTTTTCTTGGTCTAGTTTCTGGTTGCACGATCTTGCCGGTTTCTGGCGGAAGCCAGACCGGAGTGGTTCATGTTTTCGAAGCGAAAGAAAAGCCCTCCGAGGTCGGAGTCGGTTTTGCCGGCTACTGGTTTCGCGATCAACAGCTAGGCGCGTTTGTCCATCTGCAGGCTTCGTATAGCGGTTCGGTCACGGGCGTGCATTATTCTGATCTTCCCGCCGAAGGTGCCGGAGATCCGATCACCGCAGTCGAGAAAAATGGCGCCTTGTTGGCCATCGGGCCGACCTGGAAGGTGAATGAGGAACTGGTGGTTTACGGCGGTCTGGGAGTCGGTACTTCTTCGAAATGGACCGAACGTTTCGATGCGGATCTGGAATTGAGCCCGAACGGTTACTATCACTACGAGGGAGATCGGGATGTAGAGCTTCATGCCACGCTTGGATCGCTCTTGCAACTCGGTGGGGGCTGGGTCATGGATCTCGGATACGGTAGTTACAGTGACGCACTTCATGTTGGGTTTGGCTTTAGTTACTGATCTTCTTCAGGGGAATGCATGACCACGAAAAATCAGCCGGGTCTTTTACTGGTGAATCTCGGATCTCCTGATTCTCCCAACGTTTCAGATGTGCGTCGGTACCTCGATGAGTTTCTCATGGATGAGAGAGTGATCGATGTCAACGCACTGATGCGTAACCTGCTCGTTCGAGGTCTCATCCTCAACACCCGTCCGAAGAAATCGGCCAAGGCGTATAGCGAGGTGTGGACCGCTGAAGGTTCACCGCTGATCGTCACCTCTCAGAAGTTGACCGAGAAAGTTGGCTCCCGCTGGGTTGGCCCGGTGGCGCTGGGAATGCGCTACGGTAGTCCCTCCATCGCCAGTGCCATGGATGAGATCCGGCAGGCCGGTGCCGATCAGGCCATCGTCGTGCCGCTCTATCCCCATTACTCGATGAGTTCCTATGAGACGGTGGTGGCCAAGGTGCTCGATGACCTGGCCCAGATGACCGATCCGATCCAGGTTCACTTCTTGCCACCGTTTTACGATCACCCGCTGTACCGCAAGGTACTGGCGGAGGTCTCTGCGCCGTATCTGGAGGGGGAGTGGGATCACCTGCTCTTTTCTTTCCACGGGGTGCCGGTCCGTCACATCGAGAAGCGCGATCCGAGCGGTTGCTACTGTCTCAAGACGGAAGACTGCTGCTTCACCGATCATCCGGCGACGCCGATGTGTTACCGCGCCCAGTGCCGCCGTACCGCTCGCTATCTCGCCGAAGATTTGAATCTGACCGATGACCAGTGGTCGGTTGCCTTCCAGTCGCGCCTTGGCAACGATCCGTGGCTCGAGCCCGCTACCGAACCGACCACCGAACGCCTCGCCCAGCAGGGTATCAAAAACCTCAAGATCATCTGCCCCGCCTTCGTCGCTGATTGCCTCGAGACGATCGAGGAGATCGACATGGGGGTGCGTAAGACCTTCATGAAAGCGGGTGGCAAACAGTTCGAGATGATCCCGTGCCTCAACGCCGACCCACGCTGGGCCCGGGCCATCGTCGAGATGGCACCGGAAGCGTTGCAAAGAAAAGCCCCTGCAGGCTCTGATGGAGTGATTCCACAGTAGCGTTGGAGGGGCTGGCTGGGGTTTGTTCGGACAGTTCAACAGGTTGTACCCGTCCTGGATACTCGAACCATCATCATCTTGCGGAAGGAAACCATGACAAAAGAAAGCGTTACGATCATCGGGTTGGGATTGATGGGATCAGCCCTCGCTCGTGTTCTGTCTGCGGCCCAGTTGCAAGTCACGGTCTGGAATCGGAATCCCGCAAAGGCGAAATCGTTTGAACCGGGGACAGTCCAGGTCGCCGACACGATTGTCGAGGCGGTTTCCGCCAGTGATATCGTTGTTGTATGCATACGTGATTACGAGGCGACCGCCGAACTTTTCCAGGTTGCTGCCGTTGAGAATCAGCTTGCCGGGAAGATCATTGTTCAACTCTCGACGGGGACGCCTACCAAGGCTCGTGTCGCCGCAGAATGGGCCAAGTCCATCGGCGCCACTTATCTCGATGGCGAGATCATGTGCTTTCCCGATGCGATTGGGACCGACAGTTGCGCAATTCTATACTCGGGTGACAGCGACAGTTTTGAAACCTGTGATGCAATGGTTCGCGCCTTTGGTGGTACAGCACAAATGCTGGGAACCGACCCGGGAATGGCGGCTGCCCTCAGTAATGCCGTCTTGCCGATCTACTTCAGCTACACCTTCGGTGTTCTCAACGGTGCTGCCATCTGCGATGCGGAGAATGTGCCGCTACCGCTCTTCCAGCAGTTGACCGAATCGCTGATGCCAGTATTTGGCGGTGTCCTGGCACGAGCGGTCGAGATGATTTCCGCCGACAACTATGCCTCAGAACACAGCACTCTTGAGACCAGTGCAGGTGCGCTGGCACAGGTCGTTGCGGTTGGAAAAGATGCGGGTCTCGATGGCCGTTTCGTGGAGTGCATGCAGACCTATGCTGCAGAGGGTCTCGAGGCGGGCTTCGGTTCGGTCGGCAATGCCGTGTTATTCAAGAACTTCCGCAACAGTGCTGGATAGGCTGTTGCCAGCTCGGTTCTCGCTACTGGAAAGATCTGTGGACTCTCTCCACACCGCTCAATTCTCATAATTATCAAGAATGATGTCCCGGAGCTTCGCTGATCCGGATATGAGTGTGCCCGAGGACCGTCTGACACCCGCATGTCGGATATCAAATCCCAACTCCTTACCGAAAGGAGCAGCGGATGCCCCCCCTCGTCGAGAGGATCTCGTCTTCGCCTCTTCACATATAAACCGGACTCCGGGGTGAAGAAGTTTTATTGGAGACGGCTGGTCGCAGTGATGGTTGATCAGCCATTTTTTGTCATGGGCCTCAAACGAGCCAGGAAAGCGAACATTTCGCCTCTTGGCAGCTGACGGGCTCACCTGTTCATTTGTTTCATTTTGAAGATGTCCCAAACAGCTTGGAGAAACGATGCGATATTCGATTTTACTAAAAATTGTAGCCACGATTGGACTTTCAATCGTACTTCTTTGGCCCTCATCAGTAATTGCACAGAACCCTACCTACGTTCGGGGAGACTGTAATGCCGATACAGCCGTCAATATCGGCGATGCAATTTGGATGCTCGGGGTTCTCTTTACCAACGCTGGCCCTGCGAGTTGTACAGATGCTTGTGATTCCAACGACGACGGATCTCTCGATGTGGCCGATCCCGTTTTTGTATTAACTTATCTATTCTCATCCGGCCCCGAACCCGCTGCTCCCTTCCCGCTTTGCGGTACCGATCCTACCCCTGATTCATTGACCTGTGATTCCTTCTCTCCCTGTTCGGCAGAACTCGAAATCGAACTGGAACAAGGAATATCCGGGATGACGATCAACGCCGGCGATAGTCAGTTCGTCGCATTCGTCATCGGTGTGACCGGTCTCGGTGGGACTGCAGAATCAGTCACCTTTAGCCAGGAGATTGATCCTGACAACGGCGGAATTTCCATCACATCCGATTACCCCGGTGGTTGGACCCCATCGACAGACCAGGCATTGGTGGTCAATGAAGTGGTGACCGCTCTGATTCCGGGTACTTACACAATCACCAGCACTGCACTTGTTGCCGGCTTGCAGGCTCAGGAGACTTTGACGGTAACAGTCACCGATGGCCTCGCTGATCCGATCGAACTCAATAGCATCGGAATGGAACCGGGTGGTGTGGCTTTGGGTGTTTCCACTGCGGTTGATTTCACCTGTCTTACCACTGGAGCGACCAATTACCCGTCGACGATCACACTCAATCAGGTGGGATTAGACGGCAGTCTCATCGCGACCATCGGCGAGCTCTTCGACGATGGCAATGGAGCTGATCTGGCCGCGGATGATCAGGTTTACGGTGGCACTTTCTCAGTGCAGGGGATGACCGAAGGATTGCTTTACTACCAAGCGGTATCAGGTTCCGAAACTTCTCCCATCACCAAACTCCTTGTGAGTCCTCTTCCGATCGGTATTCCAAGAGATGACTCGGCACAATTGATCCTGGATAACGGGGGAGACGGGCAGATGTATGCAGACCAGGTACTGTGCAAGGCCTCCGATCTGACCGATTCCGCCGGGATCGAAGCAGCAGTGGCGGCTGTTGGCGGTACGATCGAAGGCGTATTACCACGCTTGGGCCTCGTTTGCGTTGGCATCGATCCCAATGGAACCGCACAGCGTGTTTACGACATGGCTGCACTTCTTGAGGAGCAACCCGGCATCGAATCTGCCGAGCCGAACAGGCAAGATGAGATCGCCGCTTTCACGCCGAATGACCCCAGCTACGCTTCTCAAACGAATATGACCGTTGTCCGTGCCGACGAAGCATGGGCCATCAGCCGCGGAACCACGACGATCGCAGTCATCGATACTGGTGTGGATTACGATCATCCCGATCTCGATTCAAAGGTGCTCATCGGTTGGGACTTCGTCGATGGCGATAATGATCCTGCAGATCCCAACAGTCACGGTACTCACGTGGCAGGAATTGCAGCCGCTGAATCGAACAATGGGCACAGCGTTGCCGGCGCTTCCTGGGGGAGCAAAGTTCTCGCCATCCGCGGTATCGGTAGCCATGCGGTCTTTGCCGCTTCCGTTACCTTTGCTGCAGACAGCGGTGTCAAAATCATCAACTACAGTGGTGGTGGTTCGAACTCAGCGACCAAGAGAAATGCAGTGCTCTACGCTGTAGGAAAAGGTGTCCTGTTCGTTGCAGCAGCGGGGAACTCAGGAGCAAACACCAACTTCTGGCCTGGGTCTTACCCCGAGGTTCTCTGTGTTGGCAACTCCACGAATGCCGATGGACGCGCTGGCTCCAGCACCTTTGGCGCACAGGTAGACATCTGTGCTCCAGGTGTCAGTGTCACTTCGACGATGCCGGGGGGTGGAGTTGGACCCAAGACAGGGACCAGCATGTCGTCTCCCCTCGTCGCCGGAGCTGCGGCGGTAGTTTGGTCGATGCACCCCGCATGGACTGCAGGACAGGTTCGGGCTCGATTGTTGGGAACTGCCAAGCCGATGCCGGCTGGATTACTGATCGGAAATCGTCTCGACATGTTCGAGGCGGTCTTCAATGGCAGTTTTGAAATGGGTGATCTGGGTGAGTGGATCCAGAGTGGCTCTTGTAGCAGTCTCACCTCTCTGGGGCCGCTGGTTCCTCAGCATCGCAATCGCATGGGCTACTGCAGTACCGGCCCCGCTGGCGATCAGGCTGGGGCGACTCTTCAACACTGTTTCGAAGTTCAGCCAGGGATCACCAGTTTGCCGATCAAATTCGAGTACAACTTCATCACTGAGGAGTACCCGGAGTGGGTGGGTACCCAGTTCGACGACTTCATGAATATCACGATCACAGCACCGGATGGAACCGTCACCAATCTTGCTACCGAATCGGTGAACGCTTCGCTGTTTGTACCGATCGAAGGCATGGATTTCCCCGGTGGTGATTTAACCGTGGGCCACACCGATTGGCAGACCGCGATGGCGACTATCGCCGTGACCTCAGGTCCGGGCCAATACATCATCGACATCTCTGACACCGGGGATGACATCTATGATTCGGTGGTCCTGATCGACAACATTCGCTTGAAGTAGCAGCGACGAATCAAAATGGAGAGTCACACGGGTAAGTGTGGCTCTCCATTTCTTCATCGGTCAGTATTGATTTTGAGTGAATCATTGATGCATATTGGAAATGAAATTGTGACGGTGCGATCGGAGTACATGATGAAGCGACAACATGCCGAATGTTTCACCCGTGGCTTAATGATAGTGATCACGCTCTTGGGAGTCTCCGGCTGCCGTCAACAATCCGCTGGGAATCATGAGAATAAACTTGCCCCAATTGAACCGGTCCAGAATCCAGTGATCGATGGGTTGATCCTGAATCCACTCGGCTGTCACCCAAACGAACTCGAAGCGGGAGGCACCACGGATGTGATCTTCAGTTGTATCGTCTCCAGCGAATCGGGGTGGTTGCCCGAGCATCTGAGATTTATGCAGGTCGATGAGCGAGGTGTCGAAATCCGACCGGTCGGCAAGATGATGGACGACGGCAAGGATTCCGACATCGTCGCGGGTGATGCGGTCTATACCGCTACAGCATCGATGGTCGGTGAAAGCGGTGGCCTCCATTTTCGTGCTTCGGCATGGCGTGACGGGGAGCTGACCGACTCTCCCATTTACCACATGAGGTTGACGCCACCGCCACCGGATACCGGACCGACGGCAGGAGAGCAAATCGTTACCGATCCAGATACGGGTGCAAAGATGCTGGCAAATCAGCTCTTGCTCGCCCTCAAAGCAGAAACCCCGCAAGCACGGCAGTCACAGATTTTGCAAAGTGTGGAGGGGGAAATCATCGCCACCGTTGCGGGGGGAGTTCTGCAGCTGGGCATTCCAGGAGAAGCAACGAGTAGCAATGTTCTGCGCGCAGTCCGGCAATTGCAGAAGTACCCCGAGACGATTTACGCCGAGCCAAACTTCGTCGATGAAGTGGATGAATTACCGGGCGACTGA
>JBBWWC010000043.1:0-2047 GCA_050256555.1 Planctomycetota bacterium | reverse complement strand
TCCAGCCTTTTCTCATCCAGCAGCTGATCGACCGGGTCCTGACCCAGGGTAAAGAGGATCTGATCTGGGTCTTTCCGGTCGCCATCATCGGAATCGCCACGTTCCGTTTCGGCCTCGGCGTGGTCCATGCAACCATGTATGCGGCAATCACCGCCCGTGTTCTTCTCGATATGCGAGTCGATTTCGTCGAACACCTGCAGAAGATGTCACCACGTTTCTTCTCCGGAACTCGCTTCGGCGATGTCATCATCCGTCTCAATCGTGATCTCACTCAACTGCAAGAACTCTCGACCGGCGCGCTCCTTGGTTTCGTGACCCATGCTCTGACCCTTATCGGGGTGGTGATCGCCGCTCTGCTCTACCAACCGAAACTGTTTCTCATCTGTGCCATTCCATTTCCCGTGGCATTGGCGATCGGTTTTGCCTTTCGTGGTCCGATCCGAAGGCTCACCGAGAGTCTCCGACAACTCGCTGCAGATCTGGCCTCTCAGGTGATGGAGACACTGTCGGGAATCCGCACCGTCAAGACTCACGGCCGCGAACGTGGCGAACTGGCCCGCTTTCTTCACATCGGTCATCAGATGATCCGAAAGATCCTCATCTTCCAGCGTACGCGGGCCGTCGCCTCGGGACTGCCGCGACTTTGCCTGGTCGTCTCCAGTGCCATACTGTACGGCTACGGCGGCTTGATGATGGTCCGTGGCGAGATGCCACTCGGTGTCCTGATCGCTCTCGGTCTCTACCTCGGGATGGCCTTTGCGCCACTCCATGCTCTGGTCGAGCTGTACCTGCAGCTGGTACAGGGAAAGGTCGCACTGGAACGGGTTCGCGAGATTCGCGACCAACCTCCAGAAGTACAGGACATGGCCGGCGCGCTTCGCTGCGGTCCAGTCGCTGGCAAGATCGACTTCAAAGCGGTGCAGTTTCGCTACCAGGACACAACACCGTTACTGGAATCTCTTTCCTTCCAGCTCGAAGCGGGCGAAACGGTCGCCCTGGTCGGTGCCAGTGGTGCGGGAAAATCGACCATCGTCGATCTGATGCTACGTTTCCTCGATCCACAACAGGGCCAGATCCAGCTCGACGACATCGATCTACGCCAACTGGAAGCGGCCAGTTTCCGCCGGCAAGTCGCCCATGTCCCGACTGAAACGTTTCTCTTTCATGGCACCATTCGCGACAACATCCATTTTGGCAAACCTTCCGCCACCGATGAGGAGTTACGCCAGGCTGCGATCAAGGTTGGTTTACCGGCAGCACTGGGCCCTGAATCGGAAGGTCTAGAAACGATTGTCGGGGAACGCGGCGAGAAGCTGTCGGCGGGACAAAAGCAGCGAGTCGGTATTGCCCGGGCGTTACTCAGAAAGCCACGCTTCCTGATCCTCGATGAAGCGACCGCTCATCTCGATCTCGCATCCGATCGGCAGATCCGTGACACCATCGGTGAGCTGATGCAAGATGCGACCACCCTGGTGATCACCCACCGCGTCTCCAGCGTCGTCGATACCGATCGAATTCTGGTTCTCGATGAAGGCAGAATCGTCGAGCAAGGAACGCCCGAACAGTTGATGAAACCCGGCACCGCACTCCAGGATCTACTCAAGCGAGATCAGATCCCGGGATGATAGAGACTGATTGAGATCGTGAATGTCATCCAGGGTCGGGAGTTGTTGATCCTTGACGATTCCATCTAGAGATCCGCTGCCCGATGAAACATGCAAAACCAACTCTTCTAGCCCTCCAAAGGGCTAGGCTCGCTTCATCCTCAGCATTTCAAAGACCACCCGCTGGAAGCCCGCCGCTAGTTCCTTGTTGTTGAGATACTGCGTCATCTGATTCTGGTGAACCTCGCTGCTATCCATCACGGCGTCGTCAAGAGCAGCGGCAAAATCGCCGAGGAGCGCCTGCTCAGGCGAGTTATTGGCGATCTGATGCATCACGGTTTCATTCTCGCTGACCTTGTCGCGAATCGTGTAGGCGTAGTTGATGAGATCCTGGTCACTCAGCCCATCGGTGATAAACAGCTCGTTCAAGCGGGAGATAATTT
>JBBWWC010000042.1:0-12256 GCA_050256555.1 Planctomycetota bacterium | reverse complement strand
CGTGTGCTCTTCCGATCTCAGCTGGGAGAATCTTCAGGCCACCATCTATGGCGACTGGCCCATGGAAAAGATGCCAGAAGTGTTGAAACGAAACATGACCGTCGCTCCATCTCGACCGAAAACACCTTCACTACCGACATTACTGAGGGGCCTGAAACCGAGAAATTTCTCCGTGAATCTGCAGAAGAAGTCGCACAGTCGCTCCGGGACAAGGGATTCCTGGCGCGCACTGTCCGGCTCAAGGTACGAACCGGCTCTTTTAGAACCATGAACAGAAGCCGCACTCTCGATGCTCCGACTCATGATCCCGGCGTGTTATACAACTGTGGCCAGGAGTTGTTACGAGAAGTCCAGCTACAGGGAGAAGGGATTCGACTTCTCGGCCTGGGAGCCAGCAACCTGGTAGATGCGGACACTCCATGCCAGCAAGAGCTCTTCCATGACCCAGCAAAACAGATCCGTGATGATCAAGTCACTCGTCTTCTCGACCAGTCGCGTCATGTCCCTGGTATCGGAACACTGCAACGTGGCAGCTTGATCGATCGCCCGGAATCGACCTCCTGAAGCGGCTAGGAACGCAACTTCCTCGCCTTCCGGATCTTCAAATTCAACATCTCAACAAACGCAGAGAATCCCATGGCGAAGTAGATATAGCCTTTCGGGACATGGTGTCCAAGCCCGTCGGCGACCAGTGCCAATCCGATCAATAGCAGAAACGAAAGAGCCAGAACCTTGACCGTAGGATGGGCAGCAACAAAACGAGAGACCGACCCGCTAAAGATCAGCATTACGATGACGGACAGAATCACTGCCAGCACCATCACAGCAAGAACGTCTGCCATCCCTACCGCCGTAATCACTGAATCCAGACTAAAAACAACATCGAGCAAAACGATCTGAAACAAAACCGAACCGAAACTGACCGTACTTTTCCCTGATTCTTTTTCGGGCTCATCGCCCTCCATCACTTCATGAATCTCATGCGTCGCTTTTCCGAGCAGAAAGAGGCCACCAAACAGGAGGATCAAATCTTTGCCACTGAGCGACACCGAGAAGATATCAATCAGTGGATCCTGGAGCTGGATCAACCAGGCGATGGAAAAGAGCAACGCAATCCTGGATCCCATCGCAAACAGTAATCCCATGCGTCGTGCAGAGTCTCGTTGCTTTTCAGGTAGCTTGTCCGCCAGCACTGCAATAAAGATAATGTTGTCGATACCCAACACGATCTCCATCACGGTCAGAGTTGCCAGGGCAACCCACGCACTGGGATCAGACATCCAGGAAACATCCAGCATCAGCTCAGCTCCTCCCCAGCATTCGGGATATCAACTCGTCATGTATACTCGAAGCCGCTACGGGACTCTCATCGCCACTCCAGGAGCGTAGCAATACCGGTCCGTTTTCTTCACAGGAAGGTAGTCTTCCATGACTCCCCTTGACCATCGATGGGTCGGTCGAAATCACGTCCAGCAAAGCTCTCATTCCGAGCTTCTTTTGCAATAAGCGGCTCGCAACCTTCAAACGTGGCCAGTTCAAAGCCGGATCGATGAACAACTCGGCCGGATCATATCCAGGCTTTCGGTGGATATCGACAGTCCGCGCATAGTCAGGAGCTCTCGAATCATCGTGCCACCACGGGTAAGCAAACCAGCAGCCCTGTTCCGCCAGCAATACCAGATCGCCACTTCGATGATGGGCCAACCCGATCGATTCCAGCTCTTCACCACCCAGTACTCGTTCGACTCCATCGAGCCGTGAAAGGATGTGACGGATATTGGCACGATCCGCAGTTGCTGAAAGATGGACATGCGCAAGCTGATGATCACAAACAGCAAAGGCATCACTTCTATGAACATCGAGAAGATCACCATGGGAAGTGATCTGAAGACCGATCAGGTCATGCTGTGCCAGCTCCCGGTTGATGAACACCGGGCGATCGACATCTTCGATGCCGTACTCGGATAAAACCATCACATCTGCACCCTGGGCCCGGGACTTCTCCAGCAATCGAGACAGCTCGCGATCCAGTTCCTGGCATGCGCGACTCGCCTGTGCCGAATCGGGGCCATGTCTTTGATGGTCATAATCCAGATGGGGTAGATACACCATCAATAGATCCGGATCCTGCTGCTCGATCACATCGATGGAAGCATCGACGATCCAGCGTGTCGAAGGGATTCCAGCTCGAGGTCCCCAGAAGTCAAACAGAGGGAATCGACCCAGACGTTGTTGCATATCGACCGGTAGTTCAGGCGGTTCGCCATAAACAGATGGTAACTTGCGTCCATCCGCCGGATATTCGGGACGTGGAGTCAAGCTCCAGTTGGCACCACAGCCCATGTTGAACCACCAGAACAAATTGGCGACGGTACAACCTGCGGCCCGTACTCGATCGATAAAGGTCGGACCTTCAATCAGATCTCGTGGCTGCAACCAGAAACGAATTTCTCGTGTGTCTCGGTGGTACCAACCGTTACCGACGATCCCATGGACCGAGGGGTCACGACCGGTCAAAAAAGTCGCCTGGGAAGTGCAGGTCACCGCAGGAGTCGGGGGAACGATGGAAGCCACAGAACCTTGTCCAGCAATCGCTGCCAGTGAAGGAATCTTATCGATGTCCTTCTTGCGCAATCCCACCGCAATAATGGCGACCTGCTTCAAGACCTCACCTCTCCTGAGCAACGACTGCTCTTTACTGACAGTTCTCTTCAATGAGCGGATCTTCAGTAATTTCTATTTCTTCATCGATTTCCGTTGGGAACAGATCCTCGACGATGCGACAAAAATCTTGCGCATTACGTGCCACGGTCACTTCTGCCCGGAACGCTTTAGCTCCGCGAACTCCCCCCAGATATCGAGCAGCAAATTTACGCATCAATACGGTACCAAAGGGATCGCCATGGACCTCGACCAGTTGTTCATGATGTCGTAACAACTGTTCACGTTGTTGCGCCAGAGTCGGCGGTGCAGGAATCGGCTCACCTTGCAGAGCCGCCGCAATTTCCCGAAAAACCCATGGTGCACTGAGGCAACGTCGGGCCACCATCACTCCGGCAGCCCCGGTACTCTCGAGAATCTCAATCGCACTTTTAGCATCGACGATGTCTCCATTGGCGATCACCGGAATCTTCACGGATTGGACCACTTCGGCGATTCGAGTCCGATCGACGGGAACGCCGTAACCATCGCGAGCCGTTCGTCCATGAACCGTCAGTGCTGAAGCACCGGCGGACTCGACCGCCTTGGCAACATCGACGGCAGTGATCTGATCGGAGTTGGGCCCCAGCCGGATCTTTGCCGTCACTGGAATCTCTCCCGCTCCGCGGATCGTCGCCTCGACCATCCGGGCCACCGTTGCGGGATCCCGTAGAAGTTGAGCACCGGCCCCTTGCTTACCCATGATTCTCTTTTTGGGACAACCGAAGTTGAGATCGATGACCGAGATACCTAGATCCGCAAGACGCTGGGCCGCTTTCTCCACCATCTCCGGCTCTCGATCCCACAGCTGGACTCCGAGAGGTCGGGGTTCATCTTCGACTCCTACCAGTCGTTCCGGTGGAATGTTCCCCTTGATCCACCCACCTGCGGAAACCATCTCGGTATAGATCAGGCCACAGCCACCCAGCTCTCGAACGATGCGACGAAAAACAAGATCGGTAAATCCAGCGATGGGAGCCTGAAGAATCGGAGTCTCCAGTAACAACGGACCGATACGTAACGGTGCGACTTGCGGAAGCACTGCCCCTACTTGCGGAAGCACTGCCCCGACATTCCCACCCAATACGTTTTGTTCCGCCTCGCGGTTGGTCATTACGACTCCCATTGCCGATGCGACAGCCAGCAAAATCTCTGCTGCCAGATCGAAGGTCGATTCTGGCTCTGCTGATAGGGTATCGATTCCAGCGGCTCTGTGCCAACTCCGGCCTCAACTCGGGCTAAACTTCCAATCCCTGCCACTTTCGCTACCAAACCACCCGTCAGATTTTCAGGTTTCTATGCGCCCCGTTCCACGTAGCGACAGGGCTTCGATCAAATCGCTCTCTTCGATCAAGTCTCCCCCGCGCAGATCTGAAATTGTTCGTGAAAGTCGCAGCAGACGAGTCATACCGCGAGTCGTCAGGCCACCCTCGTCACCACAATCGATAAAAAACTGTTTCGCACCTGAACTCAAAGGTGCCCAGCGTTGCCGGTCTTTCCACTCCAGATCCCGATTCGTACTCTTCTGCCCCCTCTGCTCCCGCCGCTTTCTCGCCCGCACCACTCGCTCAGCCACCTGGTGACTCGATTCCGCCGCAGCCCCTCCCTCGTCAAACAGAACGTCACTGGAAATCGGTTGAATCGGAACCCGGATATCAAATCGGTCCAGCAACGGCCCCGAGATCCGAGCCGCATAGGAAGACAACACCGCAGTAGAACACCGACACCGTTGGCGACGATCGCCACGACGCTGCTGCCATGGTGGCGAACTGGGCCGCAAAACTCCTCCGCATGGACAAGGATTCATTGCAGCAATCAAAAGAAAACGAGCCGGAAACGTTCGACTAAATTGGGAACGTGACAGCGTCACTTCCCCCGCTTCCAGCGGTTCTCGCAAGGCCTCCAGCGACCGTCGGGAGATTTCCGGAAACTCATCCAGAAACAACACACCCCGGTGCGCCAGCGTCACCTCTCCTGGCACAGGAGGAGATCCGCCGCCAACCAGCCCGGCACTACTAACGCTATGATGAGGACAGCGGAAAGGACGATCACGAACCAATCCTTGTTCTTGATGAAGTCCACAAACATCTCGGATCTGTGTCACTTCGAGACGTTCGGCCTGATCCAGAGGGGGCAAGATCGATGGCAATCGGCCAGCAAGAAAGCTTTTCCCCGATCCAGGAGGTCCGACCATCAACATCGGGTGCTCACCGGTAGCAGCGATTTCGAGGGCTCGTCGAATCGCACCATGACCTTTCACATCGGCGAGATCAGGTTTCGCAGCCACTGCGGTATCGGACACCGATCGATGGTCGACCACCTCGGTCCCCGCTGCGCCTTCTGCCATCACCGACACCGCTTGCCGCAGATTCCGAACCCCTTCACTGCGAATTCCTGTCACTTGCCGTACCTCGCCTAGATCATCGGCAGCGACCACCACCGCTGCCACTGCGGTCTTCTGTAATGTCGTGACGATTCCCAGAGCTCCAGGAACTTTTCGTATGCGACCATCGAGGGCCAGCTCTCCCAGGGCCGCCCACCGGCCCAACGCTTCCGCCGGTACCTGTCCACTGGCCGCCAGAATTGCCAGGGCGATCGGTAAGTCAAAAACGGCTCCGTCTTTTTGCCAGGTGGCTGGCGCCAGATTGACCACGATCCTGTGACGATCCGGATATCGATAACCAGAGTTTTCCAGAGCCGAGCGGATCCGCTCCCGTGATTCACGAATCCCTTTCCCGGGCAACCCACTGATAACGAAGGAAGATAGCGCCGGTATCAGGTCCACCTCAACCTCGACGATACGTCCAGCGATCCCGTCGAGATTTCCAGAAAGTAATCGGAACGACAACTGTACCCCCTACGTTGGGAAAGATATCTGCCAGCGGAAATCCACAGTATCAAGACGTACAAGGCGGGTTCAGCACTGCTCTGGTCCTGATTCGGACAGACAGGTATACTCCTCGCGCCAGGCGGACCGGGGAAACTCATGAATGCGAGCCACGTTGTCGTAGCGCTCATCCGGTTCATGCACCCAGGAAGGGGACTCATGTCGTTACTTTCTCGAGTCAATACAGTTTCGCGAATCCACACCATGCTGGGAATCGTCTTGATACTGCTGTCCACGAGTACCGATCTGACCGCTGGATCAGTAATCCCCGCCGTCGATGAGAAAGTCGATAAAATCGTTGAGCGTTTCACCGGTAGAGATTTGACCGCCATCTGGCGTGGAGCGATCGAACTCGAACGCCTCGGAGATGATTCCATCGGTGAAATCCAGCTGTTGCTCGGGCACGAAAACATCACCGTTCGCCTGATGGCCGCCAAGGCGCTTCTTTCCCTCGGTGAAGCCACCGGTGTTCGTGATTCGTTGATTTCCATCGGTGAAAACGGCGATGCTCCGGTCCAGCAACGCGCCTCCGCCATCCAGCTCCTCGCCGAGTTTCGCGACCCCCGAACCGAACGCAGCCTACGTACCTTGGCTGCCGCAGAAGCGAAAGGTGACAGCCTTCTCCGTGTCGAAGTGGGAAAAAGCCTTTTTGCTGTAACACGCGACCGAAAACTTGTCAGAGAATTACTCCAACCGTTATTGGCGGTCGACGACGACATTGCCAGAACAGGAGCCGCCATTGCTCTGGGTGAACTAGGGCTTTTCGATGGAGACGTCAAACAAGTCCTCCGTAGCATCGAACTGGAACCGACTCGCCAGGGGATCGTCGCAAGACTGCTGCTAGAGCGCGATCGTATGATCCGATCGTTCGAGCGAGAAGAAGACGCAAAGCCCGCTCCGTCGGCAGAAAGATTGCTCGAGGCGGAAGCAGAAATCCTCACCCTCGAAAAAGCACTGGAAAAGAAAATTGCCGATCTTGATAAGCTAAAAAGACGTCGGCGACCTGCAGCCACGAAAAATCCACTTCTCGATGAAATCCTGCAAAGAATCCGCCATTTCTACGTCGAACCAGATCTGATCGATGATGAACAGCTGATCCTTGAAGCGGCCAAGGGCATGGTCAGCAGTCTCGATCCCTTCTCCTCCTTCATGGATGTGAAAGACACGAAGGATTTCTACGAGGGAATCAGCGGTGAATATGCCGGTATTGGCGCACAGGTCCAGAAAGACCCAGAAACTGATACCCTCAAGATCCTCCGACCGATCTACAAGGGTCCCGCTTATCGCGCAGGAATCCTTAGCGATGACCTGGTCATCGAGGTCGAGGGCGTCCCCACCAAGGACAAATCTCTGACCGACATCGTCAAGGGCCTCAAAGGTAAACCGAACACCCCTGTCACCCTCAATGTGTTTCGCCGCGGCTGGAGAGAGCCCAGAGATTTCGTTATTCAGCGAGAGACCATCCAGCTCGATTCTGTTCTCTACCAGATGCTGCCAGGACAGCTGGGTTACATCAATCTTGCACAGTTCGGCGACACTGCGGTGCGTGAAGTTCTTGCGGCATTGGATGATCTCGAATCACAGGAGATGCGTGGCTTGATTCTGGATTTACGGAGTAACCCTGGCGGTTACCTGCAATCTGCCGTGGCCCTGGTCGATGAATTTGTCGATGACACCTCGATGCCCATCGTGTCACAAAAATCCAAGAGTGGAGTCTTTGACGATTCCGAGAGATTTGCCACTCGCGGCATGCGTTCTGACTATCCGATGGTAGTTCTCGTCAACGGCTCCAGTGCCAGCGCCTCGGAAATCGTTTCGGGGGCCCTGCAAGACTTCAAGAGAGCCAAACTGATCGGCGAAAGGACCTTCGGAAAAGGAAGCGTACAACGATTGCTTCCGATGACCGAAACGGTCAAGGATTTACTCGGAGGTGAATCGACATTAAGACTCACCGTTCAGCATTACTACCTGCCCAGTGGACGATTGATTCATACTCAGAGAGATCGAGATGGAAAGGTCACTACCAAGGGAGGTATCGATCCAGATCTGGTTGTAACTCCACCGGAAGTGCCGCTATGGCGAATCGAAGCGCTCGGACGCCTGGCCGATGACAAAGCCTACGAAGATTGGATCGACAAAAACTACGAAGCCAACAAAGAACTGGTCAAAGAACTGGTCGAACACGGCAGTAGTGAGGAAAACGAGGATTTCCCGAACTTCGACGAGTGGTTAGAAAAGCATTCGGAACCGGGATTAACTGAGGCTGACGCCCGTTTTGGTCTTCGTCGTAGACTACGTCAACTGGTCGAAGACGAAAGAGGAGCTCAGTTTGCGTGTGACTACAACGAAGACGTACAACTACAAGCTGCGATTCTCGACATCCTTGGCAGCCTCGGCACAGAAGTCTCGACGATTCCGCAGTACAACAAGATCGTCAAGGAAGAGCCCGAAGAGAAGAGCAAAAGCGAAAGTCTCTAGTCGCATTTTTCCTGCAAAAAAGGGCCATGACACCTGGGTGTCATGGCCCTTTTTTATAATATCTCTATCACTGCACCCTGGATTCACCACCGGTAAAACACCGAACTCGAGCGTAAAAACCTAATCGTCTACTTTGTGCTTCTGATGACCACTCTTCTTTAGCTCGGAAACCTTCTTCATCGCCACGGATGCGGCTTCAGTATCACCTTGCAAGAGAGCCTTTTCGATCACAATCCACTGCTCAAGGACTGCAATCACACGTAAGCGATAGTCCTGCTCCAGCGCAGTCTTCGCTTTTCCGGTCAACTCGGAAGCCGCATCCGGAACAAACATCTTGGATTCAACCAGCGCCAGCTGTGCCTTACCGACCCACGCCAGCGCTCCGACCACATCTTTACTCCGAAGTGCTCTACGAACACTGCGGCTGGCGCTCTTGAGTTTCTTCATCGCATCCTCGATGGCCTCATCTCCAGTCTTCGCATCCTGTTCAACAAGAGCGGACTCTTGACCAGAAGAGGTCCGGAACTCAGGGATAGAAGAACCAGCACGAGACGACCCAATGACCAGCAGAAGAACGCTGGATATCGATAGAAAAGCAGCCATAAATTTGACCGGGAATCGCATCTCGAAATCTCTCTTTCGTGGAGTAACACAGTAAGAAGTCACTTACGGACGAAAACCAATCCGCACGACCGTTCCATCCATAAACCCCGAAGACTGGCCATGGTTACGCAAAACCCGCTCCACCAATCGATGGCTAGCAGTATTCACTCCAGGGCTTCACTTGCAGTTCTTCTACATCACGAATCTTCCACAAGGCATCGCTGAAAAGATTTGCGGCCTGGATATTGGTCAGGAGGCTAATGCCATAATCGACCGCCTTCCGACGAATGAGATAGCCACTGGTTAGATCTTTACGTTCCAGACTTCGCGGAACATTGATGACTAGATCGATACTACCGGCTTCAATCGCCTCGATCACGTTTGGAGAATCGCCACTGAGCGGTTGATGCAACAAGGTCGCTTCAATATCGTTCTCCGCCAAGAACTCCTGAGTATTGGGTGTCGCATAGATAGGTAAGCCGAGATCTTTCAACTTTCGTGCACCCTCAAGAAACTCGACTTTGCTCTCGATGGTTCCGGTTGAAAGAAGCACACCCTTTTTCGGCAACGAATACCCAACCGAAAGAAGAGCCTTCAAATAAGCTTCCTCGACACCATCACCAAGGCAGGCCACTTCTCCGGTCGAAGCCATCTCTACTCCAAGAAGTGGATCTGCGCCCTTCAACCGAGAAAAGGAAAACTGCGGCGCTTTGACTCCAACGAAATCGCATTCAAAAGCAGATTTCTCTGGTGATTCAACCGCTTCGCCAAGCATCGAACGGATCGCATAGTCGATGAAGTTCTCCTTGAGAATCTTCGAAACAAAGGGGAAAGAACGCGAAGCCCGGAGGTTGCACTCGATCACCTTGATATGGTTGTCCCTTGCGATGAACTGGATGTTGAACGGGCCAGTGATCCGTAGAGCCTCGGCAATTCCTCGGGCGATTCTTTTGATACGGCGCACCGTCTCGAGATACAACTTCTGTGACGGGAACACCATCGTGGCATCGCCAGAATGAACTCCAGCATTTTCAACGTGCTCGCTGATGGCGTAACAGACAATCCGTCCACCTTGCGCCACTCCATCGAGCTCGATCTCTTTGGCGCCGGCAATGAACTTGGATACCACCACAGGGTGTTCCCGAGAAACATCGGCGGCTGCCTTGAGGTACCGATCCAGTTCTTCATCCGAATGCGCCACACTCATTGCAGCACCACTGAGAACATAGGAAGGGCGAATCAGAACCGGATACCCGCACCGAACAGAAAAGGCTCGTGCATCCTCGACACTGCTCAGTTCGCGCCATTCCGGCTGATCGATTTCCAGATCATCGAGAAGCGTGGAGAACCTCTCGCGGTTCTCGGCGCGATCGATGTCATCGACAGCGGTTCCGAGAATCGGAACCCCACGGCTTCCCAGGGGGACTGCCAGTTGATTGGGAATCTGACCACCGACACTGATGACGACTCCCTGGGCACCTTCCAACTCCGTAATATCGAGGACTCGTTCCAGGCTGAGTTCCTCGAAGTAGAGACGATCACAGGAATCGTAATCGGTCGATACAGTTTCCGGATTGTAATTGATCATGACCGTCCGATGGCCATTCCTGGCGAGCGCTTGGACAGCATTAACGGCGCACCAATCAAACTCGACGGACGAACCAATCCTATATGCACCCCCACCGAGCACCACAACTGGCGCTTGTTCCTCGGGTGTCACGTCACTTTCAGATCCATTGTAGGTCAGGTAAAGAAAGTTGGTCTGAGCTGGGTATTCCGCTGCGAGGGTATCGATCTGCTTGACCACCGGGCGAATCCCGAGTGACTCACGATAATCGCGAACTTCCAGAGCCGCCGCATAACCAGCTGAGATCTGATCCGATCGACGTACCGACCGAGAAATCTGATTGTCACTGAAGCCCAGCTCCTTGGCTCGGCGTAGCACGGTCGCAGGTAAATCTGCGAGAGCAAACTCCTCGATAGCGCTCTGACATTGAACCGTCTCGAGAACTCGCTCCAAAAACCATGGAGTGATCCGAGTCAGCTGATGGACTTTCTCCACCGACCAACCACGTTTAAAAGCTTCCCCTATGGCGAAAATACGCTCCTCAGTCGGAATCTCGAGAAGCTCCACGAGATCGTCTTCCTCGAAATGATTTCGAGAAGAAACCAGACCATGGGCACCAACTCCGAGCATCCGGCACGCTTTCTGAATCGCTTCCGGAAAACTACGACCGATCGACATCACTTCGCCAACACTCTTCATCTCGCTACCCAGATGTGTAGAGACGCGACGGAACTTCTTCAAATCCCAACGAGGCATCTTGATCACACAGTAATCAAGAGCCGGCTCGAAACAGGAAGCAGTGACCTGGGTAATGGAATTGGGAACATCGACAAGGCAATAACCCAGAGACAACTTCGCAGCGACGAAAGCCAGCGGATATCCGGTCGCCTTCGACGCCAGAGCTGACGAACGAGAAAGCCGTGCATTGACTTCGATGATTCGATATTCGTCGCTGGTCGGATGAAGTGCAAACTGGACGTTGCATTCGCCAACCACTCCCAGATGCCGGATCAGCTTGATCGAGATCGAACGCAATCGGTGGTATTCGTGATCACTGAGAGTCTGGGAGGGAGCCACCACGATACTCTCACCGGTATGAATCCCGAGAGCATCCATGTTCTCCATGTTGCAGACGGTGATGCAGTTATCCTGAGCATCCCGGACCACCTCGTACTCGATCTCTTTCCAGCCCTCGAGGTACTCTTCCACGAGGATCTGGGGAGCATTGGCAAAAGCGTTATTGGCCAGTGTTTCCAGTGCTTCCTGATCCCTGGCGATACCTGAGCCCTTCCCTCCCAGCGCATAAGCGGCCCGTACCATCAATGGGTACCCAATCTCCACCGCTGCTTCGAGTGCGCTTTCGAGATCCTCACACGCACGACTGCGTGGAGTATCGAGCTGGATCGAACGAAGTACTTCGGCAAAGAGATGCCGATCCTCGGTCGTACGAATCGTATCGAGTGGAGTTCCCAGAACCTGAACGCCATGTCGTTCCAGGATTCCCAGTTGTTCCAGTTCAACACCACAATTGAGTGCTGTCTGGCCCCCAAAGGAGAGCAACAAGCCATCCGGTTTTTCTCGTTCGATGACACGCTCAACAAAACTCGCATTGACCGGTAAGAAGTAGACTTCATCGGCCAGGTCTTCACTGGTCTGGATGGTGGCGATGTTGGGATTGACCAGAATGGTCTTGATCCCTTCTTCTTTCATCGCCTTGATCGCCTGCGATCCAGAGTAATCAAATTCTCCGGCTTCTCCAATCTTCAGAGCGCCGCTCCCGAGAATCAAAACCTTGCGGGGCTTGATGATATCTCCGGATGTTGCTGTGTTCGCCTGGGAGAGAGTTTCGTGGTGGCTAGATTTTGTCATCGAACCAACTCCAGCAATCTATCGAAGAGCCCTGCCGCATCGAGCGGTCCGGGATTCGCTTCGGGATGGAACTGAACCGAGAAAAAAGGTTTCTCTCGGTGACGGACTCCTTCATTGGAGCCATCGTTTGCATTGGTGAACCATTCCTGCCA
>JBBWWC010000041.1:0-3109 GCA_050256555.1 Planctomycetota bacterium | reverse complement strand
AGCGCCGATTACGACGTCTCTGAAACCGCCAGCCCTGGCGACTACGCCGTCGATTTCTGCAACACTCTCGGCAGCCCTGCTGTCACGACTGTAGCCGTGGTCGCAGGAGCCTCCATTACACCGACCCTGGGCTCTGGAAATATTGAGGTGATCGAAGTTCCCGGTCCCGAATACACCTACAACGCACCTGATCGGACCGTCAACTACAACCCCGATGACGGTAGTGCCTCATTCACAGAATCGATTGAAGTCGCCGAAATTGACAACAGCGCTGCCGGGGCTCCTTTTCCCAACACAACGCAGGGTTTCTCAATGGGGCTCGGCCATGATGCCAACTACCTGGAGGCCACCTCGGTGAGCCTGACCGGTCCCGTCGCAGCTCTCGACGGCGGAAACGGTCCGGGTTTCGCAGAACACAGCCTCTATAGCGATGGCTGGACCCTGGGAATCGTATATTCCTTCGTCGGTGCTGAAACCATCAGCTTTGATGCCCCAGCGACAGTTGTCGAAATTACCTATCAAACCAATGCCGGTACTTTGACCGGAGATGAAACAGGAACTACCACAACTCTGAGCTGGATCGACACACTTGGATCTCCGGCAGTGACCAACGTCATGGTAGTTTCAGGAACTTCCATTGGTGCGACACCCAGTGATGGAGCCATCTCCCTCGAACCGGTCAGTGTCACAGCATACCTACGTAGTGATGCCAATGCCGACAATCGCTCTGATGTGGCAGATGCGATCTGGATGCTCTCAGAGCAGTTCCTCAATGGCCCCGCGAATAACTGCGCTGGCGCCAAAGATGCCAATGGCGATGGTAGCTACAACGTTGCGGATCCCACCTGGGTCATCAACTACCAGTTCACCGATGGCCCACCCCCACCGGCACCATTCCCAGATTGCGGAGTCAGTGCCAACCAGACGCCCGAAGATTGCCTCGAATATCCTGGGTGTGGCTAGAAAACATAAGAAGATAGAACTCAAATGAACCCTGAGGGAATCGGCAAGCTGCCGGTTCCCTCTTTTTTTATCTTCATCGTCACTGTAAAGAAATTGCGCAACCTTCATCCAGGCTTCTGGCTTCAGCTTCCAGCACCTGACTGACTCGAAGAGCCTCCCTGAGATCCGGCAACACATCAAGATCCGAACGACCGATCGCCTCAAGGAGATGACGTACTTCGCCGTCATATCCATTGATCTGTGGTAGCGAGATCACCTCTTTTTCACCATTGCGGTAAAGCAGCAATGGATCTTCTTCTCGACCCAGATCAAAATCGGCGACACAATTCTCGAAGCCAACACGGTACTTCATCTGGAACGGATAACCCGGATCCGGATACCAAGCGGCCTCAGCCATCACCGAGGCCGGACCGTCTTCATAACGATACTGCGTCACCAATTGCGAGCGAGTCCCGCATGTTGAGATTTCATCCGGCATCCCAAAGGTCGCCACGATGAAATCAGCATCATGAACATGAAGATCGGTCAAGGCTCCACCCGATCGCTTCTCATCAAGATAGAAATCCTGACTCCACGAAGGAGCTGCGCCGAATCGCTGGAACGAAGCGCTCACCACCGGACCAAGCGTGTTCTCCTGTACCACCTGCCGGAGCCATGACCAGCCCGGCCAGAAGCGCATACACATCGCAGGCATGCACAGCAACCGACTCCCGGCATGAGCCTCGATGAGTCGCTGGACCTCGTTACAACTGAGAGCCACCGGCTTTTCCAGCAATACGTGCTTTCCCGCCTTGAGCGCCTGGATGGCCAGATCCACATGAGTATCCGTAGGTGTACAGATACTGACCAGATCGATCTCCTTCGACGCCAGCAACTCCTCAACACTATCACTCGCTGTGATCGCAGCGGCTTCCAGATCGAGCCTGTCGGCCGCTCCTGTATCGACATTTCCGCCGGTCGAAACGGTCGGATCATCGAAACTGAAAATTTTCTTCACGACACAGGGAAGACCAGTTGCAGCGGCCCGGCGATAAGCTTCCAGATGGGTCCTACCCATGAACCCGAAGCCGATGATTCCGATTCTGATCTGCTCCATCAGAGCACCTCTTTGCAGTATGTCTTGACCAGTTGATGAGCACGGATCACATCTTCGACTCGTTGCGTTCCGGCTTCTCGCTCGATCACCAGATCACCTTCGATCCCTTGCTCTTGCAAAACTCGAAAAAAAGCAGGCCAATCGACAGCGCCAGTACCGACCGGTTCTTCACTACCCCACTCTTCACGATTCGAAGAAGGGAATGCATCTTTGATGTGTAGTTGAAAAATATGGGGAGCGAGTTGTTCCAGTGCAGCGACTGGATCACCCATTCCATAGAGAATCATATTGGCAGGATCAAAATTCACTCCCACATCGGGAAGTGCCAGCTCCTGTAAAACGGAGCACAATGTCGAGGCTGTCTCTTGCCCTGTTTCCAGTGCGACTCGGCAACCAGCATCGTTAAAAATGGCCGAAAATGTTGCGAGCCGATCGAGCATCTTGTGGCGTTCAGGATCATCATGATCATGGGGAATAAACCCGGCATGAAAGGTGACAAGAGAGATCCCTGCGGCTGCAGCAAGCCTGGCATTTTCTCGTGCATATTCGAGATTGATTTGCCATTTTGCATCTGGTCGAACTCCACCTGTCTCCCGTATCGTCTCCAGACTCGAATAATCTTCCCCCTCCAGCATCATCATGCCACTGAGGATTTCGATACCGGCCTGGCGAATTTGATCAAAGGCTCCTGCTCCCCAGTCACTTCGAATCGGATCGAGAGCCAGCTGTATCGCAGAAAGCTGCGTGGATTGGACCTTATCAATTAGATCGTCCGTCCCTGCAGGAGACAGGGACCAGGAGCAAACACCCACCTTCATGACAGCCTCCATTCCCGCCCAAGCATCGTCGCAGCTCGACTGTCGTGCAAGGTACAGCCTGAAGTGCAAAAACACTCAAGCAAGAAAGTGACCTGAAGATCCGTCAGAGCAGGAATCAATAGAGCAGAAATCAGTCAGAGCAGAAATAAGTAGAGCAGAAATAAGTAGAGCAGAAATAAATAGAGCAGAAATAAGTAGAGCGGGAATCAGTAGAGCAGGAACAAGTAGAGCA